>CALIOE010000107.1 GCA_938044775.1 uncultured Rhizobiaceae group bacterium
GGCGACACCGACATGGTTGGCCTCGCGCGAGCATTCGTTCTTGACCCCTGCCTGCCAAATCTATGGCAATCCGAAAATCCAGGCGACCCGGCTTTCCCCAGATTCACAAATGCACCTGAGGGCGGAAATACGGCGTGGTACTCGATGCGGTTGACAGAAATTGGTGAGGATCGCGAAGCCCCTCAAGCGTCGGATCTCGAAACAGCAATCCGGAAATATGATGAGAGAGACAACCACCGGGTGGGGCTGTGGAATTCCAGGTTTCAAAACTAGCGGGCTTTGTTGAGCCTGGCGAACATTCAAAGCGAGTTTTTGACGTTCTTCCTGTCAGGGTAGTCTGGTCAGCAAAGCGCCCTTGCGGCAATTGCCTGTCGCAAGTTCCGGATCAATAGCGATCGGGTGGCAGGGTTGAGCCACCGTTTGCTCAGCACGTCCTAGCTGCAGCACGACCGGAGCCGGACAAACGAGAACCTGCGCATCTAAACCGGAACACTCGCAAAGAACCAGTTTTCACAGTCCCGGACAGGCTGGGGGCAATGCGCCCTCAATCAAGCATCAGAGCCATCAGGTCTGAGAAATTTGGTTTCTTTATCCGCTGCATACCCCAGTCGTAAAATGCACGTTCCGTTATATTGATACGGCCGACTTCGACGAGGCCGGCGTGCCGATTGTCGTTCGCAATGACATCGAGCAGCGTTAACACGCGGTCTTCATCGCCCTCGAGTATCTGACCGAAGGCCCGGCCGTTATAGGCCAATGCCCCTGTGATCTCATGCTCGGTATTTTTTTGTTCTGCCTGGGCAGCAATCCTGTCGACCATGTCCTGGTCAACGGTTTCATGTGCTGTGCTTACGTAAAAAAGCCGGATCAAACCTGTCATCTCCAAACTGTTGGACCGCTGCTACCCTTTAGAATGGAATTTCCGGATCGACAATTGCGAGGCCAAACAGATCAGTGTGGCCTCTGGCCGCACAGCTTCATGGTTACGGTCAAAGCGATATGCGCAATTGTGCGTTCGGCCCGATGTCCTTTTCCTCCCAGTGACGTCGGCACAGCGAAACATAACTCTCCTCCCCGCCGATCGAGACCTGGTCTCCCTCTTCGATCACGCGACCCTCTCCATCGAGCCTCACAACCATAGTTGCCTTGCGGCCGCACCAGCAGATGGTCCGGATTTCGCGCAGATTGTCGGCGATCGCCAGGAGGGTAGCGCTTCCCGGGAAGAGTTTGCCCTGGAAATCGGTGCGCAATCCGTAGCACATGACCGGGACACCCAGATTGTCGGCCACCCGCGCAAGTTGCCAGACCTGTGCTTCGCTCAGGAACTGCGCCTCGTCGACCAGAACGCAGCCGAGCCGGCGCCGCTCGCTCTCTTCTGCAATGCGCCTGAACAAATCATCGTCCGGTGCAAAGGTCTCAGCCCGCTCCGCCAGACCAATCCGGGATGCAATCGTGCCGACGCCAACGCGATCATCGGCAGCCGAAGTTAACAACATGGTTTGCATGCCGCGCTCACGATAATTGTGCGACGCCTGCAACAATACAGTCGACTTGCCCGCATTCATGGCAGAATAGTTGAAATAGAGTTTTGCCAAGTTCAGGTGTCCAGCTGATAAAGCAGGCCCGATTGCCGCTCTACACGTGTCTACCAATGAGCTTCAGGCGGGCCAAGTGACGCCAGACCTCCTCCACAAAGCAATGATTTGAAATCTTTTACTTAAGCGAATATTCACCAAACACTCGTATAAGTTGCAATTTCCTCTCGTAATTCAATACGATTGATCAGTATTCGTAAACTTTCGTCTTTCGGGAAAGCGATAAATGTTCAGGACTTTTGCAGACAGGATGGAAAAACCGTCTGATGCGCCCTGCGCAGAAGTATTCAGCCAGACCTTCGGCGCTTTGTCGACGCCCTGCTGTCTTTGTTCGGGCCTTGAAATCGTTGCCTCCAACAAGGCTTTTGACGAATTGCACCTGCCCGGTAACGCAGGAACGGGAACAAGACTCCTCAACCGGCTGATCACCGATCACAAGACTCTGGACCAGCTTTTTGGTTTTCCCGGATATCCGATTGAGACGAATATTCACGATCGAAAATCGGCGTCCATGGAAGTCATAGCCCATCCCTGGGCACCCAGTGAACACTACCGGCTGCTGGAGTGGCGCGACAACAGTGCACTGGTCCGAATAAAGGATGAACTGACGGTTGCGCAGACCCATGATGCGCCGACGGGGGCGCTGCTGCCGGCGGCCTTTAACAAGAAACTGACCCGGCAACTTAAAAGTCTGGGAAAAAACGGCGATGGCGGGTTTCTGTGCCAGGTTGGTCTGGCACCACAGCCAAACTATATTCACGCCCTGAATCGCGAGAAGCGCGACGCCTTGATGCTGAATATGTTGAAGAAAATTCGGCAGGAATTTGGCCCGCAAACCCTGATCGCGCGCCGCGACACGCTGGCTCTCAACGTTTTTCTTGAAACCGTTGCAGACGGTTCGGAAGCCCGTCACCTTGCCCGGCAACTCCGCCGGGTGGCCGCGGAAGTCGGCCGCGAAGAAAAACTCGAAACCATCATCGCCGGAGCATCATTCCCGCAGGATGGGAGCAGCGACAGTGAGTTGTCCGAAGCAGCAGAGCTTGCATTCGGCAATGCGACTCTTGGCATGCCCAGCCTGTTCGACCGCGCAATATTGGAAGAGAAGCTGCGCCTTGAGCGTCTCGCCAGCGACATGCCGGCGGCGATCAAACAAGACGTTATCACACCACATTTTCAGCCGGTCATCGATTCCAGCAACGGACGCATCAAGGGGTTCGAGGCGTTGGTGCGCTGGGAACACCGTGAACTGGGGCGCATCATTCCGCCACACATCATCGCCATCGCTCAAAACAGTGATTTGCTTCATGAATTGACCGCCCACATCTTGCGAACAACCGTTGATCAGATCCCCAAGTGGCCTGATCACGTCCAGTTTGCTGTCAATGTTACGCCCAATCAGCTGGACTCACGTCTGGTCGATCTTGTGCGCAACGTGGTGCGTCAAAGTCATATCGACCCAGGAAGACTGGAAATTGAGGTTACCGAAGATGCGCTGATCGACGACTTCGACGCATCGGCGCACATTTTTGCTCGATTGCGCGCCATTGGTGTTGCAATCGCAATGGATGATTTCGGAGCCGGGTTTACGTCGATGGGCAACCTGCGAAAGCTGAACTTTACAAAGATCAAAATCGACAAATGCATTTCCGACGGCTTGCCACACGACCGCAAGTCCATCGCTATTGTCAAATCAATGATGTTCATGGCGCGCGAACTGGGCGTTGACATTACCGTCGAGGGTATCGAAACCGAAGAACAGCTGGAATTTCTGCGTGCCTTCAATTGTGGCGTGCAGGGCTTTGTCTTCAGCCCGGCTTTGCCAAAGTCCGCCTTGCCTGAAATGCGCAAATTCGTCGCGCCCTCCATGCAGGCAAAATCCGCACGACCCGTCATCGGAATCGGCCCGCGCAAGATCGGCGCCGCCGACACGTCATGCAAAATGGCGCCGTCCGAGCCGGCCTGACCCGCAAATCAGCACGCGCAATACCGGACAACTCGCCAGGTACTCCGCTTCAGGCTCGGGTTTTTGGTGGCCCGGGTCTCAAAGCGTTGAACAGGTAATGCAGTGACGGAACACAGACAATCAATTCAATCACCTCATGCACAGCACTCGCCCGAGGCGGGGACAGACCAGAGTGACATTAGCGGCATCAGCCCTTGGTTGGATTACAGACAACACCCTGCCCGCTGCTTCTTTGCCGGTCACCATCGTCTGCAGCCACGTCCGACAAAAACCGGATGAGCCCGCGCTCCAGTCCGCGGACCTCCTGGACGATCGTGTTGATTGTTGTTGCGACGTCCTGAGTGCTCGTACTGAAAGTTGATACCGTCTCTCCAAGCCGGTCGATCGAACCGGTGACGCTGCGTTCGGACAAAGCCGCCTGATCAAGTGCAACATCATCAGCCTCATCGATCACGGTCAACACGCGCTGCGCTACCAGGCGTGCTTCATCGGCTTCACCCTCCGCCAACCCGGCAAGGCTGGCGAGTTTGGCGCCGCCGGATTCAGCATCTTCGGCAAGATCGGATAGATTGAGCAAACGCGCCCGCAAGTCAGTCTGACAGGCCTGTACTGCAACTTCGATCGATACCTTGCGGGCCCGCACCTGATCGATGTCAGCAACATCGGCGATCAGTTTCTCCCGCTCTTTCATCGACTTCTGCAGCACGATTACGGCTCGCGCGATGCGTCCGACTTCGTCACGACGCCGTTCCCCGGATACATGGGCAAGCCAATTGCCGCGCGCTACCGAACGTACGGCCTGGGTGATCTGTGCCAAAGGGGCAAGAACCCGGCGGGTTCCAAACCAGGCAACCAGCAGGGACAGCGCTGTAGCCAGTACGGCGAGACCGGTCAGCCAGCGGGAAAGCGATTGTTTCTCATTGTCGATGAACTGGAACAGGCTACCTGTGAGACCGGTCAGCTGTTCGACAGGTTCATAGATGCACAACCGCCAATCGCTGCGAAACGGAGCGCATTGAAACAAGTCGCGGCCAGCAGTGCTTATCCCCATCACGCCGAATTCGGCACGCGGGGCATTGCGGTCTATCCCCGGCGCGTGCCCGGCAGAGAAAAGCAACGATGTTCCGTCCATAATCTGAACACCCAGCTTTTCCTCTCGCAGGTACTCGGAGAGAAATTTCTGTGACAGTGAGGTGGCGCGGTGTCCAACAAGAAGTGCGGATACAGCCCCGTTCTTGTCAAAGACGGGATGCATCGTAACCAGCAGAAGTCCATCTTTGGCATCCGGCAGGCCGACAGAGTTGGCATAGGCACTTGCAGTCGGGAAAAATACCGAATGGTATCTGGCAGAAAGCTGATTCCTGTTCTCGATGAGTCGATTGGCCACAAGAGAAAGTTGCGACTGTCCGAATTCGCGTCTTAATTCGCCCATGTCCAACCCCGGCTGATTGGAACCAACAGGTTCCAGCGATGCGTCCAGAGCGACAATGCTGTTCAGATTCCCAGACAAGGTTGCGGTCTGAAGCATCGAACCAATGGAAGACGCGTCACCCTGTGCCAGGATTGTGGCCGTTTCGACCCGCCGCGCGAGTGCGGCCATACGTTCCGACGTCTCTGCTTCCAGCCTGTCGAACTCATTGAAGACGATACGGATCTGGAGGCGCATTTCATTGGCAACACGTGCTCTGATCAGATTGTTGACCGAAGCCTCATGGACGCGCGCACCGCCTTCCACACGATAGGCTGTAAGTCCAACAAAGAAGGCCAGCGACAAAGTTACGGTGACGACAACGAGTGCGACAAGCCGGGTCGTAAGTGTGATCGGCATCACGCGCTACCTCGGCGATCTGACTGCGGGTAATGCGCCGAAAGCCTGCAGCAGGCGGCGCGCACTTTGCGAGGTGCAGAACTCAACAAGTGCGTGTGCTTCACTGCTCAGCAGCCCTTCGCGCCACACAAACGAGACTGTAATGGCACTTGAATAAGCAGAATCTCTGGCCGACACACCGTCGATCGAGAGTACTTTCACCAGGTTCTCCAGAGCCATAGAATAGGGCCCAAAGCCGATTGCTCCGACGTTGGCGCGCACGCTTTCCACCGCATCCTGGGCGGTCATCGCGATCTTCGCGCGTGGTGTGAGTTCCATATCGACCCAGCCTTGCTGCAGCTGGCGCAGGGTTGCAAAGGAGGATTCAGACTCTTCCCTGCCAACCACCCTGATCGGCAAATCCGGCCCGCCGACTTGCTTCCAGTTTCTCACAGTGCCCTCAAACACCGCCACGAGGGTATCAGCGTCGAGATCTTTCAACGGAACGTCACGATGGGCAATAATCGCCGTTGGCAGTCGGAAGACTGGGGATGCGGTCAGGCCATTATCCCGCTCTGCGGCGTTAAGCGGACGCGCTACCCGTGCCAGCATGGCTTTGCCTGAAACCACCGCAGCGATCCCCCCTCCTGATCCGATGCTGGGAGGCACGATGACCCGAACATCGGGATGCCTGGCCAGGTAGGCGGCGACGAGTGCTCTGACAACGGGAATGCCGTCGCCTGTGCCGACGACATCCACGGTGGCTGAAACTGTATTAATAGAGGGAATTGCCAGACTCATCGCGGTCGAAAGCAACGAAGCGAAAACTCACCCAATCGCTTAGCCTTTTTGGTTGCTGTTAATAAATTTGCAACCTAAAGTTGAATACTTAATGAATTCTTACCCGCTGTTCCGCCTGACAGTTCTTGGTTAAGTTCCTGCCTCACGCGAAAGCCCGGCCGCATCAAGCGCCGCCGTATAGGCCTGGAAAAGAGATTCCGCCTCATCCCCCAGGCGGTGGAGCAATTGCCAGGAGTAAATTCCGGTATCGTGCATATCATCGAAGACCAACCTGACTGCATAATTGCCGATCGGCTCAATCTTCATGATTTCAACGTTTCGCTTCCCAGGGACGGTCTTTTTCTGACTCGGGTCATGACCCTGCACTTCGGCTGACGGCGACTCCACGCGCAACAATTCGGCGGATATTTCGAACCGCCGGTTCGAGTCAAACACGACAGTGAGAACGCGTTTATCCTTTGACAGGCGAATTTCAGTGGGTACAGGTGCATCCATGAGGAACTGCCGTTGGTATTTTTGAGCAGTGTCGGCCAAACCATCCCAACTTGGAAGCGACAGGAATGATTGCTCCCCCAAAAACTGACAAGGACGTGCCGTCCTATCTGACAAGCCTATTTCAGGCAGCCATTGACGCGGCAAATCCCGCAAGTCGCATTGCCGGGTTTCTTCCTCGTCCACCACGCGGCAGGACAGTCCTGATCGCAGCAGGGAAAGCGGCTTCATCCATGGCACGTGCCGTTGAGGAGGCCTGGCCCCTGGACAGCGACCTGTCCGGAGTGGCGCTGACCCGATACGGTCATGGGATCAAATGCACACGTGTCGAAGTGATCGAAGCCGCCCATCCGGTACCGGATAACCGGGGGCATGACGCCGCTGTCCGCATGCTGGCGCAAGCAAAGACCCTCGGGCCGGACGACTTGCTTTTGTTCCTTGTGTCCGGAGGTGGATCAGCACTGCTCGCCCTTCCTGCCGAAGGCATCTCTATCGATGAGAAGAAGCAGGTTAACCGCACCCTACTGCTGAGTGGAGCACCCATCGGTGAAATGAACGTTGTTCGCAAACACCTCTCCGCTATCAAGGGAGGGCGGCTTGCCCAGGCCGCCGCACCTGCCCGGATCGCAACGCTGGCGATCTCCGACGTGCCGGGTGACGATCCCAGCACCATTGCATCGGGTCCAACAGTTCCCGACCCGTCCACAGTCGAGGATGCGCTCGCCATCATTGAGAAGTATGGAATGGCCGTCCCAGAAACCGTTTCAACGCATCTGCACTCCGGCAAGGCGGAAACTCCGGACTCAACTAGTCCGGTTTTCGCAAACTCCGAGTTTCACATGATCTGCACTCCCAGTGACATGATCAAAGCAGTTCATAGTCAGGCAGAAAGTAAGGACATCGACGTCTTGTCGCTGGGAGCAGACATCGAGGGGGAAGCGCGCGTTGTGGGAACCAGGCATGCTGAAATGGCTCGGCAAACATCGAAAAGCCAACGTTCTGTTCTCATCCTGTCCGGCGGCGAAACAACCGTCACTGTGGATTCAGGGAGCGTGTCAGGAAAGGGTGGACGAAACTGCGAGTATCTCCTTGCATTGGCCATCGAGCTTGACGGGGCAGCAGGCATTCATGCAGTTGCCGCCGACACCGATGGAATTGACGGCAGTGAAGACAATGCGGGTGCGATCATATCCCCCGACACATTGAAGCGCGCCAGAAAAATGGGGCTGGACGCGGAGCACATGCTGGCCTCTCACGACAGCTACACCTTTTTTGAACGGCTCGGCGACCTGATCAAGACCGGGCCGACCCGAACCAATGTAAACGACTTTCGTGCAATCTGGGTTACCCGAACTGAAGGGCCGTAGCGCATGTTTGCTCAAGCGCTGATCGGCTTATTGGCATTTGCAGTGACGCTGACAACGAGCGTCAACAGCAATGCTCAAGATCTGAAAAAGCCTGAGACGAGCTCCATCGGTCGGCTGAACATGGTGCAATCTGACCGCCGCGCTCACTGCACCACAATCCTCGTCGGTCCCCGCGCGGCGATCACCGCAAAGCACTGTATCGATCTTTGGACGGCATTCGAGATGCACGTTCTGCTCGGTTACGAACGGGGCAAATGGAAGGAACACCTGCGCGTCAACCAGGTTCATCGTGTATCTGATCAGGACATCGCAGTTCTGTGCCTGACCGGGAAGTCAGATCTGATGCCGTACCCGCTGGCTTCAGCAGCTGAGGTCAGCGGACGACAGAAATCACTGGTTTTGGGTTATGCGAGATCCCGACAACATCTGATAAGCGCTAAGGAATGTCGCTACAGAGCGACGGGAAATCGTGCCCTTTTGTCCTGCCCTCTGGAACCCGGTTTTTCCGGTGCCCCGGTGCTGATTGATGTTGATGGCACAGCGCACCTGGCCGGCATCATCAGCCGCACCAGCAAAACACAGTCACTCGTTGAACTCACCGGGAACCTGCCAAAGGTCTGCGCGCCGTGAGTTCAACATTTTCAATTGCCCACGTCGGGCGATTTTGTCTGGGCTAAGTGTTCAGAGGAAGTTTCATTCCATGGTGGGATACGGCAAATCCCAGCCGTTCATAGAAAATTCGAGTGCGCCTTCGTTTCACATCGGTCGTCAACTGAACCAGTGAGCACCCCCGCTCCCTGCAGATGCGGACAGCTTCCAACATCAGTTTGTGACCAATACCCTGGCCTCGCCTGTTTGACGTTACTCGTACGCTCTCCACCTGGCCGCGGACAGCCCCCAGCCGCGAAAGTTGAGGGATAAACGTAATCTGCAAATAGGCCAGCAACTCGGCATCGATCTCCGCAACCAGAAGATACTGGTTTTCGTCTGCTTCGATAGAGTGGAATGCATCGAGGTATTTCCGGTTGAGCGGCAGCGAGGAGTCCTCGCGATCACGCCCAAGCTCATCATCCGCGAACATCGCGACGATTGTTTCGAGGTCTTCACGCCTCGCGCGACGGAAAGTCAGCACCGACATCCGGTTAATGCAATCTAGACAAATGCCTGCAAACCGGTTTGCGCCCGTCCCAGGATAAGCGCATGCACGTCATGTGTGCCTTCATAGGTGTTGACGGCCTCAAGATTCATGACATGCCGAATTACCCCATATTCATCGCTGACGCCGTTACCACCATGCATGTCGCGCGACATTCGGGCGATATCGAGTGCCTTCCCGCAATTGTTACGTTTCATCATCGATATGAGTTCGGCAGGCGCGCGGTGCTCGTCCATCAATCGACCAAGCCGCAAAGAACCCTGCAGACCAAGAGAAATCTCGGTTTGCATGTCGGCAAGCTTTTTCTGGATCAACTGGTTTTGTGCCAGCGGGCGTCCAAACTGCTTGCGGTCAAGCGTATATTGCCGAGCTGCGTGCCAGCAGAACTCGGCAGCCCCCATGGCGCCCCAGGAAATTCCGTAGCGAGCACGATTAAGGCATCCGAAAGGGCCTGCCAGGCCGGAAACATTCGGCAATAGATTTTCTTCGGGAACAAACACATCTGACATCTGGATCATGCCGGTGACGGAAGCCCGAAGCGAAAATTTCCCATCGATCTTTGGAGTTTCAAGGCCGGTCATGCCCCGCTCCAGAATAAAACCCCGGATCTTGCCTTCGTGGTCATCACTCTTCGCCCAGACAACCATTACATCGGCGACTGGTGAATTGGTGATCCAGTTTTTCGCACCCGATAAAGAGTAACCGCCGTCGACTTTTCTGGCACGGGAAAGCATTCCGCCCGCATCGGAACCGTGATCCGGCTCTGTGAGGCCAAAGCAGCCGATCTTATTCCCGCTGGCCAGATCTGGAAGATACCTGGTTCGCTGCTCATCTGTGCCGTAGGCAAAAATCGGATGCATCACCAGCGAGGACTGAACCGACATGGCAGACCGGTAACCGGAATCGACCCGCTCAACCTCACGCGCAACCAAGCCGTAAGAAACATAGTTCACACCAGCTCCCCCGAATTCTTCGGGAATGGTTGCGCCAAGCAGTCCGAGCTCGCCCATTTCACTCATAATGTCTCGGTCGAATACTTCATTGCGGTTGGCTTCCAGCACCCGGGTCGCAAGTTTCTCGTCCGCATATGCACGCGCAGAATCGCGTATCAGCCGCTCGTCTTCAGTCAATTGCTCATCAAGAAGAAAGGGATCGTCCCACACCAGGGGAACGGGCTTGGCGCGGGCAAGCTCTGGTGTATTCGCATGTTCTTCGTGCAGAGCCATATCTTCCGGTTTGGTCAGCATGTTTTGTTCTCCTTTCGCCAAGTCTAGCACTCAAAAACCTCAAAGAAAACGAAACTCTAGTCGAACGATCAGTGAAAACTCCTATCGTATCTTCCGGGCAGGCGACCCGACGTTATGGCCCGGTAGATTGTAGACTTTCTCACTCGGGGGCAGGCGTTCGGCCGGGTTTCTGTTGGAACAAATTGCTGCCCTGGCGACGGCATGGCACCGGCAGATTGCTTTGGCTGCCAGGCAAATGCCTAAAGCAAGCTAGATCGGCAGAGCGGTTGTATCCTTGATCGCCTCCATAACAAAACTCGCTGAGATGTCGCTGAGCCTCAGTCTTGTTGTCAGCCGCTGATAGAAGGCGTCATAGGCCTTCACATCACGCACACAGACACGAAGGATATAGTCCAGGTCGCCGCTCATCCGGAACGCTCCGGTTATCTCCGGCATCGCATTCACCACCTTGCGGAAACTTTCAGCCCAATCGGCCGCATGCTCACTGGTTCGAACCAGCACCAAAACGGTGAGGCCGAGGTTGACCGCATCGGGATCAATCAGAGCAACCCGGGCTTTGATAACTCCCGCATCTTCCAGACCCTTGACCCTTCGCCAGCAGGCGTTGCGCGACAATCCAATCGACTCCGCCAAAGTTTCAACCGTCACAGAAGCGTCGAGCTGAAGATACCGTATGATGGACTTGTCAAAATTATCCACAACGATCTCCTTATTGGGAAATTATCCCAAAACGATAATATAAAGGAGGTTTTTTGGGAAGAACTTCTGAGCAGGCCCTGTACACTATACCCAGAAAATCGGGCCCGAAGGAGTTCAATATGAGAGCAGCAATCGAAAGAGTCTTTTTGCATCACCCCGAAACGGTCGATGAAACCTACTTTCAACACATGAAGTTTGCGTCACGTTTTGCCGGACTGCTTCTCCTCGCTTCCACAGCCGCCATCGTTCATGCCGTCATTCCATGTCTGTTTGAAAGCACGGCCGGCAGATTGATCCGCCGCATGCACTCAGACATTGAAAACCGTTAGCAGAGCGCCTTATCCCAAAGCCACAATTGCACTCACCATCCTGCCCTTCTAAGTTCGACGAATGACTTTCGGGGAGGAAACCCATGCACGACATTCTGGAACAACTGGAAGCCCGCCGCGATGAGGCCCATCTCGGCGGCGGCGAAAAGCGCATTGCTGCCCAACACAGCAAAGGCAAGCTGACTGCGCGAGAGCGACTGGAAGTTCTCCTCGATGAAGGCAGCTTTGAGGAATACGACACATTCGTGACGCACCGCTGCACGGATTTTGGCATGGAGGCCAACAAGATTCCCGGCGATGGAGTGGTCACCGGATGGGGAACAATCAACGGTCGGCTCGTCTACGTCTACGCTCAGGACTTTACCGTACTGGGCGGTTCGCTATCTGAAACCCATGCCGCAAAAATCTGCAAGATCATGGATATGGCCATGAAGAACGGCGCACCGGTCATTGGCCTCAACGATTCCGGAGGCGCCCGCATTCAGGAAGGCGTCGCTTCACTCGGTGGTTACGCCGATGTTTTTCAAAAAAATGTCCTGGCATCCGGCGTTGTACCCCAGATTTCCGTAATCATGGGTCCCTGCGCCGGGGGCGCCGTCTATTCGCCCGCGATGACAGACTTTATTTTCATGGTTCGCGACACGTCATATATGTTCGTCACCGGCCCTGATGTGGTGAAAACCGTCACCAACGAAATCGTCACCGCCGAAGAACTCGGTGGCGCAAAAACCCACACATCGAAGTCATCTGTTGCAGACGGCGCATTCGACAACGATGTGGAAACATTGCGCCAGATGCGCAGGCTCTACGACTTTCTTCCGCTGAACAATCGCGAGAAGGCACCGGTCCGGCCTTTCTTTGACTCCCCTGATCGCATCGAACCGAGTCTCAATACGCTGATACCCGACAACCCCAACCAGCCCTATGACATGCAGGAAGTGATAAGAAAAGTTGCCGATGAGGGCGACTTCTTCGAGATTCAGGCTGACTATGCCAAGAACGTCTTGACCGGTTTTGTTCGCATGGAAGGCCAGACCGTTGGTGTGGTTGCTAACCAACCGCTTGTGCTCGCCGGTTGTCTCGATATCAATTCCAGCCGCAAAGCTGCACGTTTCGTGCGTTTCTGCGATGCGTTTTCGATTCCGATCCTGACACTGGTGGATGTGCCTGGTTTCCTGCCGGGTACGAGCCAGGAGTTTGGCGGCGTGATTAAGCATGGTGCCAAATTGCTGTTTGCCTATGGAGAGGCAACCGTTCCCAAGGTCACGCTGATCACCCGAAAGGCCTATGGCGGCGCTTACGATGTCATGGCTTCCAAACACCTTCGCGGCGACGTTAATTATGCCTGGCCTACAGCCGAAATCGCTGTCATGGGAGCAAAGGGCGCTGTCGAGATCTTGTACCGCTCCGAACTCGACAACGCCGACAAAATCGCGGCACGAACGGCGGACTACGAAGACCGGTTTGCCAATCCGTTTGTGGCAGCGGAAAAAGGGTTTATCGACGATGTCATTCTGCCAAGCGAAACCCGCAAACGGCTTTGCCGGGCCTTTGCCATGTTGAGAGGCAAGACGCTCGAGAATCCCTGGAAGAAGCATGACAATTTGCCCCTGTGAAGAATGGAACTGAATTGCGCGTCGTGACGCTGGGCATAAGGGCCTCTTTTGTTGCACTCATGTTGCTGCTGGCGGGCTGTCAGACTCCTCAACAGGCAATCTTAGCTGAAGCAAAGTCCGCCGCAAAAAACGATGATCGGTCGGTTGGATTTCTGATCGGAGATGTCACCATTGACGGTGAACCCTGCACGCGCGGGCCGATACGATTCCTGAGCGACAGGGGGCGCAATGTAACCTCAGCCTTCGCTAAAAAGTTTGACAGCATCAACAACCGTTATTCGCGTGGTGAACTTGTCGAATTGATCCCTGCCAAATTGGAGCCAGACACTTACAGTTTCGTTGGGTCCGACTGCCTGAAAACGACGGCGGCAGGGTTTGCCAGACAGTTTGTTGTCTCTCCCGGGGCCGTAATCAGCCTGGGTGTCATCAATATAAGCCGGGACGCGATCCCTGCTGCCGGCACTGTCAGGTCCGCGACCGTCACCTCCCGGCCCTTTACCGCCCAGGAGCTGGCCGGATTTCGGCAGAAATATCCGGGGGTCGCCAGTCGCATGGTGCATAGAAGCTGGGAATCACTGAGTGCCGCGCGTCCATTTTGATCGCAGGCCGTTTGGCTCTGTTGGATCTTACTCCTCGCCCCAGGCGGCCCTGAACCAGATCGCTGCTCCGCCCGCCACCATTCCAAACAGCGTGGCAAACCCGAACATCAACAGGACCGCGAAGCCAAACCAATGTTCCGACTTTTCGATCATCGTTCCGATGCGATGAATGTCGTGATGAATAATAAGCCAGCCCGTAAAGGCACCCATGGCTGAGCCAAGCAATGACTGAACCACGATCATGCGAATCCAGGACCAATGCTCATCATAGGCTTTGTTTTTTTCTCGATCATTCATGACGTGGGGCAACAATTTGACCGGCGGATTTCTTGATAAGGAATAGCACTGAGGGATTGATCGGCAAAGACGCGTCCCGGGCCTCGGCGGCTGACTTAGCTTACATCTGAAATTGTGGGTTTTCACACTTTGGCGCCGCAATGTTAGTGTTACTCATGGCGTGGGGCTTTATTTTGTGAGGTTCCTATGTGCTTTTCCTGCAATTCTTCCTCCCCCCACAACCCCATCAACTGCATCATACCGCCTCACATGTTGCGGGTCATGGCGATGCGCGGAGACGCATCGACCGCAAAAATGGCACGCTCCATGCTCAAACAGAACGAGAAAGTTCGGGAGGAACGGGCAGATCAATCATCCGGTGGCATGGTGCCGGCAGACGGACCACCCGGCTCATTCGTATCCGCAGCGGTGATGAGAGGCGGCGCCGAACAGCACATTATCGATCGCCAGATTTATGACGGCGAGCGAAAGGCTTCGCTACCGGGAACGCTGATCCGGGCCGAAGGCGATCCCGCGACCGGGGACGAGGAAGTCGACGCAGCCTATGACGGCGCCGGTGATGTGTTTGATTTATACAGCTCCCAATACAGCCGTAACTCCCTCGACGGCGAAGGGTTGCCGTTGGTTGCCACGGTCCACCACCGCAGAAATTACAACAATGCCTTTTGGAACGGATCTCAGATGGCCTATGGCGACGGAGATGGCGAAATTTTCCGCACATTCACAGAACTATCCGTGATCGGTCACGAGATGTCCCACGGGGTTGTACAATATTCAGGTGGTCTGCTGTATCAGGGTCAGTCCGGTGCGCTTAACGAAAGTTATTCTGACGTATTTGGGTCGCTGACAGTTCAAAAAAAGCTGGGACAATCGGTGTCGGAGGCCAGTTGGCTGGTCGGCGAAGGAATACTCGGCCCCAACATCAACGGCACAGCACTGCGCAGCATGCGCGCGCCAGGAACAGCTTACTCGGACAGTCTGCTTGGGCAGGATCCGCAGCCCTATCACATGGACCTCTTTGTTAACACGACAGACGACAATGGCGGCGTCCACATCAACTCCGGAATTCCCAACCACGCGTTCTATCTTTATTGTCAATATATGGGTGGCAACGCCTGGGAGGGGCCGGGGCGGATCTGGTACCTGGCATTGCAACGCATCAACAATCCTATGGCCACCTTCAACGACTGGGCGCAGCAAACCATGGAGGCAGCAGTTGAGTTGAATGGCAACGGCAGCATGGAAATGGTCATGCTGCGTCGTGCCTGGAAACTTGTTGGCATCGCCGTCTGACCGTAAGTAGAGCTTATGTCAGGTTCAATACTAGCCGTGGGATGTTTTGCTATGATCATAGAAATCACATCGAGCGGCGGCTTTGCTGGCATCCCCGGTGCCGGAATAGACAAACAAATCAATGTGGACATTCAGGCCGCCGCCATGAAGGAACGCATCTGCGCTGCGTTTGAGCCCGCGGTCTTAAAGAAAATGTCGGCAAAGCGGACAAAATATCGCGGCGCAGACCTTGTGACCTATCGCATTACGATTGTCGGCGAGAACACTGACAAGTTGGTCTTCGAAGTTCGCGAAGACGATATTCCCCCTGAGATGCTGGACCTCATTGACGAAATGTGATCGTTCATCAGCAGAGCTCCACCAATCGGCTTATCGAAACATGCACAAGCACCGCGGTTTTCCGTCACGCCTGCCAGGTACCGACTATCAGTTCACCATCCGGCGGGACAATCCGAAGGGCGCGACCAAAATCGTCGCCAGGCAGCGCTATGCGGACCGCTCGCCAAACGATAAAACGGCGGATCTGAACTTCATGGCTTGTCTGGTCAAGCACTTTGGTGACGAGCCGTTCGAACGTGGAAACCTTGATGCGGGTCGGCTGGGTTGGCTTTTTGGCCGGGAAGTGGTGGCAGCTCAGGAGCCGTTTGATCCTGCATCTTATGATGCGATGTTACGGATAAACCGGAGCGTCGCCGAGAAGAGTTTTCCAGAGGCCTTCGACCAAGAAAACCGAATTTGACGCCGTGCCGCTGATAATTTCCCAGGATTGAACAGGCTCACATCCGTGATAGCCTCTGTTCAGGAGGAGCAGCAATGAACGTTCACGATAAATCCGTGACAGAAGGTCTTTGGAAGGGCCAGGCTTTCGCAATCAGCCAGCCGGACAATTCTCCTTTCGAGGCGCGCGGGCTGCGCGCCTTCTTTGAATACCGGGACCTGGGTGTAAAGGCCGCGACAAGCGGGAAGTTCGGTGCCCATGTCATCCGCGCCGTGCCAGGTGTTGATTCAGAGCCTCATTGGCACATCCATGAACTGGACTTTCAGCTGGTTTATGTAACGCAGGGCTGGGTCGTTTTTGAATATGAGGGCCAGGGAGAACACGTGCTGCGCGAGGGCGCCTGCGTTCTGCAACCACCGGGAATTCGGCATCGGGAAGTCCGTCATTCAGACGATCTTGAGCTGATCGAAATCATCTCACCCGCTGAATTTGATACCCGACCGGCCGACCCCCCGGCTGCACAATCAACGACCAAAGTCTGAAGCAAACACCTTGACCCGGCCCGACGCTTTCGGCGAGATGGCGGCTCGGGAGTAGGATAAGAATGTTCAAAAAAATTCTGATCGCGAACCGCGGCGAAATTGCATGCCGTGTGATCAAAACAGCTCGCAAAATGGGCATCAAAACGGTGGCCGTCTTCTCTGACGCTGACCGCAGCGCACTTCATGTGAGTATGGCAGACGAAGCCATACACATTGGCCCGGCCGCCGCCTCGGAGTCTTATATCGTGATCGATAAGATACTGAGCGCGATCGAACAATCGGGCGCTGAGGCGGTTCACCCAGGTTACGGATTTCTTTCTGAAAACCCCAAATTTGCCGAAGCTCTTAAAAAGGCGAAAGTCGCCTTCATCGGCCCTCCCGTCGGTGCAATCGAAGCCATGGGCGACAAGATCACCTCCAAGAAGCTGGCGCAGGAAGCCGGCGTGTCCACGGTGCCCGGCCATATGGGTTTGATTGAAGATGCTGAGGAGGCCATCAAGATCTCAAAGGAGATTGGCTACCCGGTCATGATCAAAGCCAGCGCTGGAGGTGGTGGCAAGGGGATGCGGATTGCCTGGAACGACAACGATGCGCGCGAAGGTTTTCAGTCTTCCAAGAATGAGGCAGCGAGCTCATTTGGCGACGACCGCATCTTCATTGAAAAATTTGTAACCCAGCCCCGACATATTGAGATTCAGGTTCTTGGCGATGGTCACGGCAACTGCGTCTATCTGGGCGAGCGCGAGTGTTCCATTCAAAGACGTAACCAGAAGGTTATTGAAGAGGCTCCCTCACCTTTCCTGGACGAAAAAACGCGCAGAGCCATGGGCGAGCAGGCAGTGGCACTCGCCAAGGCGGTAGACTACGCAAGTGCCGGGACGGTGGAGTTCATCGTCGACGCAGAGAAAAAGTTCTACTTCCTGGAAATGAACACACGTTTGCAGGTGGAACACCCTGTCACCGAACTGATCACAGGAGTAGATCTGGTTGAACAGATGATCCGCGTGGCGGCAGGTGAAAAGCTGACTGTTGAGCAGGATGATGTGAAACTGAACGGATGGGCGATTGAAAGCCGCCTTTATGCAGAAGATCCTTATCGGGGTTTTCTACCTTCGATCGGCCGTCTGACCCGATATCGCCCACCGGCCGAGGGTAAGCGCGGTAATTCGATCATCAGAAACGATACCGGTGTCTACGAGGGCGGCGAAATCTCCATGTACTACGATCCCATGATTGCCAAGCTCTGCACCTGGGCGCCCGACAGAGCTTCAGCAATTGAGGCGATGCGCAAGGCGCTCGATACTTTCGAAGTCGAAGGAATCGGTCACAACGTTCCGTTCCTCTCAGCCGTTATGGACCACGAACGCTTCGCGTCAGGAAACATCACTACCGCATTCATCGAGGAAGAGTATCCCGAGGGCTTTGCGGGAACACAGCCGGACAAAAAAACAACCGAAAAACTTGCCGCTATCGCCGCATGCATGAACATGATTGCGCAACTGCGTCGGACCCGCATCTCCGGCGCCATGACGAATCACAAGCGCCGGGTGGGCAAAAAATGGGTTGTATCGCTGAATGGCGAACAGTTTGCGCTTTCTCTGAAGGCAAAGAACGAAGGCGCCAAGGTCAAGTTTGCCGATGGCTCGAAGATGCAGGTACTGACCCAATGGCGTCCGGGGCAGCCCCTGCTGCATGCGATCATTGACGGCAACCCCATGGCAGTCAAAGTGGCTGCCACGGCCGGCGGCTACGAATTGCGCTATCGCGGAGCGACTCTCCAGGCCGGCATCATGACACCGCGTACTGCTGAACTCAGCACACACATGATCGAAAAGCTGCCGCCGGATACATCGAAACAACTGCTTTGCCCGATGCCGGGTCTGGTCGTTGCGGTTCACGTCGCAGAAGGCGACGAAATCCAGGAAGGTCAGGCACTGGCGACGGTCGAAGCTATGAAAATGGAGAATATCCTGCGGGCCGAACGAAAAACGACGGTCGCCAAGGTAAATGCAGCCGTCGGCGAAAGCCTCGCTGTCGATGATATTATTCTGGAGTTCAATTAACCGAGATCAGCTCAGGCCGTCTGTAGCGTTTTCAAATGGTTCAGGAAGCCAGAGGCCAACCTGACGCATGCCGAAAATTGACACTAAAGCGATCAGCATCATCAAAAAACAATATTCAATCGCTGTGGCTCCGGACTCATCAGCCCAGAAACGCTTCAAAGTGCTGCCTCGATTCATACATCCGCCAATCAACTTAGTCCCCTGCCCCCACAACAAGTTAACATCGGTGTGTTAACACTTGGTGCAGTCATTGTTGGGTTTTTCAAGGTATCGGAAAGCAAAACGTTCATCCAGACTCACGCAATTCAGTCTCATAAATTGGTTGAAAAACCGCCGGACAATAACAACCAGCGCTTCGCGAACCGATTGAAATGCGCTGATGCTGCTCGACAACAATGTCGGCAGACCAGAGCATGGTCATGGGATCAGCAGGCAAATTCGAAGGCAGAACCGGGGTCAGTGCTTGTGCGTCAAGCCTAAGTTTGGGGGTCAATCGGCCGGTGCAGCCATTCAGATGCACCTTTAGGTCTGCAGTACAAACCGCCGCCTACCAGCTTTCCTCTTCGAGCGGAAACTGGCGCAAATATTCCGGGTCATCCGTGCATCGCACAAACAGCATGCCAGGCGAACCCGGGCTGCGTCCGCCATCTGCAATGCCGGAACACTCGTTGTTCACCAGCAGCATGAGTGCAAAGTGACGAACGGCGATTACCTCTTCAGCACTGGCTCGCTTGGACTTTTGACCAGGGAGTTTGGAAAGACGTTTGTCATTCAGCGCCTTCGTATATTTCTTGGGGCGCTCCGCCAGTTCAATAGGGTTGGGATTCGCGGATTCATATACCGTCTCTGGCTCCGTCGAGGCGGTTGCGGATGGGTCAACTTTGGCGACCTCGACGTTCTCCTGTTCGGGCGTCTCGGCAGCTTTTTTTGCCTCAGCAGCCGCATTTTTGGCCTCAGCGGCTGCTTTTTCCGCCTCAGCAGCCTTTTTCATCTCTGCCGTTTTCACAGCTTCGGCTTTGTCGCGGGCTTCTTGTTGTTCTTTTTTTACTTTTTCCGCTTCAGCCAGTTTTTCTTCCTCGGCCTTTCTGGTTTTCGCGGCTTCGGCTTCCGCTAGTTTTCTTGCTTCAGCTTCCGCTGCGTCCGCATCTCTTTTTGCCTTGGCCGCCTTTGCCACTTTTTCTGCCTCCTGGCGCGCGATCTCGGCCTTTTTTTCCTCTTCGCGTTTGGCTGCTGCCAGCGCTTCTTCCTCACGTTTGGCTGCTGCCAGCGCTTCTTCGTCTTGTTTGTTTTTTGCCGCTTCGGCCTTCTGCGCAGCGGCAAGCGCCTCAGCGTCTTCCTTTTCCCTGGCAGCAGCCTCAGATGCGAGGCGCGTCTTCTCCGCCGCTTCTATTCGTTCCTTCTCAGCCACCTTCTGCGCGTCGGTGGGCTGGACCTCGCTCTCCGCGACGGCGCTTTCCTGTTTTTCCACCTCATTCTCGCCGGTTGCCTCAGCAGCCACCTTCTCCACATCAACAACGTCGCCGGGATCGGCGGCAAAGGCTGTCCCCGGCCGATATGTGGGAACGGGTGGATTGCGCAACCGGGCCAACCGTCGAACCACATTGACCCGCCGGGTTCTGGATTTCTTCTTCGTTGGCTGAGTTTCCGCTTTGGCGGCATTGCCGTCGAGTGCTGCAAGAGGGACCCACAGCGCAGGCCTCTTTGTAATTTTGTCTCCAAAACTCGCCGTCAGCTGCTTCCGGTCGAGGTAGTCTGAGATGCGTGCCCAACCACCACGTGTTTCGAACACCGCAACACTGGATCCGTTCGCAAAGCCGTGGCCCGTAACCACTACGCACCGCGACGGGCAGAACCTCACCGTCGGGTCCTTAGTCAGCTTGCGCGTCGACTGGGCCTGCGCCGCACTTATCAGTGTCAGAGCCAGGACACCCAGCACCAATCCAAACGAATCCCAATTCCGCACCATGATCAATTCTCTCGCCACAACCAAACGCACTCCCGCCACCAGGATAAAGCATTGGCAAAAAAGGTGCAAAGCACAGCATCTTGATTTCCCCTATTCGTAGCACCGGCGCGAGTCTGCTGTTCAGTCACGCTTGGCCCGGCTCAACAAAGCCTGTAACCTGCGTCCAAACTGACGCCGCAGAGCTTTCCATGACAAAAAAAACCACTCTTCCAAGAGACTGGCTCCAGATTGCAACCAGCGAAATGAAGGATCGCGACCCTGAATCCCTGACCTGGCGCACACCTGAAGGTATTGATGTAAAACCCGTTTATACCGAAGCGGACTGCAAGAACCTGGATCACCTGGGCTCCCTACCCGGACAAGCTCCTTATACGCGCGGACCCAGGGCAACCATGTATTCCGGGCGCCCCTGGACAATCCGCCAATATGCCGGATTCTCCACAGCTGAGGAGTCGAACCAATTTTACCGGGCCGCGCTTGCCGGAGGTCAAAAAGGCCTCTCGGTCGCCTTCGATCTGGCAACTCATCGCGGCTACGACTCTGATCACCCTCGCGTTGTCGGCGATGTCGGAAAGGCCGGAGTCGCCATTGATTCCGTCGAGGACATGAAAATCCTGTTCGACGGCATTCCACTCGACGAGATGTCCGTCTCCATGACAATGAACGGGGCTGTGATTCCGGTGCTTGCGTCGTTCATTGTTGCCGGCGAGGAACAGGGCCACAGCCGTGCTGTGCTGTCGGGCACAATCCAGAACGACATTCTCAAGGAGTTCATGGTTCGAAACACTTACATCTTCCCGCCAGAACCGAGCATGCGGATTGTTGCAGACATCATCGAGTACACTGCAAAGGAAATGCCCCGCTACAACTCGATTTCGATTTCCGGTTACCACATTCAGGAGGCAGGCAGTACAATCGTTCAGGAGCTCGCCTTCACCCTTGCTGATGGGCGCGAATACGTTCGCGCCGCCATTGCCAAGGGCATGGATGTCGATGCATTTGCAGGCCGCCTTTCGTTCTTTTTCAATATGGGCATGAATTTCTTCATGGAAGCGGCGAAATTGCGGGCCGCACGCTACCTCTGGGCAGGCATGATGAAAGAGTTCGGCGCATCGGAACGCAGCCAGATGCTGCGCACCCATTGCCAGACATCTGGCGTCTCACTGCAGGAGCGCGACCCTTACAACAACATTGTCCGTACAGCATACGAAGCCATGAGTGCCGCGCTTGGAGGCACCCAAAGCCTGCACACGAACTCCTTTGACGAAGCAATCGCCCTGCCAACAGAGTTTTCCAGCCGCATTGCACGCAATACACAACTCATTCTGCAGAATGAGACAGGTGTCACCAAAGTCGTCGATCCTCTGGCGGGCTCATACTATGTCGAAAGCCTGACTGGCGATCTGATCCGCGAAGCCACCACACTCATGAACGAAATCGAGGCTCTGGGGGGCATGACGGACGCGATCAACCAGGGAATGCCGAAAGCGCGCATTGAGGAAGCAGCCGCCCAGAAACAGGCGCGCATCGACAAAGGCGAAGAGGTTATCGTTGGCGTCAACAAATTTCAGCCCAAAGTCGAGGACCCGGTTGACGTTCGCGACATTGACAACGCAGCAGTTCGAGACGCGCAGATCGCCCGCCTGATGCGTATCCGCAAAACGCGGAACGCGGACAGGCACAGCGCCGCGTTACAAGATCTTCAGCGGGTATGCGAAACGGGCGAAGGTAATATTCTTGAAACCGCCGTGGAAGCGGCAAGGGCGCGTGCCACTGTCGGCGAGATTTCAGCGGCTATGGAAAGCTCTTTTGGCCGTCATACCGCAGACATTGTTACCATTGAGGGCGTTTATGAGGCGGAGTATGGCGATGATCCCGCTTTCACAGAAACAAAAGAAGACGTGCGCTCTTTTGCGGAGAAGTTGGGTCGGAAGCCACGAATTTTGGTCACGAAGATGGGGCAGGACGGTCACGATCGCGGTGCAAAAGTCATTGCTACAGCTTTTGGCGATCTGGGTTTCGATGTTACCGTCGCACCGTTGTTCCAAACTCCGGAAGAAGCGGCCGAATGGGCCGTCAACAAAGACGTCGACATCGTTGGAGTATCCAGCCACGCTGCAGGTCACAAAACTTTGGCGCCAATGTTAGTCAAGGAACTGGCGGAAAGAAATGCTGCCGACAAGATCGTTATTTGCGGCGGGGTCATCCCGGGCCAGGACTACGAGATGTTGACGGATGCGGGCATTAAGGCCGTTTTTGGTCCAGGCACCAACATCCCGGAGGCCGCCATAAGCCTTCTTGGACTGCTGAAAGAGCAGCAGCGCGGACGCAACATTTAGCCACCAATGGTAGGGACAGGATCAATCGAACCCACATCGGTTGCAAAAGCCTGCCCGTGAATCCTGGCCATGCATCCTGGCCATGTATCCTGGCATCAATCCGTTCTCGCTGCCTTGACGGCGATCTCGACCTTCCATTCCGGGCTTGCCAATCCGCAAACCAGCATGGTCGAAGCGCATACGTGTCCTTCGAGCATCTTGTCACGAATACCGCGATATACTGCCACCTGATCATGATCGCTCACCATGGCAAGAACGTCCACAATATCGGCTTTGTCCATACCTGCAGCGCGCAATACAGCGAAGACATTCTGCCACGCCAACTCGTGCTGCATTTCGGGATCTTCGGGCAGGTCACCGGCGGGTGAAATTCCGACTTGACCTGAAATATGCAGAATGCGCGCTTCACCAACAACTTCCATGGCCTGGGCATATTGAGAGAAGGGTGGCGGTGCGTCTTCTGTATTGATCTGGCGATTCATCGATTTCTCTTTCACTGTTCGTTGATATCCTGCCTTGCGAACCGCAGCGTTCAGGTTCGTAGTAAGCTCGAGCAGATGATATCGAGCCAGGCAGAGATGAACACAACAAAGTCGAATCCGGAACCGCTTTCACAAGCAGTTTCCAAATCTTGATTTCAGCAGCAGAGAGTCCGGCGTCTTGTGACGCCGTGGCTCGGTTACCGCTCTGCAATCAGGATCGCATCAGCACAATGCGCAGGGCGCTGAAAATTGGAAGTGTTGGGGCACCTGCCGGAAACGAAAGAGACCCTCAGCCATGACTGCACCTTGATTTACTTCAAGACGTGGCCTTGCCTGACTTCCTGTTCCCTCAACAAAAATGCCTTGAAAGAGAAGTCCATGCCATCCTGGGAGACGATCAACTGCAAAGGAGCGCCGCATGCGCGTCACGAAAACGGCTTCGCGGAAGTCGATGGGAAGTTTTACCTTTTTGGTGGCCGACGCATTCAACCGGTCGATGTGTTTGACCCGGCGACGGCCACCTGGACACATTCCAGTCCACCACCGATGGAAATTCATCATTTTCAACCTGTAACAATTGACGATGAATTATGGTTGCTGGGCACCATGACGGGCACGTTTCCCCGAGAAACTCCACTCGAAACCGCATTTATTTATCATCCTGCAACCGACAGCTGGAAAGAAGGGCCGACCGTTCCAGAGCGACGTCGACGTGGTGGAGCGGGATGCGTTCTGCACAGCGACGGTTGGATCTACGTGGTTGGCGGCATTGTTGATGGGCACCACTCCGGGACTCAGGCCTGGTTTGACCGCCTCAATCCCGCAACCGGCGATTGGGAAATTTTGCCGGACGCGCCACGCAAGCGTGATCACGCACCAGCCGCAATTGTCGGCGACAAGCTCTACTATTTCGGCGGCCGCGAGACCGGTCGCCATGATGGAAGTGACTACAACATCTTCTTTTTCCACACGATATCTGAGGTAGATGTCTACGACTTTTCCTCCGGAGAATGGTCAACACTGAAACAACATCTTCCGGTGCCTACGGCAGCCGGTGGTGCCGGAGTGATTGGCGGAAAAATCTATTACGCAGGCGGCGAAGCGGGTCGAGCGGAAGCATACACTGAAATGCAGATTCTTGATCCCGATACGGGAAACTGGACGCTCGGTCCGCCCTTGAAACGCGCCCGTCATGGCACCAATGCCCTCATTTTTGAAGGAGCCATGTGGATTGCTGTCGGCAGTGGTGCACGCGGCGGGGAGCCCGAACTGAGTTCTCTTGAGCGATACCAGGTCAGTTGACGGACAGTGCTCGTCTGGTTCAGCCGTCCAATAACTGACCCAGGCGGCATTCCCTGCCTTGATCAGAAAACGTGATTGCATTGTATATACAAACGATATCTATGCGATATATGTTGAATAGATGGGGAGGACGCGTCAGCTATGGCCACCAAAAAAAAGTCGAAGACGAGTAAGACGCGAAAGGACAGCCAACTCATCATTCGCATCAACGGCGGCGAACGGGACGAGTTTGTTGCTCTTTGCGACGAACTCGACACCAGCGCAGCGCGCGAAATTAGACGATTCATACGCGAATTTCTTCTAGAGCGGGCGGCACAAACTTAAAACACCACGTGGAATCATCCAGTCATCACGGAGAAAACAATGTCGAAGAAAAGCAAAGTGAAGTCTCTGAAAAAGGAGATCAAGGTTCGCAAGGCTAAGGTCGCCAGACACAAGGCCAGGATCAAGGCGGCGCGCAAGTCTTTGAAAAAGGCTGCCTGAACCAAGCCTGCCTAACGGGAGGTCATTAAGGGCACGATCAGGACCAACCTCTTTTTTTCGCGACTGGATTAGTTCGAACTTTCAAGGAGAACAACATGTCTTTGACAACAGACATCAAGGGCGTCGGTCCATCCATGGCCGCTGCGTTGTCTGACCTGGGAATCAAATCTGCAGAAGACCTGGCCCGATGCGAGTCGGATGACCTGGTTGCAATACCTGGCATCGGCACACAGCGGGCACACAATCTCATCAAAGCAGCAAAGGCATTTATCGCCCCGGAAATTCTGCAGGATAACAACAAACGCAAGGGCACAACTTTCTCGACGGACGCACCAAAAGTAAAAAAACCTCAGAAAGAGAAAAAGAAATCTCCTGCAAAGGCTTCCAGATCGAAGCTGCAAAATGACCGCGCCGGACCGACAAAAAAGAACGCAACAAAACTGAAGTCTAAGAAAGAGAGCGACCGAAAAGCTGCAAAAAAGAAGGCCAAGGCCAAGCTGATCAAAAAGCTCAAAAAGGTCGCGAAGTCGATCAAAAAAGCTAAAGCTAAGGCCAAAGCGAAGGAAAAGGCCAAATCTGCCGGCAAGAAAAAGAAAAAGTAGCGCTTCAGCGAATCTTCGCGGTCTGGCGACAGCAAAGGACGTTCCGGCGAGATATCCCTAGTACTTTGGGGGGACGTAAAGACTCTCTGGCAGATCACTGCGTTCATAGTCCGGGTTGGATACCCGGTCAGGAAGAACCACGGGTTCGTTGAGCACATCCTCATAAGGAAACTGCTGGAGCAGATGATCAATACAATTTAGACGCGCCTGCTTTTTGTCATTGGCTTCGACGATCCACCAGGGTGCTTCGTCTATGTTCGTCCTCAAGATCATGTCTTCTTTCGCCCTGGTATAGTCTTCCCAGCGAATACGGGATTCCAGATCCATCGGACTCAACTTCCACTGTTTCATCGGATCGTGGATGCGCATGAGAAATCGGAACTGCTGTTCCTCATCGCTAATCGAGAACCAGTACTTGATCAGCTTAATGCCCGATCGCACCAGCATACGCTCGAATTCTGGAACATCGTGAAAAAACTGATCAACCTGGTCCTGTGAGGCAAATTCCATGACCCGTTCGACACCTGCCCGATTGTACCAGGACCGATCGAACAGAACCATTTCTCCGCCTGCGGGAAGATGCGGAACATAGCGCTGAAAGTACCATTGAGTTGTCTCACGTTCACTTGGGGCGGGCAGAGCAACAACGCGGCAGATTCGCGGGTTAAGCCTTTGGGTTATCCGCTTGATAACACCACCTTTACCCGCGGCATCTCGGCCCTCAAACAAAACAACCACTTTCTGGTTGGTATCCACGATCCAATCCTGAAGCTTGACCAACTCTGCCTGAAGGCGAAAAAGCTCACGGAAATATTGTTGCCTATCGAGCGGCGATTCCGCCCACCACCGTTTGATACCGCGCAGCTCTTGTGAAATTCGAATGTCATCAAATTCCATTTCGAGTTCCTCATCAAAACTGTCCTGCATCTCAGCATCAATCCAGCCCTGATTGGTTTCATCGTCTTTCTTAAAGCTCATCCACTGCTCCACTGAATTTCGGCACTGCCACTCAACAACGTTACTCAAGTACCGGCTCTTACACCCAAACTGTGACAATGGGACAATAGCATTGCCTCAGTTGCCGGCCCTCCCCAAGACGTGGTGTCGGCCACACGGTTTGCAACCCCGTTGTAGCGCAACCTATCGCCCCTTTTTGCGCTCCCTTCCCGCTCAACCGCTTGATGACCCAGCTCTGCCGCGCCATGTTCCCTGGATGTACATAACGGTCAACGAAACAAGGCTTTATTTTGATGTGGAGGGTGCCCAGCTTGTTCCGAACGGAGCCAGCCTGCGCGAGAAACCCACTATTATCCTGCTCCATGGTGGGCCCGGCGTCGATCATTCGATATACAAGCCGGCCTTCTCAAACCTGGCCGCGCACGCCCAGGTCATCTATCTCGATCATCGTGGCAACGGTCGCAGCGACCAGTCTGAGCCCAGACACTGGAACCTTGCCCAATGGGGCGACGACGTGAAGGCATTCTGCGATCGTCTGGGCATCACAAAGCCCATTGTCTTTGGAGCGTCATTTGGCGGATTTGTTGCGCAGGCCTATGCAACCCGTCATGCCGACCATCCAGCAAAACTCATTTTGGCCAGCACTGCGTCAAAAGTTGACTTCGAAGTCATGTACCAGAGCTTTACCGAGCTGGGCGGTCCGGCAGCGGGAAGCGCAGCAAGAAACTATTGGGGCGCGCCAACTGCGGAATCGCGCGTCAGATACCGCGATTTGTGTGTCCCCTATTACACTGCGCAGCCTCTGCGCCAACCGGAGTTGTTTTCTCGCGCCATCGTGAAAGACGATGTGGCGTTGCACTTTAACGGACCGGCCAACGAGATGGGTAAAATGGACTTCAGCAGCGCCCTGTCGGCGATTACGTGCCCCGTTCTGATCATGGGCGGCGACTGTGACCCCGTCATGCCTTTTGCTTTCAGCGAGCGAATTGCCGCGTCTCTTGCACCGGACCTTGTGACATTAAAAAAGTTTGAGGGCTGCGCCCACATGATTGAGAACGACGATCCGGCGGGCTTTTTCAGTGCGTTGTGCGGGTTTGCAGATCTCCGCTGATGACTGCGTCACCGGAACAATAATTTCGTAGACAGCCAATCGCGCCAAACCTATCGTCCGGCAATGGATGACGCGCGCGTTCACGACAGCAAATATTCCTGGACACGGCTTGGCATCACTCTGGCCATTGCGACCATTTGCAACGTCGGTATTTGGGCCATCATCGTTATCATGCCCGCCGTTCAGGCGGAGTTCGGCGCCGACCGCGCTGATGCTTCGCTCCCTTATACGGCAACCATGATTGGCTTCGCGTTGGGCAATCTGTTTATCGGCAGGGCGGTTGATCGGTATGGGGTAACGCTGTCGGTGACAGCTGCCGCAATCGCCATTGCTGCAGCATACCTGCTCGCGACCTTCAGTACTTCAGTCTACATTCTTACAGCCATACAGGTGATCATAGGATTTGGAACAGCAGCCGGGTTTGGCCCTCTTATTGCTGATATTTCGCATTGGTTTCTGAAACATCGCGGGCTGGCCGTGGCAATTACAGCAAGTGGAAACTACCTGTCCGGCGCAATCTGGCCATTGCTACTCAGCGACGTGCTGAGCGACTTCGGATGGCGCTACGTCTATCTGGTTCTGGCCGCCGTTTCATTGCTTATTATGCTGCCACTGTGTCTGATGTTGAAACGTCAGATTCCCGTAGAAGCAACCGAACGCGCCGAAACAAGTTCCAGATTGAGCGGAAAAACCGTCAGCTTCTCGCCCCGTGCTCTGCAATACATGCTCGCATTGGCAGGTTTCGGGTGTTGTATGGCAATGTCGATGCCGCAGGTTCACATCGTTTCTCTGTGCGTTGATCTCGGATTTGGTCCCGCAGTCGGAGCCGAAATGCTGTCACTCATGCTGATGGGCGGCGTTGTATCACGGTTGGTCTCAGGGTTGATTGCCGACCGGCTTGGCGGCCTACGCACTCTGCTCATCGGGTCGGTCGCGCAATGCATCGCGCTATTTCTGTATATTCCCTATGACGGACTCGTTTCGCTCTACATTGTGAGTCTTGTATTCGGACTTTCGCAGGGCGGCATCGTTCCAAGTTACGCAGTGATTGTCCGCGAATACCTGCCAGCCCGTGAGGCCGGAGCCAGGGTTGGCTTCGTGATCATGGCGACCATTTTCGGAATGGCAACCGGGGGGTGGGCATCGGGTTGGATCTACGATCTAACCGGATCGTATCAGATGGCATTTCTGAACGGCATTGCCTGGAACTTCCTCAACATCGGAATTGTGTTGTTGATCTTGTTCAGATCACAGACGCCGAAAGTTGTCGCGACCTGAAAACTGTCTCCTGAATGTGCACTTACCTAGCGCAGATTTGCTGTCCCAAAATTGACTGAGAAGCGCTTGCAGTAAACGTGAACCGACTTCGCCGATTTCGCCACGGCTGCGGGCAAAGAGTAAGTCTGCTTTCCGCTCAGCCGTTTCAGTTTGGCAATGCGCTTCGTTGGTTTGGATCCTGTACCGACATAAATGTAAAGATCCGGGCCGGACGATGAGCTGAAACCACTCAGGGTCAACCTGCCATTGTCGGACAATGTTGCCGTTCCGCTGACTTTGTATTTCCCCTTCCCGGAAAACGTCCCCTTCTTGCTTGCGGCGTGCGCCGCACCAAAAGACGCAGCCAAGAGTGCAATCACGGCAACTAATCTTACGAACATAAACACGGCATATCCCCGGCACATTGATTTCGAGAAACCAAAGCCGGTTTTACGACAAGTTACCAATCACCACTCTTCAAGCTTGTTTGAACGTTGCGTCATGAACGACTCGGGAACCAGACCAGAACGACTGAGCCCGGATTAATTCTCCAAGCGTTCACTGCTCTTCATGTGATCGTCCTCCGGGACTTAAGAGAACGAAACACCGTCGACCACGAGCTTGAGGCTACACGGACGGTGCGATCAGACTTTGGCGAGCAACTTCTTTGCGCGCCCGGAAACTGATTTTCGGCTGTCTTCAGACAGACGCTCAAGATGTGGTTTGAGCCATTTGTTGAGATCTGGATGTTCTTTTCGCCAGTCAAAAAGAACCTGCATCGACGTGTTAAGAACGATCCAGTCGTCGTGATTGGCCACGTTGAATTTCACGATCTCGATGGCCCGCTGTTTTTGGGTGGGCGACAGAAGCTCTTTTGTCATGTCAAACAACAGCGCAAGGGTCCACTGTGTGGACGCCTGATCAATGGCAGCGACATCGCTCTGCAATCCGTCCATGAGATCCATGGTCCAATCGGGATGAGCAGCTGTAACCCGCTTCAAGGCACTTGAAACCCTCAACCGCACAACGTCATCTTTCGAGAAATAGCAGCCGTAGAGATCGTTCAACAGCGACTGATCGGCGAGCACCTGATCGACCACTTCAACCGTTCGACCGAGCGAATTCGGATGACCTCCAGTCAACATAGATTCAAAACTTTCAGACATCACGGTCTCCACGTGTCAATAAATGCGCCGTTCATGAAGTCTCCATTGCCTCACGCATCATCTCCAGTTCCAGCCACCGTTCCTCGCTTTCTGCAAGTCCGGCCTGCGTCTTTTCCAGTAACCTGACAAGCTGATTGAAGCGTTTTGGATCCCTTTCGAACAATTGCGGCTCCGAAAGTGCCCGATTTACCTTGGCAATGTCCTTTTCCAGCTTCTCCATTTGGGCGGGAAGTGTTTCCAGCGCATGCTTGTCTTTGAAGCTCAACTTGCTCGCTGTTTTGGAACCGGGCTCCCTGACTGGCTCTTTGGGTTCTGCCGCGCCTCCTTTCCTGCGAGGCGTGTCGGCGGGAGTAAACGAGTTGTTGCCGCGTTGGGCCAGCATGTCGGAATATCCACCTGCATATTCGATCCAGACACCGTCGCCGTCGGGAACACATACCGAGGTACACACCCGATCGAGGAAGTCACGGTCATGGCTGACGACAATCACCGTTCCCTCGTATTCAGCAATCATCTCCTGGAGGAGATCAAGAGTCTCCAAATCAAGATCGTTGGTCGGTTCATCCAGAACCAGCAAATTGGACGGGTGACGCAATTGCATAGCAAGGCTCAGCCTGCCCCGCTCGCCGCCGGAAAGAACACGCAAAGGTGTCCCGGCCTGCTCGGGCAGGAACAGAAAGTCTTTCATATATGCCATGACATGTTTTGTCGTGTTGCCGATCCGCACAATGTCCGTACCGCCGCCGGTCAGAGCGTCTTTGAGGCTGGTGTCAGGGTCCAGAGTGGAGCGCTTTTGATCAACCACAAGCATCTGGATATTGGCGCCCGGTTTGACGGTGCCGTTGTCCGGCGGCAGCTGGCCGGTGAGAATACTGACCAGCGTGGTTTTGCCTACACCGTTGGGGCCAACGATTCCGAGTCGTTCGCCACGGGCAATGCGGGTTGAAAAGTCCCGAACAAGAACGCGGTCACCAAATGCTTTGCTCACATGCTCGACCCGAGCGACCAGTTTGCCTGAAGTCTCGCCCTCGGCAACGCTCATTGTGACGTCGCCAGTCGGCTTCATCCGGTCGGCACGCTGATTGCGAAGCAAGTCGAGGTCACCCAATCGCTTCATATTGCGCTTGCGACGACCCGAGACGCCGTGTGTTACCCAGTGCTCTTCACGGACAATTTTTCTGTCAAGTTTATGGGCATCAAGTTCTTCCTGCTCCAACAAACCATCGCGCCATTCTTCAAAGCGTCCAAAGCCCTTGTCCAGAAGCCTTGATCGCCCACGGTCGATCCAAAGTGTGGACCGGGACAGGTTCTCCAAAAAACGCCGGTCATGACTGATCAATACAATGGCCGACCGCATTGCCGACAATTCAGTCTCGAGCCACTCGATCGCCGGCAGGTCGAGATGGTTTGTAGGTTCGTCAAGAAGCAGAATGTCGGGCTGTGGAGCAAGCACGCGCGCAAGGGCGGCCCGTCGGGCTTCACCTCCCGAAAGATTAGCGGATTGTTCTGCGCCGGTGAGCCCCAGCGCCTCCAGAAGCACGGTCGCACGATGCGGATCGTCGCCTTCCCCCAGGCCATCGTTCACATAGTCGGCAACGGTTTCAAAGGCGGAGAAATCGGGCTCTTGAGAAAGGTACTTAACAGTGGTTCCAGGTTGGGAAAAGCGCTCACCAGAATCTGGCTCAATCATGGAGGCCGCGACTTTGAGCAACGTCGACTTCCCCGACCCGTTGCGCCCAACAAGGCAGAGGCGTTCGCGTTCGTGTACAGCGAGTTCGGCACCTGTCAGCAATGGTGTCGATCCAAAGGTCAGATAGATGTCGCGCAGTGTCAGAAGTGGCGGAGCCATGGCAATAACAGTGGTGAGCGTGCTGCCTGCGATATAGCCGTCAAAAGCCGCTCAAGTCCACGTGAATTGCACCGTGGTTCAGGTAATGACCGTGGGCTGCGTTCTTCCAGTAAACCTCTCGATACCAGCTAACTCGCGCGAGACCGACACAAGTTCCGCCAGCGCATCACTGGTCAGTTGCTCGAGATTGCCTTCGGTTGACTCATACCGCTCAAGATAGACCCGCAATGTTGCGCCAACTGTACCCGTCCCCGAAAGTCGATATATGATCCGCGACCCGTCTTCAAAAATCAGCCGCAGGCCCTGGCGCTCGGTCAAACTCTCATCGATCGAGTCGTAGTACGAAAACTCGTCCGCATGAACAATCTGGCCCGCTTTTGTTTTCCGGCCCGGCAGTTCTCCCAGCTTGTTGCGCAGAGCTGCAATCAGATCGTTGGCGCCCTGACCATCCACTTCCTCGAAGTCATGGCGTGCATAGTAGTTTCGTCCGTAGGTTTCCCAGTGATCGCGCATGATCTCCGACACGCTCTGACCACGTACCGCCAGAATGTTCAACCACATCAAAACGGCCCAGACCCCGTCCTTTTCGCGAACGTGATTGGAACCGGTGCCGGCGCTTTCCTCTCCACACAGTGTTATGTCGCCTGCATCAAGCAGATTGCCGAAAAACTTCCAACCGGTCGGCGTTTCAAAGAGCGGTATTCCCATCGCTTCGGACACGCGATCCACCGCGCAACTGGTGGGCATTGATCGGGCGACGCCGCTCAGGCCGCTGCGGTATCCCGGCGCGAGATGGGCGTTGGCTGCAATCACAGCGAGACTATCCGACGGCGAAACGAAACACTGTTTGCCAATGATCAGATTTCTGTCTCCATCGCCATCGGATGCAGCGCACAGGTCGGGGCCGTCGGACCTCATCGCCATATCGTAGATTTCCTTCGCGTGAACGAGGTTGGGATCGGGATGTCCGTTGCCAAAAGTCGTGCTGGGTTGTGCATTCATCACGCTCTCGGCCGGAGCGCCAAGCCGTTCAATGAATATCTTGCGGGCATAGGGGCCGGTTACCGCATGCATCGCGTCGAATCGAAATTCAAATCCGCTGTCAAACAATTGGGAGATGGCGCTGAAGTCGAACAGACTTTCCATCAGTGTGGCATAAGCTTCGACCGGGTCGACGACTTCGACCTTGGTTGCCTCCAGATTCGTCAGACCAAGGTTGCCAAGATCAACATCATCGGCTTCCAGGATCTTATATGTGTCTATGACCTTGCTGCGCACAAAGATCGCCTCTGTCACAGTCTCTGTCGCGGGCCCTCCGTTGGCGCCGTTGTACTTAATGCCGAAATCGCCATCTGGACCACCGGGATTGTGGCTTGCAGAGAGAATGATTCCACCAAACGCTCCATGCTGGCGGATCAAATTGGAGACGGCAGGCGTGGACAATATCCCATCCTGCCCAACGATAACTCGTCCAAATCCATTTGCAGCCGCCATTTTCAGGATGGTCTGTATTGCCAGATCATTGTGAAAGCGGCCATCGCCTCCCAGAACAAGAGTTTCACCCTTGAATCCAGTCAGACAGTCAAAAACGGACTGTACAAAGTTTTCCAGATATCCAGGCTCCTGAAACCGTGTAACTTTCTTTCGAACGCCTGAAGTTCCTGGCTTCTGATCATCGAAGGGCGTGGTCGAAATTGTCAGCATTGAGTTTCTCATGTTTGCGGGGGCCTCGCTGCGAGACGACCCAAGTGGAACGTCACCATAGCGATCAATGTGCTGATTGCCGATGATCCCAAAAATAAATCACCGTTCATTGCTGAAATTCATAGTGATCGACAAGGCGAAACATTGGGCAACAACACTTTACCGGAAACTCCCAGACTCCACATTCTTGACCAAAAATCTCCCGCATCGCGCCTCAATCAAAATCGATCCTGTGTTCGAGCGCCACACGGCTCTCGAGTTCTGATGCAGAACGACATCAGAATACTCCCAGAACCGGCGGGCTGCACCCAACCCTCACTTGGCCCGCCGGAACTATCAAAGCGGCTGCGGTCGCGCAAAGAAAGGACTACATTATGAAAACTCTTATTGCCGCAATCAGCATTGCCTTCCTGTCAACCGCAGCTTTTGCAGCAGCGCCGGCCTTCTCCGAAGCTGATGCTGACGGAAACGGCATACTTTCTCTTGAAGAAGCAAAAGTTGCACTTCCCGATATGGAAGAAGCGGCCATTGTCGCAGCGGATGCCAACAACGATGGCGGCCTGACCGAAGACGAGTACACGGCACTGACTGCTGGCTAAGCAGTCTGGCACAGTTTGGAGCCGGTCTCCGGACAAGACCAGTTCCATTTCATCCGGCGAAGCACCCCCCGCTTCGTCGGATGAATACCGTTGATCTGCGAAAGCCGCCGCTGATTAGTATCTGCAGGAAGCAGAGCCTTCCCCGCTCAACATTTTTGTGACTACACTTCAACGCCCTGGCCTCGATCGTTGGAGATCTATGATGCGTGCATTCTTTGCTACCGCCCTCACCACACTGCTGCTCGGGTCCTTGCCCGCGCTGGCACAACAGGCCGCCGATTCTGTCGCGCCCGAAATCGGGACAGCTCAAACGAAAAAACAGGCCGGAACGCCGGTGCGCGGCAAAAAATGGATGGTCGCCATTGCCAATCCCTATGCCGCGCAAGCCGCCGCAGATGTGCTGAGATCCGATGGTTCGGCGATTGATGCTGCTGTTGCTGCCCAACTGGTACTCGGCCTTGTAGAACCTCAATCCTCAGGCCTTGGAGGTGGCGCTTTCCTGGTATATTTTGACGCTGAGAGCGGCAAGCTGACCACGCTGGATGGTCGGGAAACTGCTCCGGCAGCGGCCACACCAAGACTGTTTCAAAACCAGGCCGGCGAACCCTTGAAGTTCTATGACGCCGTTGTTGGCGGTCGCTCTGTTGGAACGCCTGGCACGCCGGCGCTGCTCGAAGAAATGCACGCGCGCTGGGGAAAGCAACCCTGGGACAAGCTCTTTGCGCCGGCAAAGCAGCTCGCGACGCAAGGCTTTGTGGTCTCACCCCGACTCGAGGCGCTGGTTGAGCTCGACCAGGTTCGGCTGAGTGTCCATCCAAAAACAGCAGCCTACTTCCTGCCCGACGGCGAGCCACTTAAGGCAGGTTCCACATTAAAAAACCCGGCCTATGCAGAAACCCTGGCGCGATTATCAAAAAACGGCGCCAAAGAGGGCTTTTACGGAGGAGAAACGGCTAAGTCCGTCGTTGCAACGGTGGGTTCATTTACAGCAAATCCAGGTCTGCTGAACCTTTCCGATCTGGCCAACTATCAAACCAGGGAGCGCAAGCCCGTCTGTTCAGATTATCAGGAAGTGTCGGTTTGCGGGATGGGCCCGCCCTCGTCAGGTGCGCTTACCGTTGGGCAAATCCTGGGTATCGCAGGTAATTTCGACCTCAAGGAACTCGGGCCGGAAAACCCCGAAAGCTGGCGTATTGTGGGAGATGCTTCACGCCTCGCGTTTGCCGACCGGGGCCGCTACATGGCTGACAGCGATTTTGTACCGATGCCTACCAAGGGGCTGCTCAAGCCGGATTACCTCAGCGCCAGGGCCGATTTACTTGACAGCGAAGACGGCATGGCGATGACCGGTGACGCCGTAACACCGGGAGACCCCAGCTGGGACCATGCGGCGGTCGACTATGCCGATGATGTCTCACTGGAGCTTCCTTCGACCACCCATTTCGCCATCGTGGACTCCCAGGGCAACGCGGTATCTATGACCAGCACGATCGAAAACGCGTTCGGGTCGCGTCTGATGGTTGGTGGATTTCTCTTAAACAATGAACTGACCGACTTCTCGTTCAAAAGCCACGATAACGGTGTGCCAATTGCAAACCGTGTCGAGCCAGGCAAGCGTCCTCGTTCTTCAATGGCTCCAACCATCGTGATGAAAGACGGAAAACCAGTGCTGGTTATCGGTTCGCCCGGCGGCAGCCGGATCATTGGCTATGTTGCAAAAACCATAATCGCCTATCTGGACTGGGGCATGGACATCCAAGCGGCAATATCAAGCCCCCATCTGGTGAATCGATTCGGCACCTATGACCTCGAAGAGAACACCGACGCCGCGAACCTGGCTCCTGAGCTCGAAAAACTGGGCTATGAAGTCAAGATACGGGACCTCAATTCAGGACTGCATGGCATCGCCATCGAGAACGGCGAACTCATTGGAGGAGCGGACCCCCGTCGCGAGGGTATCGTTCTGGCCGAATAATTATTCGTCGCCCATAACGGGGTCGTTGCTGGTGTCGGGCTCGTCGCCGGACGTGTCTGGCAGCATGCCGAGTGCCGTCATATACAGATCCAGCATCGCCTCTTGTTCCTGCCGTTCCGCAGCTTCAACTTTGCGCATTCGAACAACCGTGCGCAGCGTCTTGACGTCGTATCCGTTGGCTTTGGCCTCGCCGTAGACTTCACGAATGTCCTCGGCGATGGTTTTTTTCTCTTCTTCCAAACGCTCAATCCGCTCAACTATGGAACGCAATTGATCGCGGGCAACAGACACATCAGCCATGGGGAACTCTCGTCAGGTTTGAAAACGGAAAGCCGTCTTCAACACATATTTTGACCGGCGATCAAGAGCATTTGCCGAACACTCAGTGATCTTTGTGACTTTTTTCAAATGCAGCCTTTTGCGCGTCGGTGGCTTCGAGCTGATATTTGTCTTTCCACTCGTCAAACGGCATCCCGTAGATGATCTCGCGGGCGGCACCTTTATCCAATTCTACGCCTCCAGCGGCCGATGCCTCCTGATACCAACGCGAAAGACAATTGCGGCAGAAGCCTGTCAGATTCATCATATCAATGTTCTGGACATCAGTGCGCTCGCGCAGATGTTCAATGAGCCGTCGAAAGGCTGCAGCCTCTAACTCCGTCCGACTGGGTGCACTCATGCTAACTCTCCTTTTTCGCACTTCCATCCGTCCGCGACCCAAAGCAGCGCACGACATGCATATCAGGCTTCGCGTTGGCTTCTTCAAGAAGCGGGGCCAGCCTTTCGGCCCAGCTTTCAACGCCAGAAACGTCGGAGATTAGATCCTGGCGCACCTCCAGCAAAGCGTGCGCCAGTCCCCGTTTGGTAGCATGACGATACATTGTATCGTTTTTCAATGCGCCGTCATAAGGCTCGTTGTCGCCGATCTTCAGTTCCCCGTCTCGACGCAAACCGTCGATCATGAAGCGATTGAGCCGCGGATCATTGTCCCAAAGGATCGCAGCCTGCCATGGGCGCAGCATGCCTTTCCAGGCATTGGTAAACGAATGGATTGAGAAGATCATGGGAGCAGTACCCGCTTCGATCATCGAATCCAGAACCTGCTCAACTGCCGCATGATAAGGTGCATGGAAACGCTTGATGCGACTCTGAATTTCGGTTTCGTCCAGCGGATGGTTTCCTGGAATTACGGTACCGTCTGACAGCCGCATAATGATTGTGGGATCATCTTCCCCGCGATTCGGATCGATCAACAATCGAGAAAAACAGGAGTGAACAGCCGGAACACTCAGCCGAGCAGCCAGCGCCCGGGTCAAGGCTTCAGCCCCAATATCATAGGCAATATGGCGACGAAACTCTGATTCCGGCAATCCCAACGATCCATATTCAACCGGCACGGTATTGCGCGCATGATCGCACAACAGCAGCAATCCGCTGGAAAGGTTGCCGCTTACAATCTCGAATGGCTTGAAGGATTCCATCATCACAGGCGAATTTGGTTGAAAAGAAGCCCGTTCTTGTCACACGCAACAGCTTGGTTCAATGCTGTGGTTTCGCCACCGCACCTAAGCAAAAGTCATGCCGCAGCAGCAATCACTGTCGTTTCCAACTGCCCTGGCAGCTCTTGTTATGGGAGCTTGCGCAATGGGCATTTCACCGGTCTTCGTGCGCACTGCGGAGGTCGGCCCATTTGCCAGCGCGTTCTGGCGGGTTGGACTGGCTTTGCCGCTTTTGTGGCTTTGGCTGTTGTGGGAAGTCCGAAGCACAGGTGTAACCATTAGATCGGTCATGCGCTTTGATATGACGATCCTGCTGGCCGGCACTTTCTTTGCCGGAGACCTCTTTTTTTGGCATTTGGCCATCCTCAACACCTCGATCACCAATGCGACTTTGCTGTCCTGCCTCGCTCCGGTCTGGGTCGCCCTGTTTTCGGGCGCTTTTATTGGTGAAGCAGTCGGAAAGAATGTGTTCTCTGGCTTGGGACTGTGTCTGATTGGTGCGGTTCTGCTGGTTGGAGGCGGCAACTTCGCCACGCAAGACAATCTCTGGGGAGACCTCTACGGCGTCATTACCTCCATTTTCTTCGGTTTGTACTTCCTGGTCATAAGGGTTGCGCGGCGTAGCGAGGGAGCCGGGGCACTGACGTTCAAAAGCACAGCCGTTACAGCAGCAATTCTTTTCCTCATTGCCCTGATCATTGAGCCAACACTTCTGCCACAAACCATCAAAGGTGCCGCCGCTCTCCTGGCACTTGGTCTGTTCAGCCACACGGGAGGTCAGGGATTGCTGGCGGTCGCGTTGGGTTCACTATCGGCAGCCTTTTCATCGCTTGTCATTTTTGTAGAAGCCCTGGCTGCCGCCGTTTTCGCCTGGCTTCTGCTCAGCGAGCCGGTGACAATCTTCCAGACCATTGGAGGAAGCCTGATACTTGCCGGGATCTGGGTGGCGCGTCCAAGAGCCTCCTAATTCGGCATCACGCGTTGACAGAAGCAAACGAACAGGGCAACAGGGAAACACTATGGACGGCACCATTTCAAACGGTTTAAACGCATTGAGAAACTGTTGTTGCTCAATGCTGATGGCAACGGCAACCCTTGCCTTTTCCTCGCCCGCGAAAGCCGACTTCAAGGTCTGCAATGACACCAAGAACCTGGTCGGCGTGTCGGTGGGCTACCGCCTTAAAGATGGCTGGAACACCGAAGGCTGGTGGCGTATTCCTGCCGGGGGATGTGCTGCCGTTATCGAAGGCAATCTGGCGTCACGGTTTTTCTACCTGCACGCTGAAGATTCCACCACTGGTGGTCAGTGGCGAGGTCCTGTGTACATGTGTACTTCGAGCAAGGAATTCCGGATCAAGGATCTGAAGGACTGCTACGCACGCGGTTACGAACGAACAGGCTTCTTCGAAGTCGATACCGGTGATCAGGAGAGCTGGCAGGTTCGACTGACAGAAACCAACCAGTCCGATGCCACGGACGAGAAAGAATCGAAAACGAAATGAATCGTTCGCGCAGGGTAAAAATTCTCGCCACACTCGGTCCTGCATCGAGCAATGAAGACATGATCCGTAAGCTTTCACGTGCCGGTGCAGATGTTTTCCGTATCAATATGAGCCACGCAAGCCACGAGATTCTTCGTGAGCTGGTCAGGGCGATACGCAATGTTGAGAAGGAATTTGGATTTCCCATCGGCATTCTCGCCGATCTTCAGGGCCCCAAACACCGGCTGGGAACATTTGAGGGCGGGGAAATAGACGTTGCTCCAGGCCAGGCGTTTGTGCTCGACAGCGACCCCTCCCCCGGCAACAAGGAACGGGTCTGTCTGCCCCATCCGGAAATTCTTGAGGCGATCGAAGTCGGCCACCGGATTTTGGTCAACGATGGCAAAGTTCAGATGAAAGTGACCGATACCGGCAACGGATGGGTAAAGACGGAAATCACCGGCGGCACATGGATGGCTGACCGCAAGGGGGTCAATCTCCCGGATTCCGAGCTGATGTCCGGCGCTTTGACCGATAAAGACCGCAAAGATCTTGAAGCGGTTCTGAAGGAAGAGGTCGACTGGGTTGCTCTGTCCTTCATCCAGCGTCCGAAAGACCTGATCGAGGCACGCGAGCTCTGCCAGGGTAAAGTTGGCATTCTGGCCAAGATCGAAAAGCCCCAGGCCGTGCAGCGGCTCGACGAGATTATTGAGCTCGCTGATGCAATAATGGTTGCGCGCGGTGATCTCGGCGTTGAAATGCCGCTTGAAATGGTTCCTTCGATCCAAAAAAAGATGATTCGCAAGTGTCGGAATGCCGGTACACCCGTTGTCGTGGCAACACAGATGCTGGAATCGATGATATCAGCACCTGTTCCCACCCGTGCAGAAGTCTCCGACGTGGCCAATGCCGTTTATGAAGGCGCGGATGCAATCATGCTGTCCGCTGAAAGTGCTGCGGGTGATTATCCGCTCGAAGCGGTAAGCACAATGAACTCGATTGCTGAAGCCATCGAAAAGGACAAGGGTTACCTGACAACTATTGAGAGCCAGCGGCCTTCACCAGACGCAACAGCCGCCGATGCCATATCGTTTGCTGCTACAGAGATTGCTCACACGCTTGATTTGGCTGCGCTCGTCTGTTTCACAGCATCCGGCTCGACCGGCTTGAGAGCAGCGCGAACCCGGCCCACGAAACCGATTATCGCATTGTCGCCTGTTCCTGAAACGGCCAGGCGACTGGCGCTTTTGTGGGGGACACAATGCATCATCACACCGGATGCGACAGACCTTGATAACATGGTCGATACCGCCTGCGAGGTGGCCTTTCGAGAAGGGTTTGCCAAATCGGGTGACGGCATCATTATTTCCGCTGGCGTGCCATTGCGGACCCCCGGTTCAACCAACATGCTGCGCATCGCTGTAATTGACGAGCACGGAAAAGGCAGCGTCCACAAATCGACGGGTTGATGCGGTTCAGGCTTGTCAGCGTGAAACCTTTTTTATCGCTCGTATTGCGGTAGCGGTGCTCACATAGTCCGGTTTGTGACCAACACCAGGCTGGACAATGAGTTCTGCGCCTTCAATGTCATTTTCGAGTCCTACTGAATGGATCGAAGCGAGCACGATATCATCCTGATCACCCGTGATTACGACGGTCGGCTTTTTGATCTCCTTATAGCGCGGAGAAAATGCTTTGACGTGATCCAACAGGCCAGCAACATCACGAGCATTGTTGCGAAAGATTGCCGGCCGCATGACAAGCTCGGCGCCGCTGTCGCGCGCATATCCCGGGGGGACAGGGTTTGGCGAGAAAACGCTTTCCACGCCAGCATCCAAAGACAGGCGGCCCACGGGCAATACAATGGTCTCTGTAAACAAATGTCCAATCACCGGTAGCGACGCCACTTCATAGTACCAGGTTACTCCCCCGGGCCATGGATGGGTGGCAGGGGCCACGAAGACCAGCCCCTTGACCCGCTCTGGATATTGCACAGCAAATGCAGCAATCGATGCGCTGCCCAGCGAATGCCCGACCAATACCACTTGCTCGATGTTGAGCTCATCGAGCAGTTGCAGAAAGCGTTCCGCCTGCCCCGCGGGGCTGTTGTTGGCCTCAGGCCCGCGCTCGGAGTAGCCGTGACCGGGTCTGTCGACAAAGATCAAGCGAGCCTCGCCACGCATCCCTTCGAGATAGGCATTGCGTTGGTCCAGCAGATTGCCGCTGGCACCGTGAACAAACAGAACCGGAGGCTTAGACGAGCCCGGCGCGGGAACATCCACAAAATGCATGCGTTCGCCCACCTCGCCGACGAACTTTCCAACGGGCGGATGCCGCGTCTCTATGTCAGCGGCAAGAACACGCGACCAGACAAACAGGACACCACCGACAAACGCAAAAAAAACGGCGAGCATTTTCAAGGACTTTACCCGAAGCAGTAAAACAGAATTATCGGAAATACGCGCAAAACGCGATTTAGTTCAAGACGATGCGCACAAAGTGCGAAATTTTCTCAAATCCCGCTACCGGCAAGATCCTCTTCGAGGCGCAGGACATTGCTCTGCGCGCTCTTCATTGCAGGGTAAACCTCAAGCACTCTGTACCAGGTTTTGAGCGCCCGTTCCTTTTGCCTCAGCCGCATGAAAATTGATGCCAAACCAGCGAGTGCTCCGTAGTGACGCGGTTCAAGCGCCAAGGTGCGTTCAATGTCGGCAATCGATTTTCCATATTCCTGCATCGCAAAATGCAGGGTCGCGCGCTGATTCCAACCCTCTGCGTATTCAGGCTCGATCACGACCACCTGATCAAGCAAATCAAGCGCCCGATGATAGTCTTTCTTCGAGGTCGCCTGACGCGCCCAGGTCGTCAACAGGTCGATGGTGTGGCTATCGGAGGTGCGCCATTTGAGCCATATCCGGTCCGAAATCAGCTTAGCCCGGCGCTTGTCGCGTGTACGCTTCAACTGAACGAACAATTCATCCAGATTATCAGCAAGTTTAAAGGCAGGTTTCAGCTTGGGAACACTTGGCGAAGTCTGGTCTGGCGCTTTCACAACCGGCGGAGCGGCGGGCGCCTGTGTTTCGTTGCCTCCCTCTGGCTTGACTTCCGGAGTTTCCGCACTGCTTTGCGCAGCCGCGGGAAGAGCGAACAGGAGAAAAAAGCAACCGACCAATATTCTATTCATGCGGCAACGCTAGCGTTGGCCGTCACAAATTGGAATGCAAAATCTTGTGATTTCCAATGCCCTTTGCGCGGATAGATTCGCGCAAATTGCGACCAGTCAGCCCTGACGTGCCTTAAAGCGCGGGTTCACCTTATTGATCACGTAGACACGGCCTTTGCGGCGCACCAAACGATTGGCGCGATGACGACCCTTTAGCGAACGAAGTGAGTTCTTGACTTTCATTGCATCGATCCAAACTGAGGGCAATCGCAGCCCTCAAAAAGAAACGCGCCAGAAGCGCGCAATATTCGTTGGGGTGATTTAACCCCAATGCACGATATGTCAACCCGCAAAGGCGCTGAGGGTGCGACTATATCCTGCCTGCGCCGTCTTATGTCGCCTGGTGTCGCAAGCGCAATTTGGCTTGGCTTTATCCACACGCATTAGAATATACTGCCCACTCACAACCGCCGACACCGGAACGCTGCTCATGAAGAAGTTCAATGTCTTTTCGCTCGCCCGTGAGACTCTGCGCGGCCACAAGGGCTGGGGCAAGCAGTGGGACAATCCCGAGCCGAAAAAGCAGTATGATGTCATTATTGTCGGCGCCGGCGGCCATGGACTGGGCACGGCTTACTATCTTGCTAAAGAGCATGGCATCACAAATATTGCCGTACTCGAAAAGGGTTGGCTTGGCGGCGGTAACACGGGCCGCAACACAACAATTATCCGGTCCAACTATCTCTACGATGAGTCGGCTGGCCTGTATAATCATTCGTTGAAATTGTGGGAAACCCTGTCGCAGGAACTCGACTACAACGTCATGTTCTCCCAGCGCGGTGTGATGATGCTGGCCCACAACGTACACGATGTGCAGTCAGCACAGCGCCACGTTCATGCCAATCGACTGAACGGCGTTGACAATCAATGGCTTACTCCTCAGCAAGCCAAGGAATTTTGCCCACCCCTCAACATTTCGAAGGACATCCGCTACCCGGTGATGGGCGCTGCGTTGCAGAAAAAGGGTGGTACGGCGCGCCACGATGCAGTGGCCTGGGGCTACGCCCGCAAGGCGTCAGCAATGGGTGTCGACATCATTCAGAACTGCGAGGTAACCGGTATCAACAGGTCACCCGATGGCAAGGTTACCGGCGTCGAAACAACCCGTGGGACCATCGGCGCAAAACAGGTTGGCGTGGTTGCAGCAGGTCACACGTCAGTTCTGATGGAAATGGCAGGCGTGAGGATGCCGCTGGAGAGCTATCCGCTGCAGGCGTTGGTCAGTGAACCGGTAAAACCATGCTTTCCCTGCGTGGTCATGTCCAATGCGGTCCACGCTTACATTTCCCAGTCTGACAAGGGCGAATTGGTCATCGGCGCCGGCACAGACAGCTACGTGTCATACTCCCAGACAGGCAGTTTGCATATATTGCAGCATACGCTGGATGCAATCATCGAGCTCTACCCGATCTTCAGCAGGATGAAGATGCTGCGGACCTGGGGCGGCATCGTTGATGTGACGCCGGATCGCTCACCCATTTTGAGCAAGACACCAGTGCAAGGTCTTTACGTCAATTGTGGCTGGGGCACCGGAGGTTTCAAGGCTACACCAGGTTCTGCAAATGTTTTTGCTCACACAATTGCCAGGGACGAACCCCACAAAATAAATGCTGGATTCAATCTCGACCGTTTCAAGACCGGTCGTTTGATTGACGAAGCCGCCGCCGCTGCTGTGGCACACTGAGGGAAATCAAGATGCTCCTGATCCACTGCCCCTATTGCGAAGACGACCGCCCCGAGCTGGAGTTTGCCAATGCCGGGCAGGCCCACGTTGTACGCCCATCGCACATGTCGGAGATGTCGGACGAAGATTTTGAGGGCATGTTCTTTATCCGAGACAATCCAAAGGGTGTAAATCTGGAACGTTGGCGTCATATCCATGGATGCGGCCGTTTTTTCAACGCGGTTCGTCATACGGTCACTGACAAATTTCTTAAGGTGTACAGGGCGGGCGAACCGCGCCCAACTGATGCCGAACTTGCGGAGCTGCTGAAATGACACGCATCCCTGCGCGCGGCTCGCGACTTGGCACCAAGACCATCAGCTTCACCTTTGATGGCAAGACCTATGAAGGTATAGAAGGCGACACCCTTGCCTCAGCGCTGATTGCCAATGGTGTTCATCTGATGGGTCGCTCGTTCAAGTATCACCGCCCCCGCGGGGCCATCGCGGCTGGTGCGGAAGAACCTAACGCGTTGGTCAATGTTTTCCGCGACAGCGCACGGCGTCAACCCAATGTTCGTGCAACCGTCCAGGAGATTTATGACGGTTTGAAAGCGGAGAGCCAGAATCGTTTCCCGTCTCTTGCATTCGATGTGGGCGCCGTGAACAATCTCATGTCTCCGGCCCTGGTGGCGGGATTCTACTACAAGACTTTCAAGTGGCCGGCTAAGGCCTGGGACCACGTGTATGAGCCCTTTATTCGCCGCGCGGCCGGATTGGGAGAGGCACCGACCGAAGAAGACCCTGACCACTACGCTAACCGCTATGCCCATTGCGACGTTGTCGTGATTGGCGGCGGTCCAGCCGGTCTGATGGCCGCCAAATGTGCAGCTGACAAGGGAAACAGCGTCATTGTCTGTGATGAGAACGCAGCATTTGGTGGTTGGCTCTTGTCAGACACCGACCTGCGGGTTGACGGCATGAGCGGAGCGGAATGGGCCGCAGCCATGGTCGCGGAGCTGCAGGCCAACGACAATGTTCGGATGCTGAATCGAACAACCGGGTTCGGATATTTCCAGCAGAACATGGTGGGGCTGACTGAACGAATTACGGACCACGTGTCCCGGCCTGCCCCGGATCTTCCGCGCGAACGCATGTGGCAGGTGCGAGCCGGTCGTGTCATCATTGCACAGGGCGCCATTGAGCGGCATATGGTTTTCCCGGGCAACGACCTCCCCGGTGTGATGCTGGCAGGTGCAGCGCAGACATTCCTGAACAAGTTCGGCGTGCCGGTCGGCGAGCGCATTGGCGTGTACACAGCCTGCGACACAGCCTATGCAGCAGCTTTTGATCTCTACGAGGTTGGCTGCGAGATCCCGGTCATTGTCGACCACCGCACAGAAGTTGATGCACAGATCCTCAAGCAGGCCGAGGATCTGGGAATTGAGGTCATAAAGGGTGGCCATATCAGCGAAGTCACCGGTCGCCTCCGTATTGGCGGCATTGTGGTCAAGTCAGGTGCGGATACAGAACGCGAATGGGACGTCGACGCCCTCATTATGTCGGCTGGTTGGACTCCTTCCCTGCACCTGTCTTCGCAGTCGCGGGCCAAACCTGTCTGGGATGAGACAAGAGGCATTTTCCTTCCGGGAGAAAGCCCTCAGGCCTGTATTTGTATCGGTGGATGCAATGGTACGGATGAACTTGCCGATGTGTTTGCGCAGGCCGCTGAATCCGTTGGCGGCAAAGCCCCCAAATGCAAGATCGAAGACGACGTTTCCACCAGCGGCGGCATGAGTGGCGCAACAGGCGACTCACTGCAAAAAGGCAAAGCCTTTGTCGACTACCAGAATGATGTCACTGCCAAGGACATAGCCCTCGCCGTACGTGAGGGCATGCATTCCATCGAGCACGTAAAGCGTTACACCACAAACGGCATGGCAACAGATCAGGGTAAGCTGTCAAATATGCATGGTCTGGCCATTGCTGCCGACCTTCTCGACAAGCCAATCCCCCAGGTCGGGCTGACAACATTTCGTGCGCCATACACGCCAACTACCTTTGGTGGCTTTGTTGGTCACACTAAGGGGTCGCTTTTCGATCCACGGCGGAAGACTCCAATCCATGATTGGGCAGCAGAAAACGGCGCCGAATTTGAGCCTGTCAGCCTCTGGGATCGAGCCTGGTATTTTCCCCGCCGCGGAGAGACCATGCATGAAGCTGTTGATCGCGAATGCCGCACCGTTCGCGAAACTGCTGGCATTTTTGATGCTTCCACCCTCGGCAAAATCGAAGTTGCCGGCCCGGATGCAGCGGCATTCATGAACATCATGTACACAAATGGCTGGGACAAGCTCAAACCAGGGCGTGCAAAATACGGTATCATGTGCCGCGAAGACGGTTTCATCTATGACGACGGCGTGGTTGGCAAGCTGGCAGCGGACCGCTTCCACGTGACAACCACAACCGGTGGAGCGCCACGTGTACTGAACCACATGGAAGACTATCTGCAGACCGAATTCCCGCACATGCGGGTCTGGCTGACCTCCACCACCGAACAATGGGCAACAATTGCCGTGCAAGGCCCCCGGGCGAGAGAAATTATCAAGCCTCTGGTGAAGGGCGTAAACCTGAACAGTGAAAGTCTGTCGCACATGAGTGTTTCGGAATGTGAGATTTGCGGTGTTCCTGCCCGCCTTTTCCGCATTTCCTTCACTGGAGAGCTGGGCTTTGAAATTAATGTGGCCGCAGATTACGGCCGTTCCGTATGGGAGGCCGTCTGGGCCCGAGCAGAGCCGCTGGGCGCCTGTGTTTACGGCACTGAAGCGATGCATGTGTTGCGCGCTGAAAAGGGATTCATCATCGTCGGTCAGGACACCGACGGAACGGTAACACCACACGATGCAGGGCTTAGCTGGGCGATCGCAAAGTCAAAGCCCGACTTCGTCGGCAAACGGGGGCTGCAAAGACCTGATCTCGTGAAGGCGGGGCGTCGGCAACTGGTCGGTTTGAAGACCAGCGATCCAAAGAAAGTGCTTCAGGAAGGGGCGCAGATTGTTGCCAACCCGGATCAGCCGATCCCAATGGACATGCTCGGCTTTGTCACCTCGTCCTATTGGTCCGGTACTCTGAAGCACTCAATCGCTATGGCGCTGATCGAGGGAGGATTTGATCGCATGGGCGAAAAACTCTACGTGCCGATGGAAGATGAGACGATTGAGGTAGAGGTTACGGGATCTGTTTTCTACGATCCCAATGGAGACAAGGTGAATGACTAGCGTCGCCAAATTAGTCCGCAGCATCCCTCTCAATGGCTTTCGATTTGCCACTGATGCGGTGACAATCGAAGCTGCATCACCGGCTGCCCGCCTTAGCATTCGGGCCACAAAAAGGGGCGTCACCAGTCTTAGCAAGTCGCTCGGACTGACCTTGCCGGCTGATCCGTCAAAATCATCAAAAAAGGCCGGGCGTCATGCGCTTTGGCTGGGACCAGATGAGTGGCTGGTCGTTGACGAAAAGTTAGCAGCTGAAGATCTCATCCCGAAACGGGCCTCCCGGGAGTTTTCCGTTGTTGATGTGTCGCACCGCAACACGGCGTTTATCGTGAGCGGGGATGATGCAGCTACCGCGTTAAACGCTGGCTGCCCTCGCAACCTCTCGCTGAAAGCATTTCCGGTGGGCGCCTGCTCCCGAACGCTCTTCGGCAAGGCTGAAATCATCCTGTATCGCACTGGCCGCACGGTCTTTCGCGTCGAATGTTGGCGATCGTTCGCACCATATGTGCGGGATTTACTTTGTGAAGGCGCCAAAGACGTGCGCAATTAGCACTTGATGTGAGAATCCGGTGATGGACCGGCCACATTTCATCGCCTATTGAATGGCCGAACCACCGACACCGAACCCGGTCGAATTTTCCTTGTCGAACGTCATACAGAAACGCGCAGTCTTTTTTATTGGCGGATACGACCCCAAGTCACCGGTGGCTTTCTACGAAAGACTGGATCGGGAGAGTTCACGTTTCGAAGAGGTATGGGGAACGCAGGTAGGTCGACAAGAAACACGCGACTTGGCCCCAGATATCACGCAAGCAACTTACAACGCATCCGGCGAAGGATGGCGCGTTGAGACCGACTTTCACTTCCTTGGGCTCGATGACATCGTTCTGACGGGCTTTCAAGCGCCACTCTACCGGCGGCTTATGCGCTATGCAGTCACTTTCGGCGACTACATCATCTCCGGTACGGCTTTCAAATTTCTGCGCCACGCCTGGCGGTTTGCGATCTATTTTTTCTACCCCGCAATGATGGCTCTGCTGGCGCTTGCCATCAGCTCCGTTGCCGCTGGGCTCATTGGTGGTATCCTTCCCGTTTCGACAACGCTGATCTGGCCGGCAACCGCCTTTTTGGCGTTCGTCATTTGCGTTCGTCTGGGAGGCGAACGTTATCATGTTCTGCACCTCATGGATCTTTGGAGTTTCTCTCGAGACTTTGCGCGCGATCTAAATCCGCAGGTGGATGAAAAACTGAACCGTTTTTCCGAACTTGCGCTTCGGCAGATCCAGAATGGTGACTACAGCGAAGTCCTGCTTGTCGGTCACAGTACCGGCGGCGCTCTGATTCTGGATGTGGCCGGTCGGATGCTGGAAAAACAATCTGAAATCGCCTCCGATACGCACAATCTTGCAGTTGTGACTGTCGGATCAACCGCGCTGAAAATCGGCCTTCATCCGGCAGCAAACCATTTCAGAGAACGGGTCAGCCGAATACATGCGAATGCGCAGTTTAAATGGTTCGAGTTTCAGTGCCTGACCGACATTATTAACTTTATCGACACAGATCCGGCAAAGCTCATGGGCATCGCACCGGGCGTTGAAACCAAGCCCATTGTCAACACGATACGCATCAAGCGGATGGTTTCACCCGACGCCTACAAACGAATGAAGGGCAATTTTTTTCGTGTTCACTACCAGTTCGTCTTTGGCAACAATTTGCAGTATTACTATGACTTTCCAGGCATATGTTTCGGGCCAAGCAGCCTGCCCTACAGATTAACTGAGCCAGGAGCCTTCATGGACAGCGTCCACGGTTACTTATTGTCTTCGGCGGAGAACTCATGATTGAAACCACGGCATCAACTGTCTGGATTCTGGGCATTGTCATCTGGACGATCATACGCATTCCGCACCGCCGCCGCGCCCGCAACACAGCGGTCGCGGTTGACCAAAAGAGCATTGGTGAGCGTGTTGCCCTGAGCTTGTGTATCTTCGGACTGGTTATTGCTCCCGCCGTCTCCATCGCAACAAACTGGTTCGCTTTTGCAGATCATACCACGAGCTGGATTATGGTCGGAGCGGGTACCGTTTCGATGGCCGCATTTCTTCTCTTGTTCTACTACAGTCACAAACATCTGGCCCGTAACTGGTCAGTCACCCTGGAACTGCGTGAAGATCATAAGCTGATTGAACGAGGCCTCTACCGACATATTCGGCATCCAATGTATACTTCTTTTTGGCTTTGGGGATTGGCGCAGGCGCTCCTGATTCCAAACTGGGTTGCCGGATTCATCGGCCTGATGAGTGTTGCCTGGCTGTATTTTAGCCGTATCGACAAGGAAGAAGCCATGATGAAAGCGCAGTTTGGTGCGCAGTACGAGGCCTATTGCGCCCGTACAAAACGATTGATCCCCGGTGTCATATGAGCAACAGCGCGGCGTCTTGTGCAACAAACCGCTTGCCCGCCAACCAAGCCTAACATATTTCTCAGCCATAGAACGAGTCAGGCATCCCGCCTGGAGCCTATTGCAAAAATGAACCACCTGACGAGAAAGATTCTGACGCTGGCATTTGCGGTGGCGATGATGAACATCACCCTGCAGGGACAGACTGCTTCGGCCCAAACGACGAATTCTGTGCCTCCTGTGCTGCAAGTTGCGACTCGGGGTGGTGAGGTGGTTCTTCTGCGTGGGTTCGGCGACGTATTTTCGCGGGGGCTCGACCAGATTGGCGACAAACTCAGGGACCGCGGAATTGATGTGACTGTGACCAGCCATCAACAATGGAAGCGTGTGGCTGAGACGATTATCAGGAACAGACGACGATTCGGTCGAAGACCAGTGATTCTGATCGGGCACTCGCTGGGTGCTAATGCTGTGATCAGGCTTGCAAAACGACTGAACAAAGTCCGAATCCGGGTGGATTATATGGCTACCTTTGCCGCGACCAATCCCGAACCGGTCCCGGCCAACGTGCGCAGGGCCACCAACTACTTCTTCAAGACGGACGGCTGGGGGAAACCCCTGAAACGCAGTCCGGGGTTTCGCGGTGTCATTAGAAATATCGATTTTTCAAGTGACACAGAGGTCGGACATTTCAACATCGACAATCAACCCAAGTTACAAAACCAGGTGATCCGCAATATTTTGCGTCATGTATCGCCGAACCGGAAACAAAAAACTGCTGTCAATTCCGGCTGATAAAGTCGGTCCGACACTGTTGCCACGTTGGCTGGCGCCGGACATCATCTCACCAAAAACGTTGACTCTTAAGTCCTGACCCATTTTATTAACGAGGCATGGCGCGGATCATGGGGGCGGTGTCGTAGTGCCCCTTCGGCACCAATAAGCGTTCGCGCCGCGTCATGCACTCTCTTCAAATTGCTTCCCGTTACCAAATAGCCGGCCAATGCATATTGGCCAGACGCCCCACATCGCCTTGTCGTAATTGGGCGAAATAGGCGGCCCCACCGCATTGGAGCACGTATTCTGGCTCACACAGATGCGGTGCAATCGCGCAATTCAATATCAAGATGTTGCCAAAAGACTGAATAATTCTAACCGCTTACGCAATCTTCATTTGCTGAGCGGCGCAACACATTCACACTTGTTGACTCATGGGTCAGGTACATTGTGACGGCGGCCTGGCAAAAGCAGTTCAGCGAGGTGCACTGAGGTGCTCAGCGTATCAATCAAGTAAAGGCTGGGCACCCAAATATATCC
>CALIOE010000108.1 GCA_938044775.1 uncultured Rhizobiaceae group bacterium
GCCATCCTTTCAATCTCAGCAGCTGCAGTTTGCGGCTACCTATTCGCCGGCGATTCGAGCGCCTATTTTGCGCAGGGGGGACCGAGCCAGTGGCTGTCGGCAGGTGTGACCAACTTGCGAGGGGTTTATTGGGAAGTCGAGCGCGACACGCTGATCGCGATCCCGCTGTTCATCTTCATGGGCATCATGTTGCAGCGATCAAAAATTGCTGAGGACCTGCTGATCACGATGGCGCAGCTGTTTGGTCCGGTTCCTGGTGGCCTTGGCATATCCGTTGTCTTTGTGGGCGCACTGCTCGCCGCCACAACAGGCATCGTAGGTGCAACCGTCGTCGCCATGGGGCTGATTTCGCTGCCGGCGATGCTGCGTAACAATTATTCGAAATCCCTTGCATCAGGCACGATTGCGGCCTCTGGCACACTGGGTCAGATCATCCCACCATCCATCGTACTGATCATTCTTGCCGACCAATTAGCCAGCGCATCGGATCAGGCATCGACACTGCGCAAGGCGCTGCACAAAGCATCGACCGGCGAATTGACCATGCCGTCCGCCTATGGCGTGACTTCGACCTCGGCCGGCGAAATGTTTCTCGGAGCGCTTGTCCCTGGTCTGGTCCTGGTCGGGCTCTACATGGCTTACATACTGGTCTACGCTATGATCCGGCCGCACGTTGCACCGCCTGTCCGAAGCGAAGGCACTCTGAATGCAGAATTTTTCTTCAAACTGGGTCTGGCGCTGATCCCGCCACTGGCATTGATCTTCCTGGTTCTGGGTTCCATCATTTCCGGCGTAGCGACAGTGAACCAGGCGGGCGCCATCGGTGCCGCCGGCGCTCTGCTGATGTCGGGCTATCGACTAACGGAAGGCCAGAAGGGCAGCTTCACACCCGCAATTCTCGCTCTGATATCGCTGGCAGTCATCGCCTTTGTCATTTCCACCTTCAACACCAATGTGAAGGCAATTTCCACATCGTCGGATGTGCTTGGCATTACCATCGCAATCGTTGCGACGCTGGTCTTGATCGCTTCTCTCGCATGGAGTGCCTGGCGCGCCTACAAGATCGAAAACACGCTTCACGAGGTGATGGTCGAAACCGCCAAGGCAACATCGCTTGTCTTCATTATTCTTCTGGGCGCCGCCATGCTGACTGCGGCGTTCCGCGCATTTGGCGGCGAGGAATTGGTCAAGCATTTCCTGGAAGGCCTCCCCGGCGGCTTCTGGTCGAAATTCATCACCGTGATGGCGGTGATCTTCATACTTGGATTTTTCCTCGACTTCATCGAGATTGCTGTGGTGGTGGTGCCGATCGTGGCACCCATCCTATTGGCTGACCCGTCGGCCAACGTCACCGCCGTTTGGCTCGGCGTGATGATTGGCCTGAACATCCAGACGTCGTTCCTGACGCCACCGTTCGGGTTCGCGCTGTTCTATCTGCGCGGTGTCGCTCCGGCGATCGTCAAAACGATCGATATGTACAAGGGTGTCATCGCTTTCATCGTGTTGCAGATCGGCGCGCTGTTCATTGTTGCCCAGAATCCAGCGCTGGTGAATTATCTTCCAAATCGTGTCTCTATGCTTTCAGACAGCGCCCCACCGCCGCGCAACCCGGCCTTGCAATACTGCGTGGAGGAATTTGTTTACGAGAAACTGGTGACCGAGGCTGGCAACATCCGCAGCGCCATCGATACCGCCAAAGGGCTCGATGCGAGCTTCCTGCCAGAAGATCTGTCAAAGGGTCTGAACGGGAGTTTTGAAGGTGTTGAAGAGGCCATCACGCTTTTGAAACAGGCAAAGTTAGCCGAAACGGAAGTGACCAAGGCGTCCGGCGCGTTCCGGCCCCTGCATATTGAGGTCCGGGCGCTCGAGCGCGACGCGCGGGTTTTCGATGTGCGAATTGAGGAACTCAAGACCCGTTCCAGCCGCCTCCGCGGTGACAATGCAGAGGCCAGTCGCGAGCGCATTGCAGCGCAGATTAAGCAAGCCGAAGAGAGTCGAGATGCCCTGCTCGCTCAAATTCCTGCCGAGTGGGAAGAAAAGCAGAAAGCGTTCGCCAAACTCACAGGCGAGGAAAGCAAGATCCGCACCCAATACCGTCGCCTTGCCGATCAAAGCTATAACGGCGTAGCCAAAGTGGCCGAAACGCTGGCCACCAACGACGCCTATCTGGCGCTCGGTGAACAACTGGCCGAACTGCGCGGTATCGTTGAATCCAAGTCCCCCGAGGAATCCATGGAGGCTATCAAGGCCGTTGAGAACATAGTCGGCGACGTCGAAGGCGCTTCCAAAATCAAGAGCGGGCTCGGCAAGGTCCGCCGAACCCTCAAAAAGTCAAATCCGGACATGGACCGGGCTTTCAAAGAATTCGATGCCGCCAAGGCGATTTATGAGGAGCAACTTCCCTGGCGATCGAAAGTTGATGAGAAATTTGCGGCCGGCGTTTTGACCTACGACAAGGCGTTGCGCAACACTATCGGTATGCGGCAGCAGGATCGAGTGACCCGTGAGCAGGGCTTGTCGATTGCCTCCTGTCAGTCAGGACACCGCGATA
>CALIOE010000109.1 GCA_938044775.1 uncultured Rhizobiaceae group bacterium
TTGCGGCGTTTATGATTGTGCCGTTGTCACCGAAGTACCCAATGGGCGGATTGCCACCTGGAGAGAAATCTCCGATGCCCTGAATAAGGCCGTGATTGGTGATGCTCGAGCCCGGTGAATCGATCATCCAAACGCCGAAAACACCGATCAACTGGCCCGTTTCTCCAATTGTGATGTTGTGCCCGCTGCCATAGTCCAAACTCAATGCCCACACTCGCTCTGCGCGAATGATCCCATCAATGTTGAAAGTAACATTGACCGCGCCGTTGGCGTAGACGGCGCCCGATTCCTCAACCTCAGGGTCGTATTCCTCCATTGTATTCTCGATGGTGACGCCCTCAAGCAAGTTGTAGGTCGTGTCGCTTTCAGGAACGAGTTGAACACCCTCGCCAATCAGATCTTCTGTAATGTTTTCCATCGGACTGTCTCCCCAAATACCGGCCTGTGGCGGCCCTTGCTGCTCAGAAGATGTCCAGCATATTTCAACTGCTCAGACGTCATCCTTAAGGGGGGAGTAAGCCTCGGCCGGGGAGCTGTTTGTGGTTGGAGCGCGCAGCGAGAGCAGCCACCATAACCGTTGCCACGACAAGAAGGGAAACCAGTCGTTCGTCAATGGATTGCTTAATTCACGGTCGAAGGCGCAACATGCTCCCGGCGAGAGGGATAATTATCCTGACAGCACTTTTGTGGCTCAGACCAGGCCTGCATTTTTCTGCGAAGTCAGATTGCCTATATCCAATACTTCAGTGCTACCCCAAGAACGACAGCACCCCAGAAACTGGAATTGATGAAAGACCGGATTATGCCGCCATCCTCATCCACACTGATGCGGAGGTGATTGAGAACCAGAGTTCCGGGTAAGAAAAGCAGTGTGGTCAGCAGCCCCAGCAGCTTCATGTCAATTCTCCATTCAGTCGATTGGTTGGACTTGGCTGTTTCGCGGGCGGCCATTCGAGCGGCAGAGCGAAAGGATCCCTGGCTCTCGACAACCAGAGGCTTGTTGCAATTCGCAGCGCAGCGCTTTCAACAAGCCCGGCGACCTCAGGAGCGAATATCTCGTTTGCCGTCTCAACGAAGAGCCTCAGCCACAATTGGAAGTCGGTGACTTCGATGCCGTCAATCTTCAGATGGGCAGGAACAGGCTTGCCCTTGTATTCGCCGGTCCGCAACAAAACGGAACGCCAGAAGGCTTTCATTTTTTCAAGGTGAGTGTCCCAGTCTTGGGACATATGCTTCGCGAAGATTGGAGCCAAACGGGGATCATTGGCAACCCGATCATAGAACTGTTCAACCAGGTCTGAAATCTGAACCGTGCTAATCGAGGGATGTACGCTTTCGCGGATGACGACAGGGCGTCCTTCAATATTCGTCATGACAGCACTTATACATTCATTTTGTTTGCATCTTTTATTTAGAACGATTGCCCGTTAAAAGCAACATATGGAATGAATGAAATTGGCCCTCTCATGCGTTTAAACCAAGCCAGCGACTTTGCCTTGCGCGTATTGATGCATCTCGCCGTTCAACAAGACCCCGTCACCGTTGACGAAATTGCGCGACAATTGGGGTTGGTCAAGTCTCACACGATGAAGATCGTCGCCAAGCTCGTCAGGGCCGAGCTGCTACAATCTCAGCGCGGACGAACAGGTGGTGTCAGCCTTAGAAAGCATCCCGAACAAATCTCGGTTGGTGATGTCGTTCGGATCATCGAAGCAGACTTCGCGATTGTGGAATGTATGCGAAAAGAAGGTTCGTCCTGCGGATTTCTTCCTGGCTGCAGACTTCGACCCGCAATGCACCAGGCACACATGGCTTTCCTGGCCGTTCTTGACAGCCACAGCCTGCATTCGATCATCGAGCCGCAACCAGGCAGGTAACGACCACAGCTTTGTTTGAGGATCACCATCGTCTGTCAACGCCGGACCACCTGGTTGGGAATGAAACGCCGTCCTCTGTTCTTTTGTGTATCTCGCGATTGCGCCGCGCCAGTGACCTGCACCCATGAACTCAGTCATTCAGTTCCGTGATGATGCCGGTCATCAGCGCCATGAAACCGGCTTCCTTACCTGGCGTTTCAACCTTGAGATCGCTGTGTCGGCTCGCGAAAGCGTCGAGAGCCATCTCACCTTCAGTCAGAGCGAGCAGGCCGGCATAGCTTGTGGTGAAAACAAGGTCAGGCGCGGAACAGGTTCCATAGAGCATCAGCACCTCTCCATCTTGAACACTCAGGTTCATACTTTCGCCGTCCACGACAATCTCAGCCCGAAAGTTCATGTCAGGCGTAGCGACGCGTTTGGCCGCAGCGCCAAGTGTGGTTGCAACCGTGCGCAGATTGCCCGGATCAACGATCTCGCCTTCCGGCTTAAAGCGGGCACCAAAGATCGCGAGCTCAAATATGACGTCTGATGTTTTGGCACCAAGCTTGGTCAGTTCATAGACCGAGGACCCATGCCCACCATCGCCTTTTTCGACCAGACCATCATCGACGAGCTTTACCAACCTCTCTGTCAGCAGGTTTGCTGCAATTCCCGTGAGCCCACGCTGTAAATCGGTGAAACGAGCGGGACCTGCATGAAGATCCCGCAGGATCAACAAGGTCCAGCGATCTCCAATCCGGTCAAGCGCACGGGCGATTGGACAAAGCAATTTGTAGGAACGGATCTTTGCCATAACTGCCTCACAAAAATGTTACTTTATTTTTTAAAGCTATCGCTTTATTTTTCTAAGTATATTCTAATCCGGAGGTTTTCCATGTCAACTTTGCCCAAAATTCTCGTAACAAGTGCCGGCGGAAAGACAGGTATTCCCGTCACGCTGCAACTCCTCGGCAAGGGCTATCCTGTACGTGCCTTTGTGCGGAAACGTGATGCCCGCGCAGACCGTCTGGAGAAAGCCGGAGCGGAAATTTTTGCTGGCGATCAGTACTCGATAAGCGACATGCGCCGGGCAATGGCTGGTGTTCAACGCGCTTATCAATGTGCCCCCACGGCACCAAACGGCCTTCACTTCAATGCCGTCTTTACCGCAGCTGCCCACGAAGCGAAGCTGGAGCATATTGTCACGTTGGGTCAGTGGCTCAGCGCAGCGCAGCATCCATCGCTTTTTACGCGCGAAGTCTACATCAGCGACATCCTGATCCGGATGTCGCCGGAGATGTCTGTTACATCGGTCAATCCCGGATGGTTTGCAGACAATTACCTGATGGTGCTCGACTCTGCTGCGCATCTGGGGCTTTTCACCATGCCCCTGGGCGCACGGGATGTTAAAAAGAATGCTCCGCCGTCCAACGAAGACATCGCCGGTGTTGCAGTAGGTGCGTTGATCAATCCGGAAGACCATTCAAACAAGATCTACAGACCAACCGGACCTCAACTCCTGTCGCCTGATGAAATCGCCGCTGCCATGGCGCGCGCCCTGGGCCGCAAGGTCAGTTACATGGATATATCGGAAACGATGATGGTCAAGGCACTGCGCGCGTTGCCACCGTCAAACTACTCTGAGGCTGCTGTTTCACAGCTCGCCATCTATGCCGACGAATATCGACGCGGAAGCTTCGCTGTCAACGCCCCCACAGATGATGTTGAACTTGTGGGAGGGCGCAAGCCGGAAAGCTTCGAGAGCATCGTAAGACGCACTGTTGCCGCGCGCCCGGAGCTGCGGGCCAGCCTGTCAAAACGCCTTGGCGGGTTGATGAGTTTTGCCAGGATCCTGCTCACCCCGGCGCTCGACCTGGATAAAATTCAGCTGGACCGGGACTATGTCCGGCTGAACGATACCAAGTTCAGTCAGGATACAGCGGAATGGCTGAAGACGCACAAACCGCTCCGGGCGCCAGCGATCGCAAACCAGGCAACCTGAACTCTTTCTTGTCAAATCAGATTCCCCCGACTCCCCAGATTGGAGACCTACAATGTCCAGCACCGTATCCATGTTCGAACGAAACCGTTCATTTGCAAAAAGTTTCTCAGATGCCGACCTTCCTCTGGTTCCCAGAATGCGCACGGTTGTCTTGTCCTGCGTTGATGCCCGCGTCGATCCCGCCCATGTCCTGGGACTTGCGCTGGGAGATGCGGTCGTCATGCGCAACAACGGCGGTCGGGTGACGAAGGAAGTGATCGACGAGCTTGCCACTCTGGCTTTCATGGTCGGTATGATGGATGGGGACAGACCAGGACCTTTCGAGCTGGTCATTATGCAGCACACGCAGTGCGGTGCCGAACGATTTGCCGATCCAGCCTTTCAACACGCCGTTGAACAACAACTTGGGATCGATGTGTCTGTTTCGGCTATCACAGACCATGAACAGAGTATCCGCGACGACATCGAACGCCTGCGCGGCGCCCCCGGCGTGCCAGGGCATGTCGTCGTGTCAGGCCTGATCTACGATGTGAAAACCGGACGCATTGTGGAAGTTGTGCCTCCATCTGCGCTTGGATGAGCAGGCCCGCATTTTGGTCCCGGCCGGCCCCTGGTACAGGCGCTGCCCGGCTCACCGCTGAAGCTGCGGCCCTCGAGACCGGGAATCAGAATATGAGGTTCAGCATGACCATGGAAACGATAAAGAACAGCAGCGTCATGATGCCTCCGCTCTTGATAAAATCGATGACCTTGTATCCCGCCGGCCCCATAATAAGTGCGTTCACCTGATGGGTGGGGATGATGAAGGAATTGGAGGTTGAGATCGCGACTGTCAGGGCAAACACGGCCGGGTCGCCACCTGCTGCCACCGCGATTGAAACGGCCAGCGGCACCAGCAACACGGTGGCTCCCACGTTCGACATCACCAGTGAAAAGGCAGTGGCCAGAATTGCGATGCCGGCCTGCAATGCCCAGACCGGCCAACCGTGGAGAATCACCAAAACCTGCTGCGCAATCCACTCGGCCGTACCCGTACTCTGCACGGCCTGCCCGAGTGGAATGAGGCAGGCCAACAGAAAAACCGTATTCCAACCAACCGCACGATAGGCTTCATCGATACTGAGAACACGGGACAGCAACATGCCAACCGCACCAACAAGAAGGCAAAGTGACAAGCGCACATCGGTAAAGAGGATCATTGAGAGAGAAACAAGGAAGAAGGTCAGAGCCCAGCCAATTTTGTGCGGACGCAATTCTTCCTGCGGAAAGTCAGACGTAATAACGACCAGGTCACGATCACGTTTCAGCCGGGTCAGATTGCTCCACTGAGTGTGCGCGACGAGCATGTCGCCGGCCTGGAATTTTTCCAGCCCAATTGCGGTGGGCTCATGATCTTCACTTTCAACATGACTCAGAGTGGTCTCACTTCGATGGATGGCCAGCAGACTGAGTCCATAGCTCTTCCTCAAAAGTAGATCGCGCGGAGACTTGCCGATAAACTTGGATTCCGGAGGCACGACAATTTCGGCAATTCCGGCATTTGTTTGAGCAAACTCTTCCGAAAAAGCGTCCAGTTTTGAACGTATGTGCAGACCATTTTCATCGGCGAACTTCTGTACGGCGTTTCGTTTTCCGATGATTGCCAGCCTGCAAGGTGCGGCAATCTCTGCCGTCAGTATCTGCACCATCGATACCTTGCCTCGATAGAATGTACTGATGATGTAGATGTTGTTTTCAAAATTGATGTCGGCGAGCTGTTTTCCAACCAGTCGGTTGTCTTCAGGAACGTCGACTTCAAAAACGCTGGCACTCAGCCCGTAGACGCGTTGCAAATAGTCGGACAGGCCCTTGCCCGATGTGACGTCCACCTTCGACGTGCTGGACGGCAATACCCACCGTCCCAGAATCAGGAAATACAGAATCCCTGACACAACCAGGGCAAATCCAATGGGGGTCACGGAAAACAGGCTGAACGGCTTCATCTGCTGCTCACTGGGCAAACCGTCATTAGCTGTCAGAATCAAGTCATTTAGAAGGATGAGCGGAGACGATCCGACCATCGTCATCGTACCGCCGAGTATCGCGCAGAATCCCATGGGCATCAGCAGACGACTGAGGGGTATGCTGGTACGCGCGGATATCCGGCTGACCACCGGCAGGAAAAGCGCTGCAGCACCAACATTCTGCAGGAAGCTTGAGATGACGCCAACGGTGCCTGACACGATCGGCAAAATCCTGACTTCTGTTGAACCACCATGCTTGAGGATTGTGGCCGCCACCTTGTTCATTATGCCGGTCTTATCGAGCCCGGCACCCACAATCATGACAGCGATGATCGATATGACCGCATTGGAAGCGAACCCATCGAACAGGTGATTTACATCTGCAATGTTTGACAGGCCGGGCAAGTAACTGAGCATGCCAAGGACGACCAAAACAAGGATCGCAGCGAGGTCAATTCGGATGATTTCCGAGACGAAAAGAAATATGGTGAAAGCGAGGGTGGCAAAAACCACACCCATCTCAAGTGTAAACAAACTCTCTCCCAGGTTTCCGTCCCAAATTGCTCAGGCGAAAACCCTAGGCCAGGGCGTGCCTTTCGTGCAAATTATCGATTTTTTGGCGCCGCGTGTGCTTTTGCTCCTGATGCGGGCAGAAGCTGCGGCTCGGTCCAACCTGTGCCTTACGAAGTTCGGGAGCCGGCTTAATCGGACAACCCACCGGCCACTGTCAGGCAGGTTCCGGTTACGAACCCGGAACGCTCTGAGGCCAGCCACAAGGCGGCTTGCGCAATGTCTATGGGATCAGCGATGCGGCCCATGGGAGTGATCGCAGCAACCTTATTCGGCCGATCTGGGTTGCCGTTTGCCGCGTGCATCGTGGTATCCGTCGTTCCGACCCGGATCGCATTCACCCGGATGCCCAGTGGCGCCAGCTCTTTGCCCGCTCCAATCGTCAGTGTTTCGATCGCACCCTTTGATGCCGCGTAGTGGACATATTCATGAGGACTGCCCAGGACGGCTGCTACCGACGACATATTGATGATTGCTCCTCCAGTTTTCTTATGAGCGGTCGACATGCGCTTAATAGCTTCCTGAATGCAGTAGATCGTTCCGAAAACATTTGTTTGAAAGGTCGCTGCCAGCGACTCCTGGGAGACATCCTGCAGCGGCGATGCACCGCCGATCACGCCGGCATTGTTCACAACGCAAGCCACGGATCCCAGACCATCGTCACATTCTTTGAACATCCGTGAGACTTCGCCAGCGCGCGAGATATCCGCGCACGCAACCATGGCACGTGCACCAAGCCGCTCGCACCGCTGAGCGACCCTCCGCGCGCCCTTTTCATCCGATAGATAGTTTATGCAAACATCGTATCCTTCACCGGCGAACAATTCAGCAACGGCTGCGCCGATACCTTTGCTTGCTCCAGTAACGAGAACGACGGGTCTGACGGACATGTCAGCTTGTCTCATGAACCAACAAGGTTTGTACAGGGGCAGGCCCTGTCGGTACCGGCACAATCGGGCAAACTTCCCAGCTGGTCCTTCTGGGAACTTCAACGCCGGCGATACCATTCGTCCAATGCTGCGGCTCAGCGAGCGTTTCGCACCATGTCCACCTGCCATTGATCGGGCAGTCCATCTTCGATTTCTTGATGAGCGGCAGCTTTCCACGCCTGCACGGCAGGCAGCTGCATTACCTCAGCGGCATATTGCTGGGCAACTTCGGACATCGGAATACCATAGGTCACAAACCGGGAAACGATCGGCGCATACATGCAATCTGCAACTGAAAACGTGCCAAACAGAAAGCCACCTTCAGATCCAAATCGAGCACGAGCGATTTCCCAGGCGCTCTGAATCCGGGTGATTTGCTGCTCGACTTCTTCATCGAGGTTCGGACATGGCAACGTTCGCGCAATGTCCATCGGCAAGGCTTCACGCAAAGCCAGGAAACCGGAGTGCACTTCCGCTGAGTAGGAACGAGCGAGCTGTTTCGCCGCAGAATTGTGCGGCCACAGATTTGCTGCCGGATGGCGCTCGGCAATGGTTTCACAAATCGCAAGGCTGTCGAACACAACCGACTCGGAGCCGGCTTCTGTGATCCGGAGAATGGGCACCCGCGCTGATTGAGAAAGCCGTTTGATAATGTCGGCTGAGTCTGGCCGTCTCAACGGCACAACGACTTCCTCAAACGAGACCCCCGTCGCCTTCAGGGCAAGCCAGGCACGGAGGCTCCAGCTCGACCAGTTTTTGGTTCCGATGACCAGTGAATACAATTTGCTACCCTCGTCCTTCCCTTTTGGACCGGATCATAAGCAGTGTTCTGGAAATAAGCACCACGGCCCGCTGCGCCAGACCTGTTGATTGCCGCCGCGACAATTTCTGCCTGCCAGACCTGTCTTGCACCATTGTGACAATGTCATCGTGGGACTTCGAACCTTGACGGCCGAAGTAATTGCATATTCTTCTGTATACAGATAATTTTTGACCTTTCCTCTACCCCCAAAGGAAACTGAGTGAGCAATTCCAAAGCAACAATTTTAAACGGCGCGCAGATCATCCTGAAAATGTTGGGACTCCATGGTGTCAAGCATGTCTTTGGATTGCCTGGTGAAACTACGATAGGCTGGTACAAGGAATGGCGGGAACACTCTGACATTGAATATGTGCTGACGCGCGACGAACGAACAGCATCCTATGCGGCGGAAGCCTATGCGAAGATCACTGGGCGCCCCTGCGTTCTGGAAGCGCCAAGCCCCGGCGTCACGCATTGTACGCCGGGTATTACCGAGGCCTATCTCAGCTCGGTACCGATCATCTATTTCAGCTCTGATATCCCAGTGAACCAGGACAAAAAACATGGTCTCACCGGCATCGACCAGACCGCGCTTTATGAAAGCATCTCGAAAGAGTCCTTCGTGTTGACCAATGCAAAGGACATCCCGTTCATGCTGAGACGGGCCTTTCGAGTTGCCACGTCCGGGCGGCCGGCGCCCGTTCACATTCGGGTGCCAATCAACATTTTTCGCGAAGAGGCCGAGATCAGCGATCTCTATGCGGAGAGCGAGTACAGCGTTTATCCGGCGCATCGCCCGGTGGCCGATCACAGCAAAATACGTGCGGCAATTGAGGTTCTGCTGGAGGCAAAGAAACCGGTTATCGTTTGCGGACAGGGTGGCCTGATCTCCGGGGCCTCAGACATTCTGCTGGAACTTGCGGAGTATTTGCAGATTCCGCTTGGCACAACGACACCAGGCAAAGGCACAATTCCGGAGAATCATCCTCTGGCGCTGCGCGTCGTCGGTGGTCGAGGCGGAATGGAGTATTCCAACAGCTATGTTTACGAAGCCGACACAGTGTTTTTCGTAGGCACCAATACCGACAGTGCGGCGACTGACCATTGGAAGCTCTATGGTGATCCGACTTCCAAGACATTTATCCATTTGGACATTGCCGAGGCTCATGTTGGCAACAATTTTCCTGTGAAAGTCGGGCTTGTAGGCGATGCCCGTGCGAGCCTGGAATACATGGTCGACATCTTGAAATCTGACTATCCCGATCCGCAGCGAGACACCGTGGATCTGAATCCGATGAAAGCGACTGCTCTGAACAAAGTTTTCAATTCCAACATCCCAATGCCGCCAGGCACCGTCTCTCCGGTGAAGCTGACGCAGGCGCTCGACAAAATTCTGCCATCCAATGCCATTGTCACTTCAGAACCGGGAGTCAGTGCAATTTATCCGTCCGCTTTGCTGACGATAAAAGAGGCCGGGCGCCGCTACATCACTAATTACTCGATGGGTGCGCTGGGCTATTCAGTGCCGGCAGGCCTGGGCGCCTCCTATGCAAACGACGGCCCGGTGATTTCGTTTACAGGCGATGGGTCTTTCGGATTTGTCATGGGTGACATGGAAACGATCCGGCGAAGCAAAAAGAACGTAACAATAATTCTGACGCGCAACGACACCTTCGGTTGGATTCGCGGAGAGGCGATCCTGCTGGACGATGTGGATGAGCCGTGGTCCACCGACTTTGGTGCTGTGGACTACATCAAACTGGCTGAGGCCTTTGGATTTCAGACTGCGCGCATCACGCACGAGGACGAAATCGATGCGGTTTTGAAAGAGGCGATCGACCACAACGGCGCCAATTTCATCGAGATCAGGGTTCCGTCGCAGGATAAGATTGTGCCGTTTGTACCGGCATGGGTCCGCGCAGCAAAAGCCAAGAACCTGCCGTACTTTGAGTAAGGCTGAGTTGTCATGACAGGCTCCATCCGATCAACCCTCGATATCATCTAGTGGAGTCCGGCGCGCGGATCATCCAGCTCCAACTGAAAGCGGCCGGGCATTAATCCCTCATAGAACCATTTCACGAATGAATAGATCGAGAAGACAGGCAAACCGGTCACCTTTCTCACATCATAGGCATAGGGTGTCATATTGGTGCATTCCAATACGATTGCACCGATGTCCCGGTCAGTATCGACGATTTCTCTCGCTGCATCGAGCATGTCCAGCCTGCAGTCCGCGAAATCAATCGCTTCATGATCGTCAAGAATGCAGCGTGTAAGCGCACGACCACCGTCTGTTCCAAAAACCGGAACCTCATCAGGGTCTGATATTCCAGCTGCTCGCAAATGGCCGGGTGTCAATGTCTCCTTCGAAATCGTCAATACGGCCACTTTCTTACCCGGCGGCAACAATGCCTGAACCATCGGAACTTGCATCAGCGAAGAAGTTGCAACCGGCACTGGAACGGCCTGCGAAATGCGCTCCTGCGTCAGGGCCAGGAAGCCGCAGTTTGTGGTGATCCCGTCGCAGCCGGCTTCCACCAGTTCGTTGGCAGCTGCGATAAACTCCTCGACCAATACCATCGGATCCTGCCGCACCACTTTATGCGGACTGGCACCCTTGACCACTCTGTATTGTACCGGGAATGGCCATGTCGCTGCATTGCCGATGTCGCCGTGGATGCGCGGAAAACGTGCTTCCAGCATCAGGATGCCGAGCACCGCTCCATAGACTGGCTTTCCCCCATACACGATGGTCATGACTCGTTCTCTCTCACTTGTTCAATTCTGCTGCCGAGGGACATAAAGCTGCGAATAAGCCTTCTCGACAGTGTCAATCGCTTCTTCATGGCTGGTCCTGATGTGTTCCCGCATGGCGTCGATAGCTGCATCAACGTCACGTGCCTTGATCGCTTCGTAAATTCCCTGGTGAGCGGCATGGGTAATATCAATTTTGTCCCGCATTGCGATCCATCGAACATAGCGAATGCGCTCGTAAGTCAGTTCGATCATGTTCTGCAGTTCCGGATTGCCGGCAAGACTTGCGATCTTTAGGTGGAACTCTTCATCAAGTGATACGATTTCGCGCGCCGGAGTGCCATCAATATATCGCGGCGCGATATTGCTCAGATAGCGTTCAATATCCTGCAATTGTTCACCCGTCGCACGTTCGACAGCCAATCTCACGGCACTGGTTTCGAGCGCCTCACGCAATTCATACAGATGGACCAACAGATCAGGGTTGAGGGACTGGCAAAAGAAACCGCGTCCTCCCTCAAACACCAAGAGTCCCTCCGCGACCAAGCGGTTCATCGCCTCGCGCAGAGGCGTCCTGCTCGCGCCAAGTCGTTTTGAGAGTTCAGTTTCATTGATCCGCTCTGCTGGTTTGAACTCGAAATTGGCCGCCATTTTGCGAACCTGTTCATAGGCCAAATCTACACTTGTGCTCATTTTTGCAGACCTTCGAATTGTCTGCCCTGTTTTCACAATCGGTATTCCAAAAGTCAATTTTGTGGACGGGATTGAGCACGTGTTTGTATGCAGAGTGGCTTCAGTGTCAAAACGCGAGGCGATCACCAGAAAAATGGCGATTTAAGCCTGGACGCCGGCCGACGTCACGAGGCAGTGAAAAAGCGAAAACTGCACGACATATGCACCTGTCTGAAGCTGGCCGTCGTCCACTGCAAAGGACCTGGCATCGAAGTTGCGTGCTCGTCCAATCTCTTGATCTCCGATATCTAACCGCCGGACATGGCTAGACCTGTTGTCCCCGATCTTAACTTCTTGTTTGCCCTCATGCTTAACGCTGCCTTCATCGCGGTAATCTATAGACTTGGTCTGCGGTCGCTTGACTGCAGTGTGGGGGAACGCATGTGTCGGTTGAACTACTCGGGGCTCGCCTTGACCATAGGAGGAGCAGTCCTGCTCTGAGGGCTGCTCATCATCAACATCGTGATGTCGTGACCCATTTCGATTCAACCACGGTATTTTCATCCGGTTGGCCTTCGGCCGACCTTGGTTCAACGACGCCTGCAAATCCGGCGATAAGATCACTTCTGGGGGAATGAACATGCGAAGACTTACGAGTGGCATTTTCCTATTCGGTGCGCTGACCAGTTCAGCATTTGCGACCGACGACCTTCAGCCAAACGATGCGCTTGCTGCATCGACCTACGACTGGTCCGGCATCTATGCCGGCTTGGGACTTACGGCTTCGAGATTCAGTGACACAGACACTTTGTTCCCAGGATTCGAGTCTTCAGGTGATGGGGCGAACGCCACCGCATTTGCCGGCATCAACTTCCAGCTCGATTCTTGGGTTTTTGGTGTTGAAGCTGACTATTCAAGGCCGAATGCGGATTTCGATGTCCTCCCCGCTGGTTACCAGAGCGTCGAAATAACCGAAATGGCTTCCGTCCGGGCCCGCATTGGCTTCGCGGTCGACAAGGTCATGCTGTATGGAACTGCCGGATTGGGATACGCGCAAGCCGATGTTACCGCTTTCACCGGGTTGGCGGCTCCGGTAACCGTAACGACTGAACTGGATGGATTTGGTGCAGTTTATGGCCTCGGAATTGACTACGCGATAACAAACAACGTCGTGATCGGGCTTCAGTATCAACATCAGGACTACAATGATTTTGGCAAAGGCAACACGCTGCCGGGACAGGTTATCGACGCCAAATTTGATTCAATCACGGCCAGAGTGATTTTCAAATTTTAAGTCGCCTTTGAGTTGTTGGGGGACCCGATCGATGCAGCCGGCATCAGCAGACGCCGGCCACAGTCTGAAGCGTTCACATCATTCATACCTTACCAATTCAAACACATCCGTTTTGTTCAATTCGGTCCGTGGTCGGAGAAGGCCTCACGCCATGCGGCCGGCCGAAGTAAAATAACTTTCACTTCACAGCAACCTCAGTTCTGAGGTGAAAAGCTAACTGGTGTGGTAGACCTTTTGCAGGCCATAGACCGGCGTATCGATGCCTTCCATTCTTGCTTTGATCTGGAGCGAAAGAAACTGGGAGTAGTGACGAGACTGGTGCAGATTTCCGCCATGCATCCATAGGGCCGGCTGCTGGGTTGGCTTCCACATGTTTCGCTGTTCGCCTTCCCATGGACCCGGGTCCTTTGGAGTGTTCGACCCCAGTCCCCAGCATTTGCCGACCATATTTGCTGTTTCCTGATCGATCAGATCCGCAATCCAGCCGTTCATTGACCCGTAGCCAGTCGCATAAACAATCAGGTCCGCTTCGAGCTTGCTGCCGTCTTCAAACCTGACCCCATCCTCGACAATCTCGCTGACCTGACCAGCTTTTAATTTGACCTTTCCATCGATCAGCAACTGGCTTGCACCCACGTCAATATAATACCCGGATCCGCGGCGCAGATACTTCATGAACAGGCCGGAATTATCGGCACCCCAGTCGAGTTGAAAACCAACCTTCTCAAGTCCGTCGTAGAAGTCGGCATCGACTTCCTTCATTTTGTCATAAAGCGGTATCTGGAACTCGTGCAGGATCTTGTAGGGCAAGGATGCAAAGATCATGTCAGCCTTCTGGGTCGTCATTCCTCCCTCCACTGCGCGCTCGGAATAGAGGTCGCCGAGGCCGATATCCATGAGCGTGTCAGACCTGACAATATGTGTGGTGGAGCGTTGAACCATCGTAACATCCGCGCCTGCCTCCCAGAGTGCGGCGCAGATATCATGAGCTGAATTGTTCGAACCGATCACCACAGCTTTTTTGCCCTTATAGGCATCGGGCCCCGGATGTTTCGACGAGTGGTGCTGATCGCCCTTGAATGTTTCCATGCCGGGAAATTTCGGCATGTTGGCTTTTCCGGACATTCCAGTCGCCATGATGAGCTGTTTTGGATGTAGCGTTATTTCCTCGCCCTCACGGTCAACGACGACAGTCCACTCCTTCTTTTGGTCGTCATATTTTGCCGATTTGCACGTCGTGCTGGACCAGTAATTCAGCTCCATGACCTTCGTGTACATTTCAAGCCAGTCGCCAATTTTATCCTTTGGAGCGAACACCGGCCAGTTGGGGGGAAACGGCAGATAGGGCAAATGGTCATACCAGACCGGATCATGCAGACACAGCGACTTATAGCGGTTGCGCCAGCTGTCTCCGGCCTTTTCGTTTTTCTCGATTATGATCGTGGGCACACCAAGCTGACGCAATCGCGCACCCAGAGCGATACCTCCCTGGCCACCGCCAACAATGAGGGCATAGGGCTGTGTTTTAACACCGAGCTCCGTCAGCTCTTTTTCGCGGTCCTCAGCCCATGTCAACCTTCCGATTTCCGACCCGTGCTTGGCTCCCAGCGGTCGTTCATATCCAAGCGGCTCTTCATGGCCTTTGAGCTCGACCATTGTGGTGAGCAAAGTCCAGATCAATCCGTCTTTGATGCGGATCAGTCCATAGCCGCGGGATACCGCCGTCTCAAATGTAATCCAGGCGGTCGTCACGCCCTCTTCCTCGGTTGCCGGCTCCCCGTCGGCGATTTCCCAGTCGGACGGCTGTGTGGTCGCCAGTTGGGCGGTCAGCATGTCCCTGATCTGGTCACGGCCTTCCATGGTTTTGATGTTCCAGGTGAACGAGACGAGATCACGCCAATAGCAATCTTCCTGAAAGCATCCTACCGCGCTCTCGATGTCGCCCTCACTGAGTGCGTCGCCCAGAAATGAAAGCGTCTTGTTAACCGTCAGGTCTGCGGTCGTGTCCAGCATATTGAAGTCCTCCCAGGAACATGCTCTTCCAAAAAACGAACATTGTGCCGAGAATTGAGACCGCAGCTTGTTCACACACCGAGAAGTTTGAACTTATGCACCAATAGCGTGAAGCCGACTGACTGATCCCGCAAAATGCAAGACTGGGCCCTTGACCGAGTGGCCTGCATCGGCGGCGGTTCGAAATCCGATTGCGCTGAAATGTTCGTCGATAATACCCAAGAACCGTGAATGACGTGGCGAAGGCAAGCGCTTGGCCGGCGACTTTGAGGACCGGGCTATCCCGCCGGTTCACGGTCAGATTCAGATTCCGTCTTCGCGATTGCTGCCACAAATTCGAGATAGGAATTTCTGAGGTGGTTGGTCCCTGAATTCGGTGGCCAGACAGCATAAATTCCATAGGAAGGGGCGTGCCATTTCGGCAGAACTTCAACCAAATGCCCTTCAGCAATCCTGTCCCTCACAAAAAAGTCAGGCATGACCACAACCCCACATGCTTCTTCGGCCATTCGCCTGGCTGCGAATCCGGAATCGACCGAGATGCGATGGGGCATCTGAAGGATATGCTCGCGGGGTGCCCGGCCTGCCTTCGTAAGCGTAATGTCTCTGGCCACACCGGCGAGGTCGATCAATTCCAGTTTCTCGAGGTCTTCCGGCGTTCGAGCCTTGCCGTTTGACCGCAGGTAGTCCGGCGATGCGCATAGATGCAGTCTCCCGTCTGTCAGCTTCTTCGACATTAACGATGAATCCTCAAGCTGTCCCACACGAAACCCCAGGTCAAAGCCCTCTTCGACGTGATTGATCCGCCGGTCGCTGAAACTCATCGACAGTTCCACGTTCGGATTGTGCCGCATGAATGTCGAAGTCCGGGCCACGAACCGCGCATATTGCAATATTGCCGGCGCTGTCACCTTTAATTTGCCCATCGGGTTGCTCGTTTGATGGCCAATTTCTCCAAAGCCCTGTTCAGCGGCATTCAGCATGGCGCGGGCTGATATGGCCAATCGTTTCCCGGCATTTGTCAGGCTGAGTTTGCGGGTTGTTCGGTAGATCAATGGCGTGTCGAGATGGCGCTCAAGTGAAGTCACATGATGGCTCACAACTGATGCGGAAAGCCCCAGTCTGGCAGCCGCTGCGCGAAAGGAGCCGGCGTCAGCCACGCTTGAGAAGACAGCAAGTGCACGCAGATGATCGAGCATATTTATTCCATCATTTTATCGAACAATGAAACCAATCTACATCATCTTATAGGATACAATGCAATGTTCCATATTCTCCTCAACCAGCGAAAGGTCGCTGGGCCAACAGGAGAATACTCAAATGAAACTGCTCACTCTCGCTGCAGCAGCAGCCCTTTCGCTCGGGATTGCCTCCGGTAGTTCCCTGGCCGCCGACACGAAAGATATCGTGACGTCGGCAATGACCGAATTAATGATCAGGAAGGACGCCGGTTCCATCGATCGACATTTCTCAGAACCCTACATTCAACACAATCAGTCTGTTCCCACGGGATTGAATGCTTTGAAGGGGTTGGCCGACCAGGCGATCACAAACAATCCGGCATTCAATTACCGAATGGTTCGTGTATTTGCAGACGGAAAGTTCGGCATCGCCCACGGAATCTATGAAGGTTTTGGAAAGACCCCACTGGTTGCGTTCGACGTATTCCGGGTCGAGAATGGCAAGATCGTCGAACACTGGGACAATCTTTCGCCGCTGGCGCCGAACAATCCGTCGGGGCGTTCTCAGACTGATGGTCCGACTGATGTTGTCGATCTGGACAAAACAGGAGCCAACAAGAAACTGGTTAAAGAGTTTGTCGAAACGGTTCTCATCGCAGGTGAATTCGACAAGTTGTCAGCCTATTTCAATGGAAACAATTACATTCAGCACAACTCCAACATCGCTGATGGTCTGAGTGGATTGCAGGAGGGTCTGCAGGCTCTGGCAAAAGCCGGTGTGACCATGCGCATTGCCAAAGTTCACAAGGTCTTTGGGGAAGGCAACCTGGTGCTTGTCATGTCTGAGGGAGACATCAGCGGCGAGCCGACGGCATTCTACGACCTTTTCCGTGTTGAAAACGAAAAAATCGCCGAACACTGGGATGTCATTTCACCCATTCTTGCGGCGGAGAAATCTGCAAACACGAATGGAAAATTCTGATCGGAGTTAAGTCCCGAGCTGGCTACCCGAAGCCGGCCCGAAAGCTGCAGACGAGAATTGAGAGGCAGGAGCAATCTAAGCGACGGTCAGGCCTGGGCCATACGCCCGGGCCTTTCAGTGCTCAGCGATGTGACTGGATTTATTGTGAGGCAGAACCACAAATCTCGCACAATGTGTTTCGTCGAACAAACCCCACGCGGGTGTTTGCCCCATGGACGGCGACAAGCTGCCCCAGATTCAGAGGGTTCAAAGCTCCGCAGCGACGACAGTGGAATGCCAATGCGTATCCTTGCTCGACCAGGTCGGACAGCGTGAGCGCATCATGGGCTTGGGACAACTTGACTTGCGGCATCTCGATTTCATGCAAAGCTATGATCTCAAATGAAGCCGGGCATAACCGACGCTGCCTTCATACGGCAGTTCGTCGGTCGAGGTAAACGCCAGCGAAGACCAACAAACGTCCCATGTCCAAGGCAGCGCCAAGCCTTGTGTCGGCTCGGAGGTGGTATGCATGGCTGTTGTCCCTGCCGCAGAGTGATTTCTGACGAGCCGCCACCTTCAACGATCCCGGGCTCAAGATGCTTTTCGCCTGCCAAACAATGCTGGGGCTCTCAGTTTCCAGTGCGCTCCAAACTGGTCGTAGACGCCCTTCTCTTTGAGGCGTAGCGTTGACCGACCGGACGCCAACAGACTCGATCAGTGACCATCAACCCCATTTCCCCTCTCGTGCCGACGGTCAGCCACAAAGCTGTCAACAACAAGATCGGTCTGATTTACATGTTTGCGGGCATGTCTCTGTTTGCCGCCACAGATGCCATCGCCAAACTTCTCACCCAAACTCTGGATCCGATCCAGATCGTGTGGAGCCGTCAATGCGGTCTACTTGCTGGTGTAGTCATCGTTATCGCCATGCGTGGCGTCAGTGTTCTCAACACCACCCAACCAAAGCTGCAGATCGGGCGCGGGGTTCTTGCCGCCACTTCCGCAACGCTCTTCATTATTGGCGTATCCTACGTCCCGCTCGCCGACGCTGTCGCCATCACCTTCGTTGCGCCGTTCATAGTCACCGTCATGGGCGCACTGATACTGAAAGAGACTGTTGGAATCCGCCGTTGGACCGCCGTAACGATTGGTTTTATTGGTACGCTCGTTGTTATTCGACCCGGATTCGGCGTCCTTCACCCTGCCGCATTCCTGCTGATCATTGCAGCCGCCGCCTTTGCCTGCCGACAAATTCTGTCGCGGGTGCTGGCGAATGGCGACAAGACGTCCACAACTGTTGCTTACACCGCAATCGTCTCCTGGAGTCTGTTGTCGATACCCCTGATCTTTGTCTGGCAAACACCCTCAACAACAATGGAAGTCGTTCTTCTTGTTGCGATGGCCATCTTGGCCGCATGCGCAGAGACCCTGGTAATCATGGCCCTGGATGCCGCACAGGCAGTCGTCGTTGCGCCCGTGCAGTACAGTCTGCTCATCTGGGGTACCATGTATGGCTTTCTCATTTTTGGCCAGTTGCCTGACCAGTGGACACTTATTGGAGCGCTGATTATCGTTGTCACCGGCCTTTACACACTCAACCGCGAGCGCCTGGCAAACAGTGAAAGCTGAGCCAGGCCTACCAGACTTGCAACTGGTTCGTGGTGGCCAGTCATCAAGGTCGTCGAGGTCACAGCCCAGCGTCCGTGAGGCGTTTTTTGGATTGTTGGGTTAGGCTGCATTGTACGTTCCCCAGGATACCAGACATTTATGAAAGTCTACGTCGCACCAGAGGTCGCAGAAGTTGAAGCGTTGCATCCTTATCTTAGGGACGACTCTTTCAGAACGTCGCCTATTCGGGAACAGATTCTACGACAGGCAATTGTCCTAAAGGAGGCACACGCTTTGGGTGATCGCCGTGTACGGATGCATCTTATGTCCTGGTGGCCAGGCGCGAAGGGTCGGACTCTTGATGAGGTCATGGACGCCCGACTGAGCCAGCAGGATGCTGAGCTGACAATTGCCCGGGAATATGGATATGCGAATTGGTCCGAAGTCGATGATCTGAAGAATGCAACTCCCGACAACGACTTCGAAAAGGCCCTGGATGATTTACTGGCCGGTGAGACTGAGAGGCTTCAGCTTCGCCTCGAAGAAAACCCGAATTTGACCATCGAGCGATCGGCTTTTGGTCACCGGGCAACATTGCTCCACTATCTTGGGGCAAATGGTGTTGAGAGCCACCGGCAACGCACTCCACTGAATGCGGCCGTTTTGGCCGAGCTGCTGATTGGATGCGGTGCGGACATTCATGCCGAGGCAATCATGTATGGAGGAGGCCAGACGGCTTATGCGCTTGCCAGCAGCAGCGCACATCCCCACAAAGCCGGAATATCCGCTGAACTAAACCGGGCGCTTGGTGGTTAAAGATCTGAAGCACAAAGTTCAAATGCGTCGCCCCCCCGGCATCGGCGACCTGACCAAAGCAGACTGACCACATCGAAATCGAAAGCGAATAAGGCCTTCGTCGGATATTCATCTCGAAACTCGAGGATCGAAAGAAAATGTACGTTGTAATGACCAGGGTAGAGCTCAAGCCCGATGCGCAGGAAGCATGCGCCAGACTTTTTGAGGAAACCAATCCAGCTCTTGTCGAAGATCAGACGGACTGGCTGGGCGCACATATGGTGTTTGATCCGGCCAGCAATATCGTAACCGTATTGGCCACCTGGCGGAATGTAGCCTCCTACGAAAAACTGAGCGCCAGCACCCGGTTTAAAGAAGTGATGAAGCAATTCAGCGCGCTGTTCGCGGCGCCGCCAGAGATTTCCGTCAACAACCTGATCGTCGAGATGGTGCCCAGATCCGGATGACTTCCAAACCTGCTGCATGGCTGCCCCGATCCACGACCGGAATATGATGGCGTGACATTCTTGTCGGCGCAGAAATTCTGTGTTCGATTGACCTCAGCGTTGAAGCCCACCGGGAGAAACAGCCATGCCCAAACATCTGAACATGGACGAACTTCAGGCAGGCCTTTCCCATATCCTGGCTTCACCCGGGGACAATGGCGAATTGAAGGGCATTGTTACCCGGCAAGCGGGCGGGAAACGAAAGGATCTCAAACAATGTGAGATCAGCCTTGCGCGGGGCGCTCACGGTGATCACTGGGCGGAGGGCTGCTGGATGTCCACCGAAGAGGGCAAGCCGCATCCCGACGTCCAGATCTGCATCATGAATGCTCGTTGTATCGCATTAATTGCCCAGCAGCGTGATAACTGGGCGCCGGCTGGCGACAATCTGTTTATCGATATGGACCTTACCCCCGGCAACACGCCGCCGGGGACAAGATTGTCAGTTGGCACCGCAATCATCGAGATCACGGAGGTGCCACACAATGGCTGCCAAAGTTTCATCGACAGGTACGGGCGAGATGCCTGTCTGTTTGTGAATACCGGTGAAGGCAAAGGTCTTCGCCTCCGGGGAATTTATGCCAGAGTGGTTCAGGACGGACGTGTTGCAATTGGCGATGCTGTAACAAAACTGGCCTGACGCCCTCCTGGAAAACCGGTTCAGCTAAAAATGATTCGTCAGCAGCCAGCGACCGGAATGTGCCCGCCTGCTGGCCTTCCCATGCACCCAATTTCCGCACTCGGCTGACGGGCCACACACTTCTCGCCAAGGCCACGTTCAAACAACTTAACTGAGGCAGAATGATTGACATACGTCATGACAGGACCAATTCAGCCTGCCGGTGCTGAGGCTGCTGTCCTCCGTCCGGCTACAGGATTTGTGTTGCGTTGAACGGCAGCTTTGTTCCCCATGCCAATGGAGTCTTTGTAGCTGGTCAATATGTCATTGTAGAATTTAGTACCGAGTTTGGGTCGCCGCCCCCTGCCAAAATGACCCGCGAGCTTCAGGTCATCGATCATCTGCTCGCAGATTCGATACCCCACTTCCCTGTAGGCCTCGAATTGCTCGGCATCGAAAAACTGATCTCCGGTGGTCTGATCAGGAAAATCCGGATTGGCGCCCTTGTAACCCTTGGCCGTCATCGACAGCTGCTCGATCATCGTCGTTTTCATATAGATGATCAGGCCTTCAGTTGCTCCACCCCACGCCATACCCCGCCTACCGTAATTCACCTTTGCAACAAAGTAGCCTTTCTCGGCGTATTCCGCTCCCTTCGGATAAGCGCCGGACGTGGATTTGGTCACCAGCAGTTCTGGTCCAGCACCTTCAATGAAGTCGATCTTTGCGCCAAAATCATCTCCGACCCGCTGAAGGAACGAGACGAAATCCGAATAGGATGCAGCTGCATCCTGCCCGCCATCGCAAACGAAAATAACGCGTGCGCGCCGGCGGATGAGTTCGTACATGGCCAGATTCTCAAAATGCCCGCCGTCTGACAGTTCAAGATAGCGCGACTTCTCAGTGTAACCGGTACCGGGCCAGCAATAAGCGGCGCTGGGAAAAAAGTGGTTGGGTTTGAGGCGAAACGCAGGTTCGGGCTGATCCGACGGCTGCTTCACCCAAAAACCAAGACGAAAATTAAGCAGCGTCATGACTGTGGAAATCGCACCGTTGGTTGTTGGGCCCTTACCCGCCATACCGCCACGCGGATTTGCCGCGGCACCGGAAATCGCCATCGCAGTTGGCAACGTGAGCTGATCATTTTCGAAGTTGCTGGTTTCTTGCCAACCCGTCGCACTGGATCCGCAAACATGAGGCGTAATAACGAAATTGTCGCCGCCGCGCTGACGGTATTTGCGTTGCGGCGAATTCACCAGAACAACGTTTGTGTTGATGACCGGATAAGGTCCCCGCGCGCCGTTAGCGCCCTCCCCGTTCCACAGCTGCGAAATGCGCAGCCTGTCGGCCGCTCCGGCAGCAGATGCCCTGTCTCCGTTTGCCGCCTTCCAATCCGGCATGAACGCTTCCATGAGACGATCACGGTAAAATCGACCCAGTGATACAGAGTTGAGATTTGTTATGAGTCCCGAAAAGACTGAGATAAGCAAAATGGCCCAGAACTCTGTCGGAACATTAACGAAGCCGATCGGGCCTGGAATCTCTATGACGAGCATGGAAGCCATCCAGGCGTAGCCAACAAGCAGGATGCCGAAGATGAAAACGACTGCACCAAGAACCAAAACGACCCGAGTGCCGACACCAGCCCCGTTCTTACCGCGAGACTGAGCAAATCCCCACAGGCCGCTGGCAGCGCCGGCCACCAGGCTCAGCGTTCCCGTAATTCCCTCCGAGCCAATCTGATTGTGGAACCAGGGGATCGAGGCGAAAACGAGAAGAGCAGCGACGATCCAGACACACTGGCCAAACCATTTTTCAAACGCTCGCCGTCCAGAATAGAATATCGAGATACTGTTTCTTTTAAAGGAGTGAGAGAAAAGCCGGGTAAGTTGGATTGCGATGACGCTGAAAAAACCCGTAGCAAGAGCAAATAGAATCACGTCATCAAAATAGGTCAGAACCAAGAGGACAACGCACGCCGCCAGAGCGCGCCAGATGTGTCTCTTCCCAAAAAACACGGTGCAGGCAATCAAGGTCGCAACAAAAAAAGAAAGCAGAACAAGCCAGTGCTCGCGGTAGATTGCGAGCAAACTGGAAAGCGAAGTCAGGCCCGGATATTGCGACAGGGTGCTTCCGATAACCGGAATCTGCTCAACCCGATTGTTTATGATAAATATGCTTGAGACATAGGCGGTCGCCAGTCCGAGAATTATGCACGCCAGGGTGACCATGACGAACCCCTGGACAGGGTAGGCGATATACCAGTTCTTATCGACAACCCAATCTTCCAGCCTGGCCAGAAGACCAGCCTTCCTGGCTGGTCCGGGTTCTTCTATTTCTGCGACGGTGTCATCATCGTCTTTTCCGGCATGCAGAGAGTATGCCAGCGAACTGATTGCAAACAGCGCGGAAATCACGAGCGCCACAACGATTGCAGAAATAAAAACGGCCCCGAGTGCAACCTCAAGTGGATTATCGGCTGCGACAGTAATTGAACTCAAAAGCGAAGAGCGCTCGATAAGCGTAATCACGACGAAAATGAACGCGACGATGGGTATCCAGACAATAAGGTTCAAAAGCACCGCTCGAAGAACTACGGCGACACCGGACATAACATTGATACCGTTGCCCGGAATGAGATACCTGCCATTGCGACGAAGATGTTGAAGCGGCGCCGGGTCAGTTTCGTCGGAATCCATCGGATCACGCGTTCCAAACGGCATGTAGTCTTCGTCGTCGTGGCCTTCCGGATTTGCCGGCGTTTCGCCTGAAGGCTTTTCCTGGAAAGGCTTGCCACTCAACCACCATGCAAGTGCGGAGCCGGTATATCCGCCTCCTGACACGGTCGACAGATAATCCACATGACGAAAAATATTGTCTCTGGCGAGCTTCTGCATGATACCGAGGCAGAAAGTCGCCGAACGAATTCCTCCACCAGAAAATGCAAGTCCCACGAGGTGAGCCTGATCAGTTCTCTTCTTTTTTGGGGCTGGTGGAGGCGTTTGGTCGTCTGAATCGAAGTCTTCTGCGGACGGAAGTGTCTGACAAATTGCCCGCAGATGGGCTGAGCGGTCCTCACCTTTTCGTTCAATCATAAAATCGAGCTCGCGGCGAAGCATCTTGCTGTCGGCATAATCATGCGCCGACGAACTGGCGACCGGTTTCTGACGCCCTCCCTTCTTTCGGGTCCATTCGTCGACACTCTCGAAGTAAGCTTCCGTATCGGCTTTCTGTGGGGGGCTTTGAGCCATGGTTTGTTCCTCAACAAATGCCACACCCCAAAAGCATAATGCGCAGCTCAGGCCGATTTTGTCACGCCATTTTCAGTGTTCTCAACCGGGCGCAACGGGTTCAAGCATGCCGGGTTGGCGATGTTGAGTTTGGTTCGTCCACAGACTTGTCAGCCGCGTCAATAAGACTATATCCCAGCCACTCGGGGACTGTCTCGATATCTATTTGGGAGCATATGACTGATCATGACCGATGCCGCAAAAAAGGAAACATTCTCTTTTCAGACTGAAGTTGGCCAGCTGCTCGATATTGTAGCAGGTTCGCTGTACTCCAATCGCGAGGTTTTTCTTCGTGAGCTGGTATCCAATGCGTCCGATGCTTGTGACAAGTTGCGTTACGAAGCCCTCACAAATCCTTCTATAGTTGAGGGTGATCAGGAATTTGCCATAAATCTTGAGATCAACAAGAAGGCGAAGACACTGTCTGTCTCGGACAATGGTATCGGTCTCAATCACGACGACTTGCTGGAAACCCTGGGCACAATCGCAAAGTCGGGAACGAGCGCCTTTCTGGAACATCTCAAGGAAGATAAAAAAGAGGGCCTCGGCCTGATCGGCCAGTTTGGCGTCGGGTTCTACTCTGCATTCATGGTCGCGGAGCGGGTTGACGTGCTGACGCGTAAGGCGGGCGAGAAAGAGAGCTGGTTGTGGTCATCGGATGGTAAGGGAGAATTTTCAATTGAGGGGGGCGACCGCTCCGGGCGAGGCACAACCGTTACACTGCATCTCAAAAAGGATGCGAAGGAGTTCCTGGAGGATGCCCGCATCCGACACGTCGTCAAAACCTACTCAGACCACATCGGCTTTCCGATCACTCTGGGAGACGATGCGCTTAACGAAGCATCGGCAATCTGGACACGGTCCCCGAAAGAGATCACGGATGAACAGCACACCGAGTTCTACCATCACACGGCCCATGCATTTGATAAGCCATGGCTGACGATTCACAACAAGGTGGAAGGTGTCGTCAGCTACACTAACCTGCTCTATGTTCCTTCGACCCAGCCGTTTGATCTGTACGACGCAGAACGCAAAGGTCATGTAAAGCTCTATGTGAATAAGGTCTTTATTACAGAAGACGCAAAAGACCTTTTGCCCGCCTATCTCCGCTTTTTGCGCGGCATCATAGATTCCGAAGACCTGTCCCTGAACGTCTCGCGTGAAATGCTCCAAACAGATCCGAAGTTGGCAAAAATCAGATCTGGCATCACCAAGCGAGTGGTCAGTGAGTTAAAGAAAAAAGCAACCAAGACCCCCGGAGAATATGCCGATTTCTGGAAGAATTTTGGCGCCGTTTTGAAGGAGGGGCTGGTTGAGGACGTACCTCTTCGAGACAAGTTGTTAGAAGTCTGCCGGTTTTCATCCACAGCGGATAGCGGCCTCATCAGCCTGTCCGCATACACTGAGCGGATGAAGGACGGGCAGGACGCGATTTACTATATTGCTGGTGACGATGCAGAAAAGATATCCCGGTCGCCGCATCTCGAAGGGTTCAAAGCCAAGGGCGTAGAGGTCCTGTTGCTCTCAGATTCGGTCGATGAATTCTGGCTGCAGCACATTCCTCAATTCGAAGAAAAGACGTTCAAGTCTGTGACGCGCGGTGCAGCGGACCTGGACAGCATAGGCGGCGGCGACCCGGAAGAAAAATCCGACGAAGCCGAAGTGCCCGGTGTCAGCGATTTGATCGCGTCCATAAAGCTGGAACTGGGTGAAGCAGTCAAAGATGTCCGGGTGTCCAAACGCCTGACAGACAGCCCGGTCTGCCTGATCGCCGATGAGGGCGACATGGATGTAAATCTGGAGCGCCTGCTCAAGCGGCATGGGCAGTTGCAGGACAGCATGCCCAGAATTCTCGAAATCAATCCTAACCATGAAATCGTCAAAAAGCTGTCAAAGCGTGCGGGTGCCGACGGGGCGGCAAGCGATAGCCTGCTGAATGACGCTGCACACCTGTTGTTTGATCAGGCCCGAATTGCCGAAGGAGAAGCCCCAGTCGATGCAAGTGAATTTGGTCGTCGATTGAGCGCGGTTTTGCAAAGCGCGCTTTAGCTTCAGCCTGCCGACTTCTCTGCCGGACTCCAGGTCTGGTCACTCACGCCGGGCAGTCTAGGGGGAAAGCGACCCGCATTTCGCTTCAAATGCGATCCGACAAGGGAGTCAGTCCTGCGGTCCCTGGGCTGCAGTCGGTGTTTGCTGCAAATGAGGCTGCAAACCCACCACAAAGGCGCCCCCTTCCTGCTCCAGATGTGAAAGCACAGCGTAGAGCATGATCAATATGCCCAACATTTCCAGCACCTCTTCTGCCGTACTCACGATCAGATAAGTGGTGTTGCGGAAGCTGTCATCAGCAACGAATGCACCAACGGTTTCAAGAACAAGCGCTCCCGTCACAAATACCAGGCCGGCAAGAATGAACAGAAACCTTGTGCGTTTCGGCAAGGCCACCACCCAACGCAGGTAGATTGCAGCGACAAAGAGCACGACCAGACTGCCCGGTATTACCCAGGCGAAATGGGCGTTGTTTGTGCCGGGTATGACAAAGCTTTCCATGCCAGCACGCCAAAAGCCATGCATATCGGTGGCTTCGTCCAGCGACATGTAAACGAAGATCGCCGCTAATCCCCACCAGGCAATTGCCGATGATCGTCTCGCCCGCTCCAACTTTGCCGTCAGGGCCAGGAACATGGCGACGGCAAACAACTGCACAACCGAATACCACGTGGGGATGTTGGCTTCTTTGTTGAGATCAAACAAATAGCCGTAGTGGTTGATCGGGGATGTCGCACTGCCACAGGCTTGCGTCACCCAGCAAAACTGAACCACTGAATGGGCCCCCACCAGGAACAGAATAACGATGAACAGCACGCGGAGAATGCTGGGGGCCGGAATGACAAATGTGTCGTGGCTCTTCCCTGAATACATTCGTTGCCCTCCCCCGAGCCGGTGCATCTGCCCCTGCTGGCCAACGTAGCACACTCATTGGTCAAGTCGAAAACTCCGACACGTGCCCGCCCGCTGCCCCCTGATCCAGCAGGTTGCCACCCCGAGATCCGACTGATTCCTCTCAATAAAAGTCATGTTGACGGCAGAAATCAAAAGTGACCGGCGGTCACAATTCATCGCCTCATTCCCGACATACAAGCCCTGAGTTTGTCAGTGTTAGTAAATTTTAAGCATTTTGAGCCAGCCTGAACCCCGACCATGCATATTTTTGTTGAGGCAGGGATCGCCAAACCCGGTGAATCAGGTTTTTCACCACAATATCAATTAGATAGTTCGAGATTTTTAGTGATGTCCTACAGAAGCTTATTTCCATGTCTCTTGCTGCTGACGTCGACCGCGGTTCTCGCGGGTTGCGCACAGTCCAGCAAACATGCCGGCAATACCAGCTCAAACACGCTCAAGACATCATACGCCTACGCACCGCAACTGACCGTGGAGAAAGCGCGAGAATCGGAAACCCGCCGAAATACAAGCTCTCGGAGTCTGGTTCCGAGCAAAGTCAGTGCTCCCCGGTCCAGCACCAGAAAAGCCTTTCTGGGCAAGGCTTCTTATATCTGTTCGCCCGCCGGATTCGGCCAAAAATCGAAGTGTTTCGCGCGCCGAAGCCTGTAACAATCACAGACCCCAACCCTTAATCACGGACGCCAGCACTGC
>CALIOE010000110.1 GCA_938044775.1 uncultured Rhizobiaceae group bacterium
TCGCCTGCCCCGGTTCTTGACGCTGCGATGCAGGAAAGAATTTTGCAGGAGATCGTCAAACCAACGTTACGGGGCATGGAGGAGAGCGGAATGCCGTTCTCAGGAGTTCTCTATGCCGGCCTTATGATAGATAGCGCGGGACCAAAGCTGATTGAATACAATGTCCGCTTTGGCGATCCGGAATGCCAGGTGCTGATGATGCGACTGCAGAGTGATCTGCTGCCAATTCTGCAGGCCTGTGCAGAATCGAACCTCGATGGCGTCGGTGTTGAATGGTCCGACGCTGCAGCGCTCACTGTGGTCATGGCCGCCAATGGTTATCCAGGCGCCTACGAAAAAGGCAGTGTGATAAAAAACCTTGAGCGGATTGATGATGACAAGGTCCGTGTTTTCCACGCTGGAACGGCATTAAAAGGGAACGAAGTCATTGCCACAGGCGGCAGGGTTCTCAACGTGACGGCCCTGGGCAAGTCTGTCCAAAATGCTCAGAAATCAGCCTACGAGGCAGTCGACAAGATTGACTGGCCCGGCGGATTCTGCCGCCGGGACATTGGCTGGCGCGCTGTCGGGCGCGCAGGTTGAATGGCGATGGCTATTCGCCGGCTTTGAGTTGTTCAAAACGCAGGCCTTTAGCGGTGCGGTTCTGAAACCCAGCCCAATGATTGTGCTCCGGCTTGTTCTTGCCGTCCTCTTCCTTGGCCCAAACACTGTCGTTGGACGCCGGCACGAGGTCAAGATACGGGTCCATCGCAGCATCGCTTTTCAGGTATTTGCCAATCCAGGCGGTTACGAAATGCTGCGCAATATTGTTCATGCGTGCATTGTCCCAAACAGCATCGCTGTAATGATCTGCCAGATTGAACCCAAGCTCTTTGTCGAACTTGTTGGCCTCCTCCGGAGCTGGCATAGGCGCTGCCGCATTGTGATTGGCATTTTCAAAGGTCAGGAGAGAGCGATCGACACTGGTGGCCGCTTTCCAGATCGCCCGTATGCCATTGTCGTAGCCTGAAACATCATCGACGGAACCGGCGACAAACAACATGGGTATTTTGACGCCCTTGAGGGTTTCGGCGTCCCAAAACGCGGTGTTCATACCCCATGGCGCGAAGGCAACGGATGTTTTGATTCGAGGGTCTGGCAAGGCGTTGTGAGTGTCGCTGCCGGACTTGTGAACGGCAAGCGTTCCATGCGGCCCACCCCAGGGATAGTCGATCGATGTTTGAGTCACGCCGCCGCCGGCGGTGATGATAGCTCCGTATCCGCCCATCGAATAGCCGATAAGAGCTGTGTTATCTGCATCGGCCATTCCGTTGAGAAAGGAACCGGAATCCTTGCTCAGCTTGTCGATCTGATCCAACACAAAAAGCTGATCGAATGACCGGTTTACCAAAGTCGAACCAAAGGCGGCCTTCGTGCGATAGGTTGAGTCTGTGTGATCAATCGATGCGACGACGTATCCCTTGGAGGCAATATTTTCGGCCAGATGGGAGAGCAAAAACCGGTTGCCGGGATATCCGTGCGAGATGAGGACCAACGGATACGGCTTTCCGTCAGCGGCAACGTCGGCATCGCGAACCGCTTTTCCCTGCAGGGATACCTCCGTTTTTCCATCACGAAGAAAGGCTTTCAAGGCGGTATCGCCGGTTGATCCCTGTGCGGCAGGATACCAAACCTCAACCGTCAGCGGACGATCGTAGCGGGGCAGCGGGTCAGGTTTTGCAGCTGCGGGATCTATTTTCAGGATGTCGATCTGGTCCGGATTGACCATGTCGAGGGTGCGAACTCCCACCGCATGATCGCCATAGGCAGCGAGATCCGGTGCATCGGGTCGCTGCGTGTCGATACGGTTTTCTGCCAGCGCAATCGAGCCGGACAGTGACAGGATGACGGAGATGGCGAGTGTTGAAGCGATGTTTGTCCGCATGAGGAAAGCCTTTCGGGGGAGGGTCAATCGGAACAGGCTAGCACGCATTTTTGGCAGTTTGAAATGGTGTAGCCACTTGAAATCGAACCGCCGGCCCCCTGCATGCTTTGAGGGAAATCAAGTTGTCTGGTGGCGGGAATCAGGCAGGCAAAACCAGGCTCATGCGCGCGCGAGGGTCCAGATCACCTCAGCCGACTGAAAAGTGCGGAGATCATCCAGAAGAATTGCGCGTTGGCGATTGCTGCGCGCTTTCGTGGGTGCGACTAATCCCGGGAGGAAGGATCAAAACGGGTTAGGCCAGGCGTTTCATCAATAAAGGGTCCTTTGGTATTCATCCTCAATATCGGCATCGATCCTGGCCATCTCTGCCGGATCGTCAGGAACACCTGATGTCTGGTCGAGAATGATCTGAGCAATGGAAGGCATCTCGCTGCGATCATGACGCTGCGATGGATCCCAGAGTTTCGACCGGCGGAACGCCTTGGCGCAATGAATGAAAACCTCTGAAACCGTGACGACTATGGCGACTGACGGTGCCCGATCCTTCACCTGCATGAGGGACAGGATTGCCGGATCGCGGGTAATTCTGGCCGTTCCGTTGATGCGCATCGTGTCGTCAAAACCAGGTACGAGAAAAAGCAGTCCGACAGCTGGATTGGCAAGAATGTTGACGAGTGTATCGAGACGATTGTTTCCAGGCCTGTCTGGTATCACCAGCGTCCTGTGATCCAGGACTTTTACAAATCCGCATGGGTCGCCTCTGGGACTGACATCCGCCCGACCTGTACCGTTCTGTGTTCCAATACACAAGAAGGGAGAACGCGCGATGAAGTCTTTTGCATGCGTGTCCAACTGATCCTGGCATTTCTGAACCGCCAGTGGATGCTGGTTTGGGAACAATTGTCGCAGTTCCTGCTCATCACCAATCAAAAACGCCTCATTCATTGTTGCCTTTACCATGCTGATCCATCCACATTCACCGGGTTCCGGTAAAGCATCATTTAAAATCCCGGACTTGGCAAATGTCTCAAATGGACCCGGGACGGTGAGATGGCGATGTTCGTCGGACGTCAGCCACGCGGACAGACCGACCGTTATGGTATCCACCACCGAAAGCCCCTGTCGAGGCGGTCACCAAAAACCGCAAATGTTTCTGCTGATTGAGATCTGCTCCTCAGTCGACCCCACAGACTTGGGTGTTGTCTATCGGGCGCTTTGTGTCCGGACGGATACCGCTTTGCGCTTCAATCGATCGACCGTCGTGAGGGATTTGGAAAAACCCCTTGACATGATACCTTTTGGTTCTGTATGAAAGGATACCAAAAGGTATCACAAAGGTCCCAATATGAAACTGACACTATTCGCTTCAATCGTCGCGTCGGTCGTGGCCCTGGAATCAGCAAATGCCGAACAGATTACGCTGCTGGACGCAAACGATTTCGTTTGGGAAACGACACCTGAGGGTGTCGCATTTTCTTCCCTTCAGGGAGACCGGTTCGCAGAATCCTACCAGGCACTCGTCAAGCTGCCAGCCGGAACGATTAGCCCACCGCATGTGAAATCCGCAAACATGTACGGGGTCATGCTGCAAGGCGATATGATTCACTATGTAGATGGTGAAAATCCGGAAACCGCCAAAAAGATCGGGCCAGGTTCATTTTACAGTATTCCGAGCGGCTTGGCCCATATATCCGCATGCATCTCAACCGAGCCTTGCATCGCCTATTTGTATCAAGATGGAGCCTTTGACTTTCTGCCGGTGCAGAAATGACCGACGCTGAACAGATGGGGTTTCGTGCGTTGGCAGATCCAACACGCCGAAACATTCTTCAATTGCTGGCAAACAGCGACATGACAATCGCCGAGGTTGCCGAGAATTTCGAGATGACCAGAGCAGCAGTGAAAAAGCATCTCACGATCCTCGACGAAGGAAATCTCATATCAGTTCAAGTTAGGGGCAGATCACGTTTGAACACCCTAAACGCAGACGGATTGAAGCGGATTTTTGATTGGTTCGAATACTTTGATGCCTTCTGGGACGACCGACTCAACTCACTCAAAACCGAAATTGAAAAGGATATTCAGTGACCGAAACAATATTGCGAAAATCGATCTTCCTCAAAGCAACACCGGCACAGGTTTGGGCCTATCTAACCGATCCGGACAAGCTGGCTATTTGGTTTCACAAACCCGACACTGAGCTGGCTAAGGGCCCCTATGAGATGTTTGGAGTCGACAGTGGCGACAAGCTTATGTGGGGCGAAGTGCTGGTTTGCGAGCCGTTTTCTCGCCTGGAATACACTTTTACCATTGCGCCAATGGGCGATCAGACCAGCACCGTAAAGTGGAGCTTGATAGAGGTTTCCGGCGGAACAAATCTATTACTGAGCCACGAGGGCCTGCCCCAGGGGGCCGATGCGTTCGGACTCACTCTTGCCCTCGACAAGGGATGGGACGACCACCTCGCACGTATGCGAGCCTCTGCCCATGGTGACTGAAGCCAATTCGAACCGGCCTCGATTGTAATCTGATTGAGGCCGGTTCCAAAGCCTGCAATGGGTCGCGCCAATTTGCAGACCTCTTCTGCATCGCGAAACACAGTTGAATGAGCTCACCATTCAATGCAGTCGTTCACCTAATTCCATTACGTTCAGCTCGCCGGGAAGCCCTGAACGGCGGCTACACGACAACACCACGCTGCCTGAAGTTTTCGAGACGCGACGTGTGCAGAATCGTCGATACTCCCATAGGCAAAAAATTGCAGCCTGACTATCAATGCGCGAGCGGTGACACCGGGACATTTTGCAATTCGATGACAAAGCGCTCGAACGGCAAGAAAAATCCACCTAAGTCGTTCAAAAATCTATCTAAAGTATCGATGAAATTGGTGAAACCAAGCGGAGTGGAACCGCCGATCTCTTGGATGCCATGAGAGAAATCAGGATGCCTGGTGGTTGGAGCCAATGATTGAGAGCCAATGCCAGTCGAATGAGCACTAAGAACGCTCATGCTGGCTGACCAGCGCCAATTCATGTAGTCTTGTTGGGGGGCCGAATAGTGCGGAATTTTCCGGCCGCCTCGCAACGATGGCCAGTTCAGGCCGTTGGTCTCTGCCGAATGGCGCATTCGCATGCGACGTTGGCATGCGGCCGCAAGGCACTCAAACAGCCCATTCACGTATATCGCAAAGACCCCTGGTTCTGGAACACATGCGACAGGTCACTTCAACGGTTTCCAGAATTTGTAAACGCGCCGGGTATGAGATGCCCATGGGATTCAAGAGCCGTCAACATGATTTGATTCGTAATGAGGACTCATTGCTACCATTTAATGGACACTGCCTGAGCTGAAAATATGAAAGGGGCAACGGATAAGGAAAGGAAGACCGTCATGGACGTTTTTTCTCTGCAGTCCGAGGTTTACAGTAGAACCAAGGTAGAAGAGATCAGTTTGCAGGATTACCTGCTTGCATGCCGCGATGACCCCGCAATGCGCGCAACTGCCGCAGAAAGGATGATCGCCGCTATTGGAGAGCCTGACCTGGTTGATACCAGTCAGGATCAGCGGTCGAGCCGCATTTTCCTCAACCGGACAATCAAACGATATCCCGCCTTTGCCGATCTTTACGGCATGGAGGAAACCATTGAGCGAATTGTCGGCTTTTTCCGCCACGCGTCTCAAGGTTTGGAGGAACGCAAACAGATACTTTATCTGCTCGGACCGGTTGGAGGTGGCAAGTCTACCGTGGCCGAGATCCTCAAACAGCTGATGGAACAGGAACCCATCTATGTCCTGAAAGCTGGTGACCAGATCAGCCCGGTCTTTGAATCACCAATCGGTCTTTTCAATCCAGCACTCATGGGTGATTTGCTTGAAGAAAAGTACAACATTCCCAGACGCCTTTTAACCGGATTGATGTCGCCCTGGGCCGCAAAGCGGCTTGACGAGTTCGACGGTGACATATCCAGGTTCTCGATTGCGAGACTCTACCCCTCAAAACTGAGACAGATTGGCGTTGCCAAAACCGAGCCCGGCGACGAAAACAACCAGGACGTGTCATCGCTGGTCGGCAAGCTCGACATCCGCAAACTGGAGCATCTCAGTCAAAACGGCCCGGATGCTTACAGTTGTTCCGGTGGACTCAACCGGACAACCCAGGGTCTCCTGGAATTCGTCGAGATGTTCAAAGCGCCCATCAAGGTCCTGCATCCCCTTCTGACTGCGACCCAGGAAGGTTCTTACGTCGGCACAGAGAATATCGGTGCCTTCCCCTATCAAGGCATCATTGTTGCCCACTCCAACGAAGCCGAGTGGCGTCAGTTCAAGAGTAACAAAAACAACGAGGCCTTCCTGGACCGCATTAGCGTTGTGAAGGTTCCCTATTGTCTGCGCGCGACGGAGGAGGCCAGGATTTACAACAAACTGCTGCAGGAGAGCGCGTTGAACGATGCCAATTGCGCACCGGAATCTCTCAACATCATGGCGCGATTTGCAGTGCTCACACGTCTAATGGAGCATGAAAACTCGACCCTCTACTCCAAACTCCGCGTCTACGATGGAGAAACGCTGAAGGACACCGATCCAAAGGCAAAGTCGCTTCAGGAGTATCGCGATGTTGCAGGCGTTGATGAGGGTATGAACGGCATCTCAACCCGTTTTGCATTCAAGGTCCTGTCGGAAACCTTCAATCACGATACTGATGAGATTGCTGCCGATCCGGTCCACCTCATGTATGTCCTGGAACAGGCAATCAAGCGAGAACAATTCAGTGAGGATATGGAAGGGGGTTATCTGGAGTTTCTGAAAACCGATCTGGCCACCCGATATGCGGAGTTTATCGGCCACGAGATCCAAAAGGCCTACCTTGAATCCTATTCGGACTACGGACAAAACCTGTTCGACCGTTACATCGCCTTCGCGGACGCCTGGATTGAGGATCACGACTATAAAGACCCGGATACCGGCCAGATGTTTGATCGCGAGGTTCTTGATCAGGAACTTGAAAAGATTGAGAAACCAGCTGGTGTCTCAAACCCCAAGGATTTCAGAAACGAAGTCGTAAAATTCGTGCTTCGTGCCCGGGCGGAAAACAAAGGAAAAAATCCTGACTGGCGGAAGTATAAGAAACTGCGCCGGGTCATCGAGAAACGCATGTT
>CALIOE010000111.1 GCA_938044775.1 uncultured Rhizobiaceae group bacterium
CCGACATTGGCGCGCACATATTCGGCGTCTACCTTCACAGTTTCACCGCCACGATCCGGCGCATTAAACGAAACCTCGTCTAAAACCCGCTCCATGACCGTCTGCAAACGTCGGGCGCCGATATTCTCGATTGTTGAGTTAAGTTCCACGGCAATGTCGGCCAGTGCGTCAATAGCGTTTTCAGTGAACTCGATGGTCAGATCTTCGGTGCCCATAAGTGCCACATATTGCTTGATCAGGCTGGCCTCTGTTTCGGTCAGAATTCGAACAAAATCTTCCTTCGTCAGGGCCCGCAATTCTACTCTGATGGGCAGGCGGCCCTGCAGTTCGGGCAGCAAATCCGACGGTTTGGCCACATGGAACGCGCCGGAGGCCACAAATAATATGTGATCGGTTTTTACCGGCCCGTATTTGGTGGCGACCGTTGTGCCCTCAATGAGCGGCAACAGGTCACGTTGCACTCCCTCGCGCGAAACAGAACCGCCGCGGACATTTTCAGAGATCGCAATCTTGTCGATCTCATCAAGGAAGACGATCCCGTCATTCTCAACGGCTGTGATGGCCTCCGCCGTTACCTGTTCATCGTCGAGAAGCTTATCGCTTTCCTCAGCAATCAACAGTTCATAGCTGTCTTTGACCGTGGTCTTGCGCTTTTTGGTGCGCCCTCCCATGGCTTTGGACATCATCTCGCCCAGGTCAATCATACCGACATTGCCGCCCGGCATGCCGGGAATATCCATGCCGCCAAGCGGCGAGCCGGTATCGGCGACCTCAACCTCAATCTCCTTGTCGTCCAGCTCTCCATCGCGCAGTTTTTTGATGAAGGAGGCGCGGGTCGCCGGGCTGGCATTGGAGCCCACAAGCGCGTCCAGCACCCTGTCTTCCGCGGCAATATGGGCTTTGGCTTTGACTTGCTCTCGCTTTTTTTCCCGTACCAGGCCGATGCCCGTCTCCACCAGGTCGCGCACGATCTGCTCCACATCCCGGCCAACATAGCCAACCTCGGTGAACTTCGTTGCTTCAATCTTGATAAAGGGCGCGCCGGCCAGTTTTGCGAGGCGACGGGAAATCTCTGTCTTACCAACCCCGGTCGGGCCGATCATCAGGATATTTTTCGGCATTACCTCTTCTTTTAGCGGGCTTTCCAGCTGCTGACGGCGCCAGCGATTGCGCATGGCAACCGCCACGGCCCGCTTCGCGTCCTTCTGTCCGATGATGTAGCGGTCGAGTTCTGAGACGATCTCGCGCGGCGAAAAATTTGTACTGCTCATATTTTTTGCCAGCCCTGTTACTTGTCTTCACTAAGCGTTTCGACAACCAGATTGTGGTTGGTGTAAACGCAGATATCAGCGGCAATCTTCATTGCCTTGGTGGCAATGTCCTCAGCCTTTTCTTTGGTATCGTACAAGGCACGCGCGGCTGCGAGTGCATAATTACCGCCCGATCCAATCGCCATGACACCGTCCTCAGGCTCAAAAACATCGCCCACACCGGTGATGCAAAGGCTGACATTCTTGTCAGAAACCAGCATCATCGCCTCAAGGCGACGCAAATAGCGGTCTGTGCGCCAGTCTTTCGCCAGTTCAACACAGGCGCGCATTAATTGATCGGGATATTGTTCCAATTTGGATTCCAGCCGTTCCAACAGCGTGAAGGCGTCGGCTGTGGATCCGGCAAATCCGCAGATAACATCGCCACTACCGAGTGTGCGCACCTTGCGGGAATTGGACTTCATAATGGTCTGACCCATGGACGCCTGTCCATCGCCAGCTATCACCACCTTGCCGCCCTTGCGCACCATGATGATTGTGGTGGCATGCACATCGGGCAGCCAGCCTTGGTTTTTGTTGTGATTCACTTTGTTACTCCAAACGTGACATTTGTCGCCTTCCGCTACGGCCAGACAACGCAGACTGCTATGTATGCTGCAAATTGCAGAATGCAAATGCCGGTCGTATAGCCAGCTTGCTTTATCCCTGTTAGAAGCCCGCCCATGAGGCGCTGTAGCAAAGCCTTGGAGATCAGCAATGGCGCGTAAAGCCAGCATCATCAGAACGACCAATGAGACCTCGATCGACGTGGGCATTAATGTTGACGGCGCGGGTCTCTTTGAAATTGAAACCGGCGTAGGTTTCTTCGACCATATGCTTGAACAGCTTTCGAAGCACTCGCTGATCGATATGGTGGTTAAGGCCAAAGGTGATCTGCACATCGATGATCATCACACCGTGGAAGATTGTGGTATCGCGTTGGGACAGGCCCTGAACGAGGCGCTGGGTGACCGACGCGGAATCAAGCGCTATGCCTCCATTGACCTGCCAATGGATGAGGCCATGACTTTCGCGGGAATCGATGTTTCGGGACGGCCTTTTCTGGTTTGGAATGTGGATTTTCCGCGCGAAAAAGTCGGCTCATTCGATACAGAGCTGGTGCGCGAGTTCTTTCAGGCCTTTGCGCAGGCCGCACGCATCACACTTCACGTGAAGAACCTCTACGGGGCCAATGCGCACCACATCGCCGAGACCTGTTTCAAGGCAGTGGCTCGCGTGCTGCGGGAGGCCACCGAAATGGATGCCCGCGCGGCGGATGCGCTTCCTTCCACCAAAGGCACGCTGAACGGGTAGTGCGATGATCTATACTCTGCACATAAAGCCTTCCTCGACTGTACCCGGCGATCAGGACGGCCGGTACGACGCGTTGGTAGCTATACCGGAGGCGCTGGCGAAATGGGCGATTCTTGCGCCACCCATCTGGCTGGCCCGACACCGTTTGTGGTGGGAGCTTGCCGTCTATTGCGTTTTGACCGGAATAATATTCTCGGCGCTGGCGACAGCCTACGCCCCAGCGGCCCTGTTTCTGGGAGGGATTCCCGGCATCTATCTGATGCTGGAGGGAAATCAGCTGCGACGGGCGCAACTGGAGCGCAACGGATACGAGCTGGTTGATGTGGTGGAGGCCTCCAGCGAAGACGTCGCCGTCGCTCGTTATCTCAATGCGGTTCCGGAAGAGGCCGGCCATGGCCTCGCTGATACGGTGACCATGCCAAGGCTTTCGACCAGGAAGAACGCGCCCGATGATCTCGCCTTCGGCTTGTTTCCAGAAGGCAACTGATGATGCGCGTGGCCATTATCGACTATGGTTCCGGCAATCTGAAGTCGGCGACGAAAGCCTTCGAGCGCGCAGCACGTGAGGCCGAACTGGCCGCCTCCATTGTCCTGACCTCAGATGCCGACCATGTGCGCACAGCCGACCGCATTGTTCTGCCGGGAGTCGGTGCCTATGCTGATTGCCGCGCTGGACTGGATGCAGTGCCCGGTATGGTCGAGGTCCTGCAGGAACGGGTGCGAGACGGCGATACGCCGTTCTTTGGCATTTGTGTCGGCATGCAGCTCATGTCGTCTCGTGGCCTGGAAAAGAAAGTAACCCCGGGCCTTGGCTGGATTGCCGGCGATGTGGTTGAGATGCAGCCTGTCGACAGGTCACTCAAAATTCCGCAGATCGGCTGGAACACTCTGACCGCTCATCGAAACCATCCGGTGCTGGACGGGATCGAACTTGGAGAGCAGGGTTTGCATGCCTATTTCGTTCATTCGTATCACTTGCAGGCGGAAGAGAAATCCGCCGTGCTTGCCAGCACGGATTATGGGCAGTCGGTTACAGCGATCGTTGCGCGGGACAACATGCTCGGCACTCAGTTCCACCCCGAGAAAAGTCAGACGCTCGGGCTTGCGCTGATCGCCAATTTTTTGCGGTGGCGACCATGATCTTGTTTCCGGCAATCGATCTAAAGGGCGGTGAATGCGTTCGGCTCAAGCTCGGCGATATGGAGCAGGCGACGGTTTACAACACCGATCCCGGTGCCCAGGCCAAGGCCTTCGAAGACCAGGGATTTGAATGGCTCCACGTGGTCGATCTGGACGGTGCCTTTGCCGGCGAAGCGGTCAATGGTGAAGCTGTAGAAGCCATATTGGCTTCGACACGGAATCCTGTTCAGCTCGGCGGCGGCATTCGAACTCTGGACCACGTCCGATACTGGATCGACAAGGGAATCGCCCGGGTGATTCTCGGTACCATTGCCGTGCGGGACCCGGATCTTGTACGCGCTGCCAGTAAGCGGTTTCCTGGCAAGATCGCCGTGGGCATCGATGCCAAGGGCGGTAAAGTGGCTGTGGAAGGCTGGGCCGAAACATCGGAGTTGACTGTCATAGACATGGCGGCTCGCTTCGCAGATGCCGGCGTCGCGGCCATCATCTTCACCGATATCGACCGCGATGGCGTTCTCACCGGCATCAACTGGGAAAGCACGCTTGCATTGGCACAAAGCACCAATATTCCGGTGATTGCATCTGGTGGTCTCGCTTCAATGGACGATATTCTCCGTTTGAGGCAGCCTGACGCGCTGGTTCTGGAGGGCGCCATTTCGGGCCGGGCGCTTTACGACGGACGGATCGATCCGGCTAAGGCTCTGGCTGTTTTGAAGGCAGAGCGATGACCTTGAAAATCCGCATCATACCGTGCCTTGATGTCAAGGATGGCCGCGTTGTCAAAGGGGTCAACTTCGTCGATCTGATTGATGCGGGCGACCCGGTAGAAGCCGCAAAGGTCTACGACGCAGCAGGCGCTGATGAGCTTTGTTTTCTGGATATCACTGCATCGTCTGACAACCGCGAGACCATTTTTGACGTTGTCGCGAAAACGGCCGAACAATGCTTCATGCCGGTGACGGTGGGCGGTGGGGTGCGCTCGCCCGAGGATGTGCGCAAGTTGCTCCTCGCCGGTGCTGACAAAGTTTCGTTCAATACGGCGGCAGTGAGTGACCCCGATGTGGTCGCCCGCGCTGCTGACAAATTTGGCAACCAGTGCATCGTTGCTTCCATAGATGCCAAGCGGGTCGCAGACGGCGGTGAGGACGAGCGGTTTGAGGTCTTCACCCACGGCGGTCGTACGCCCACAGGAATCGATGCCGTCGAGTTTGCGCAGCTCATGGTTGCGAAGGGTGCAGGTGAAATTCTGCTGACGTCTATGGACCGGGACGGAACGAAGGATGGATACAATCTGTCGTTGACCCGGGCAATTTCTGATGCGGTGTCAGTCCCCGTCATTGCGTCCGGAGGGGCGGGAAGTCTGGATCACCTTGTGGATGCTGTGGTCGAAGGCCATGCCAACGCCGTTCTCGCGGCCTCGATTTTTCATTTCGGCACCTATACGATCGCTGAAGCAAAAAAACATATGGCGGAAGCGGGCATTCCGGTTCGCCAAAAAATCTGATACACGCACCTCCCGTTTTGCGTTCAACCGGACACAGTGTCTTATGTCCCAGTTCTCCCTTTCCGATCTGGAAGCAATTGTCGCCAGCAGAGCAGCAAGCGGCGCGGCTGATTCCTGGACCGCAAAACTCGTTGAAAAGGGTATCGAAAAGGCGGCGGAAAAACTCGGCGAGGAGGCGGTGGAAACCGTGATTGCGGCTGTGACCCGGGATCGCAACGGACTGCGCGACGAGGCCGCAGATCTGCTGTACCATTTGCTTGTCGTACTGCATATGAAAGACGTGGCTCTCGACGAAGTTATGGCAGAGCTGCAGCGGCGCACCACGCAGTCCGGCATTGCCGAAAAGGCCTCTCGATGACCATTGAAGCCACCACCGGGCAAGCGGGTCAGAAAGATCAGTTTGAAGAGCTTTTTGGTGATCCGGATTTCTCGCCTTATCTTACTTTCACAGCAGATGAGTGGTCACAGTTCCGCGCTGATACGCCCCTGACCTTGACAGAGGACGAAGTGACGCGCCTCCGCTCGCTGAATGACCCCATCGCGCTGGACGATGTTCGACAAATCTATTTGTCGCTTTCCCGGCTTCTGGCGTCCCATGTAGAATCAGCCAAGAACCTGTTCGATCAGCGCCGAAAGTTTCTAAGCATCAAGCGTTCCAAAACACCGTTCATCATTGGAATTGCAGGATCGGTGGCGGTGGGAAAGTCGACGACGGCACGCATTTTGCGTGAGCTGCTGACCCGTTGGCCGGCGAGCCCGAAGGTTGACCTGATTACCACCGATGGATTTCTGCTGCCCAATGCAGAACTGCGCAGGCAGAACATCATGGATCGAAAGGGTTTCCCTGAAAGCTTTGACCGGCGCGCGGTTCTGGAGTTTCTGACCCACATCAAGGCTGGGCGCCGTAATGTTCAGGCTCCGGTCTATTCGCACATGGTCTACGATGTTGTGCCGGATGAATTCATCACAGTCGATCAGCCGGACATACTGATCTTCGAGGGCATCAACGTCCTTCAGGTCAGCGATCTGCCGCGCGATGGGAAATCGGTTCCGTTTGTCTCCGATTTCTTCGATTTCTCGATCTACATCGACGCCGAGGAAGACCTCATTCAGCGCTGGTACGTTGAACGGTTTATGCGGCTGCGGGATACGGCATTTCGCGACCCGGCTTCGTTCTTTCATCGCTACAGTGAGGTATCCGAAGACGCGGCCCTGGCGATAGCCCTCGATTTGTGGAAACGCATCAACCTCGCCAACCTGCACGAAAACATTCTGCCCACGCGCTTGCGTGCCGATTTGGTGCTTCACAAGGGAGCTGACCATTCGGTTGACCTGGTGGCCTTAAGGCGGATCTAGGACAATATTGGGGATGAACCGTCGTTCTTTTCTCGTCCAGCCGGACGCGCTGTCGGGTGCGCGACTGCCAATGTTTTGCGGACATCAGGCTCTCTAGGTCTCTTCTCCGAACCGATCTGCAACCAGCGCCTCTATCGCTTCCAGAGCCGCCTCAGCATCGGGACCCTGTGCAGAGACCTCGATGCAGCATCCAGGAGAGGCGGCAAGCATCATCAGTCCCATGATTGAAGTTCCCCCGACGCTTTGTCCGTCCCGGGTGACGGTGATGTGGGATTCAAACTTTTCAGCGGTCTTTACAAACTTGGCCGAGGCGCGGGCGTGAAGCCCGCGTTCGTTGATGATTGCGAGAGAGCGGGGTCCGGCGGAAGAGCTCATTTCCCGGCAAGCACCTGGCTCGCCACATTGATATAGCGTTTGCCCGAATCGATGGCTTTTTCCAGCGCCGCGTCCATGTCGTCTTCCGCACGAACACTGGCAAGTTTGATCAGCATTGGCAGATTGACACCTGCAACAACTTCGACGAGGCCCGGATCCATAATCGAAATCGACAGATTTGAAGGGGTTCCACCAAACATGTCGGTCAAAATGATGGCTCCGGGGCCGGAATTGACGGATGCAACGGCAGCGAGGATGTCTTGTCGCCGCTGCTCCATGTCGTCATCCGGGCCGATTGAAACCGTGTCGATCTGCTCCTGCGGGCCAACCACGTGCTCAAGCGCGAGCTGAAATTCTTTGGCAAGGCTGCCATGGGTGACGAGAACGAGACCGATCATGGGGAGAAAGGAGTGCCTATGGGTCCGATCCTGAGAATTTCTCAGAAGTGTTTGTTTCCGAAGCGGGACTTATCTTTGCACGGGCAGGAATTCTTGCAAGCAAAAAAATTTGAGCCAGTTAAGCGAACGTGAAACCGAGGCGGGCGAGCACAAGGGGCCCGCTGATATCAGCAGTTCTTTGTGGGACATGAAGTCGCGGCAGGCTGATGGTTTCCGGCGAATTGGCGGCCGCCACACTCACCTGATCAGGTTCCGGCATACGCTCTGTTTCTTCTACCAGATCAACAACTAAATCCAGCAGGCCTACCGGCTCGGACGTGACCTCGACGATGCCGATACCTCGCAGTTCGGCCTTACCTTCAATAGTTGCCGGACTGCGGGCGACCAGTGCCCCATTGAAGTTTTCCAACAACACGCGGTCGTCGCAAATCCAGCGGGCAAAACGACCTGAATGCTGACAAGCGCCGATCAGAACGCGCGCCAGGTGGCTTTTCCCACTCCCGGATGGGCCCCGCAACAACACGCCCCGGGTCCCAAGAAGCAACGCACAGCCGTGGATGCTGGTCACGACGTCAGCGATCCTGATACAGCGGAATTGTCACCGTGAAGCGCGCCCCTGCGCTGCTTACACCATCGGCGGCCAGCACGTTGCCTGCTCGTATCGTACCACCGTGAGCCTCGACAATTTGCCTGGTGATCGAAAGCCCCAGGCCGGAGTTCTGGCCGAAGGCTTCTTCGGGCGGCCGATCGGTATAGAACCGTTCGAAAATTCGGGTGGTGTTGTCTTCTGGTATGCCTGGCCCATTGTCGGTGACGGTTATGACGGCGAAGGGTCCCGTCTGATAAAGCTCCAAATCAATACGGCCTCCCGGACGCGGAACAAAGGAGCGGGCGTTTTCAATCAGATTGGCAACAACCTGGCCAAGTCGTCCACCATGACCCGCAATATGCCATGGCGCCTGCGGGACCTCACCCTTTTTCCGGGCCGTCGGTGGCGTGAAGTTTCCAACCTTCAGGGTCAACCGAGGGACGCTGGCCTGTGTGTTTTCTGCCATGTTTGTATAGGTGTCGCTGAAATGCGTCAGCAGCGCCGCGAGATCGACCGGCTCGGCATCTTCGCGCGCCATTTCGGCATCCAGGCGGGATGCGTCTGAAATGTCAGATATCAAGCGGTCCAGTCGCTGAACATCATGGTTTATGATCTCCAGCAGTCGGGCTTTCTGCTCTTCCTTGCGAGCCAGCGGAAGGGTTTCCACTGCGCTTCGCAATGAGGTCAATGGATTTTTCAATTCATGACTCACATCTGCGGCAAAGCTTTCGATGGCATCGATGCGGGCGTAGAGCGACAGCGTCATATCCCGAAGCGACGTGGAAAGGTGCCCTATCTCATCCCGGCGGTCGGAAAAATCGGGTATTTCCTCGCGCGACTTGACCCCCAGGCGTACACGCTCCGCCGCTGCAGACAAGCGATGCAATGGGCGCGCTATTGTTGAAGCAAGCAGAATAGAGAGCAAAATTGTCACGGCGGCAGCCACGCCGAATGTACGCAGGATGGCCAGCCTTTCCTTACGAATGATGTTGTCAATGTCGCCGGCTTCGGTTGACAGCAACAAGACACCGAGAACAGCTCGAAAACGCTGGATCGGAACGGCGACAGATACAATTGTGTCACCGTCTTCGGTGCGCCGGGTAATAAAGCCAGGACGCCCGGTCAGCGCGGTGACCACTTCGCTGTATCCGGTTCCATTGCCGTCTGGCAGTTCCTTGTAAACCGGCAGGTCACTGCGCAGAAACCAATTCTTGAAGCCAGTCCAGCTGCGTTCCAAAATTCCTGGACCGGTTCCATCAACCGGAGGCAAATCATAGGTCAGGATCTGGCCGCGTGAGTAGAGGCGGTCGGAATCGAGAATGATCAGCCCGTCCCGGTCATAGATTCTGGCTCTGGTCCGGGTCGGCGATATCAAGCGTCGCAGCACCGGTGCGACCCGTTCTGGATCAATGGGAAAGTCAAAATTCTCTGTTTCGCTCTCCATCGGGTAAGTGCTTTCCCCGGCCTGCAATTCGAGGAGACGTTCAGGATCAATGGTGAGTGCGTCTGTGCTGACCGTTGCCTGGGCTGCTATGGCGCCGGATATGATCTCCCCCTGGCTGAGAAGACTTTCCTCGCGCGCTTCAATCAGGCTGTCGCGAAACTGATGCAGCAGCAAAATCCCGGATAGCAACACAAAAAGCGCTGCCATATTGAGAAAGATGATGCGCTGGGTCAGGCTGGTAAAGACATAGCGGCCGAAAAAGCGGGCAATATTTCTTTTGACGCGCTTGCCAATGCCCGGTCGCCTGGGCCGCTCTTTCACCTGCTTTTCCGCCTGGGCGCCAGTGTCCGCCTCTGCCACTGCTCGACGATCAACGCCACCGGTTCTCGGTGCGCTTTGCGATGCGTCAAGATAGGTGGCATCGGTCAAGGCGATCAGCCCTCCCGAAACCGGTAACCGACACCATACAGGGTCTCAATCATGTCAAAATCATCATCGGTCTGTTTGAACTTCTTGCGCAGTCTCTTGATGTGACTGTCAATCGTCCGATCATCAACATAGACCTGGTCGTCATAGGCGGCATCCATGAGTGAATCCCGGCTTTTGACAACGCCTGGACGCTGAGCCAGTGCGAAAAGGATCAAGAATTCGGTCACGGTCAGTGTCACCGGTTTGCCTTTCCACATACTGGTGTGCCGTTCCTGATCCATCGACAGATGCCCGCGCTCGAGAAGCGATGCTGATCCGGCATCTCCGTTGCGGGTCGCACCTTCGGCCCGAGCCGCAGTGCGGCGCAGCACAGCCTTGACGCGCTCCACAAGCAAACGCTGTGAGAACGGCTTTGTAATGAAATCATCGGCACCCATCTTGAGGCCGAACAGTTCATCAATTTCGTCGTCTTTGGAGGTCAGGAAAATCACCGGAAGGTCGGATTTTTGCCGCAGTCGCCGCAGCAATTCCATACCGTCCATGCGCGGCATCTTGATATCGAAAATGGCGAGGTCGGGCCGTTTGGCAGACAACCCATCAAGCGCGGATGATCCATCCGTGTAGGTTTCTACTCTGTAGCCTTCAGATTCCAGTGCTATCGAGACGGATGTCAGAATATTTCGGTCGTCATCGACGAGGGCAATTGTCGCCATGTGGGGGAGTCTCCGATTTGTTGCGGATAAACAGCAACTTTGAACAATAATCTATGCGTTAATTGAAAAAGTGCCAAGGAAGCTTCATTGCGACACGAATAGGGCGAAATTTGTGCGACTTTCAGTCCGCGGCTGCGGGCATACCTGAAACGGTTGAAACCAGGGCCGTTAACCCAGAGAAAACATTCTCCATAAATCTAATCGATTTACCCAAAAGTCTCATCGATTTAGGCGTTGTCACACTGTTGTCACGGACGGATCGGGCCAATAGGGTCCGTCCACCCAAATGGCCCGGAGCGGGCTTCTTTACGCCTCGATCGAGGCGGCCCTGAAACAAGAGGCGGCAACATCGTGAAACAATCAGGTATTCGCAACGCGGCCATCGGACCAGAATCCGTCGGGCTGCGCAACGTGGCGTCAATTCGCTGGAACGACGGTGAAGAGGCCTTGTACAATCTGGCTCTGGAGCGTGGTGAGGGCGAAGTTGCGGCCGGAGGGCCCCTGGCCGTCACGACTGGCAAACACACGGGTCGCTCTGCTACTGACAAGTACATCGTTCGGGATTCCGAGACGGAAGGCACAGTCTGGTGGGACAACAACCAGGCAATGCCGGAAGAGTGTTTCGATGTGCTGCTGCAGGACTTTCTGAGCCACGCAGAGGGCAAGGATCTCGTTGCGCAGGATCTTTACGGCGGTGCTGATCCCGCCTATCGAATCGGTGCGCGAATCTACGCTGAATTCGCCTGGCATGGTCTGTTTATCCGCCACATGCTGCGCCGCCCCGAAACGTCCGAGCTTGGCGACTTCGTGCCGGACATGACGATCATTAACCTTCCCAGTTTTCGCGCTGATCCGCAGCGCCACGGGTGCAATTCTGAAACCGTCATTGCGGTCAATCTGAAGCGTGGCATCGTTTTGATTGGCGGAACCGAATATGCCGGTGAAACCAAGAAATCCGTATTCGGCGCCCTGAACTATCTGCTGCCGACCAAAGGCGTTATGCCCATGCATTGCTCAGCCAATGTCGGTGATGGAGACGATGCGGCATTGTTTTTCGGTCTTTCCGGTACCGGAAAGACAACACTTTCATCCGATGCATCCCGAACCCTGATTGGAGATGATGAGCACGGTTGGTCGGACAACGGGATTTTCAATTTTGAAGGCGGTTGCTACGCCAAGACCATTCGCTTGTCGCAAGAGGCTGAACCGGAGATTTATGCGACGACCCGCATGTGGGGTTCGGTAATGGAAAACGTGGTGCTTGATCCGGTGACCAAAGAGCCGGACTTCGACGACAGTACGCTTACAGAGAACTCTCGAGTGGCCTACCCGCTGCATTACATACCCAATGCTTCGGAAACTGGCCTGGCGCCTCGGCCTAAAACAATCATCATGTTGACGGCTGATGCCTTTGGCGTCCTGCCACCAATTTCGCGCATGACTCCAGCGCAGGCCATGTATCATTTTCTCTCTGGCTACACTGCCAAAGTAGCGGGGACAGAGAAGGGCGTCTCCGGCGTTCAGGCTACTTTTTCAACGTGCTTTGGCGCTCCATTTATGCCGCGCCATCCCAGCGAATACGGCAATTTGTTGCGCGACAAGATTGCCGAACACAATGCAACCTGCTGGCTGGTGAATACCGGCTGGACCGGCGGGCGATACGGCGAAGGTTCACGGATGCCGATCAAGGCGACGAGGGCTTTGCTGAAAGGTGCATTGGACGGCACGCTGAACGATGCGGAAATGCGGATCGACGAGAATTTCGGGTTTGAGGTTCCGGTTGCAGTCCCTGGAGTTGACGATCTGTTGTTGCGTCCTCGCGACACATGGGCCGATGCCGAAGACTACGACTCGCAGGCTCAAAAACTGGTGCAGATGTTCATCGAAAACTTTGCCAAGTTCGAGGTTCACGTCGATGATAACGTGCGGGGCGCGGCACCGAAGGCGGCCTGATTTTCGGCCGCCTCGTCTAGCTGCCTCGTCCCAGTATCACATCGATAATCGACCGGGTTTCCCGCTTCTTCATTGACTGCTTCACACGTGCCTTGAGGTTCTGAAGCTCTGCCAGCCGTTGTGGGTCCGTCAAATCCGGCCTGGCTTTCGGCGTGGCAATGTTAGTCGGCAGCGCCGCAAGATATTCTGCCGCACCGGGCAGAGGCAGCTTTTGCTTGTCGCCATGTGCCACTTCCATGAAGTCGCGCCACACGCGCGCCGGCAGAGATCCACCCGTCAGTTTGTGCGTCGGAGAATTGTCATCATTGCCGAACCAGACGCCGGTAACCAAATGGGCCGTGTGGCCGACAAACCAGGCGTCTCGGAAGTTCTGGGACGTACCGGTCTTACCGCCGGCCGGATGGCTGATCCGTGCAGCCTTCCCCGTGCCATTAGCCATGACATTGGCGAGCATCGCGTTCATGTCGCCCAGTGCCCGCGCAGAAACAACGGATTTTTGTTTCAGGGATTTGTGCCGGTAGAGGACCTCGCCATTGTCACGGATGATCCTTTTGATGATGAAGGGTTTCGCGGTGCGGCCGCCGTTGGCAAGAGGGGCATATGCAGCGGTCAGCTCCATCAGACTCACTTCTGACGTTCCCAGCGCCAGAGAAGCATTGGCTGTAAGTCTTGAGCCAATACCCATCCGGCCGGCGAGCTTTGAGACATTCTTTGGCCCGGTTTCCATAACCAGCTGGGCAGCAATCGTGTTGAGAGACTTCGAAAATGCGTGATCGAGTGTCACAGCGCCGCGATACCGCTTGTCGTAATTCTGCGGTTCCCATTTGCCGTAGGCAACGCGGACATCGTTTCGAATTGTTTGTGACGTCAGCCCGTTTTCAAGAGCCCCAAGCCAGACAAAGGTTTTGAACGCTGACCCGGGCTGCCGCTTAGCTTCAGTCGCCCGGTTGAACTGGCTGTGGCTGTAATCCCGGCCGCCGATTAATGATCGTATGGCGCCGTTGGGCGTTAGAGAGACGAGCGCTGCCTGCGAAACCCGCTTCTTCTTTCCGTGTTTTGCCAGCGCTTCTGTCAGATAGGACTGTGCTGCAGCCTGGAGGAACGGCGATATGGTGGTTTCGATGACAACGTCCCTGTCGATCGTACCAAGTATCGACTTTGCTTCCTTCATGACCATGTCGGCCACAAAGTGTTCCGGGCCGGAGCGGAAATGACGGGCGTTTTCCCCCGGATTTGCTGATGTCGGCGTCACAGTCCCGGGCTTCACATAGCCTTCTCGCTGCATGGCTTTGAGAACCAGATTGGCACGCTTTTGAGCCAGTTTGGGACTGCGGGCCGGCGAGTACCGTGAAGGGGCCTTCAGCAGTCCGGCCAGCAGTGCCGCCTCACTGAGCTCAACATGGCGCGCTGATTTGCCGAAATAGCGTCTGCTGGCTGCGTCTACGCCGGTCGCTCCCGAGCCGAAGTAAACGCGGTTGAGGTAGAGTTCCAGGATGTCCGCCTTCGAATACCTGGTTTCAAGCCAGACAGCCAAAATGAGTTCCTGAACCTTGCGACCAAACGTGCGCTCGGGCTTCAGAAACAGATTCTTGGCCAATTGCTGTGTGATCGTGGACCCTCCCTCCCGCAATCGGCCCTGCATCGCATTGCGAACCATGGCGCGGGTGAAGCCGATCGGGTCAAATCCAAAATGCTTGTGAAACCGGTGATCTTCGATCGAGACCACGGCCTGGGCTATGTAGGGCGACATTTCCTCGAGACGCAGAGCTTTACCCCCGGTAAGCCCGCGGTCGGCCATCACACTTTGATCTGAAGCCAGAATGCGGACGTTGGGTGGCCGTTCAGGAATCTGCCAGGTCTCAGCGCTGGGCAGTTGAGTCGCGTAAAAGCCGACGATCGCTGAAACAACCAGGCCGCCCCACAAACCGGCGACCAGCCCCCAATAAGCCAGTCTCGGGGTGCGCCTCAAAAGCCCTCCAACAAACCGCCAAAGCAGTGGTTTATTGCGGCGCTGTGCGCCGCCGCGCTTCTGGTTTGAACCAACACGGTCTGAAGGCTTGGCCCGTACTGTACGTTTGCTTTCAAAGCGCGGCTCAACGCGCTTGCGGCGCGGGCTTTTGTTGCTGCTTTTGGCCATGACGTCCCGCTATGCGTGCACAGGTCCGGCCCGGACATAAGCCGACTCGGATAGTATTGCTAATCAGGCATGAGGATTATCAATTGCCTTTTAAGTACTGGTAAAGATCGGCGTTAACCACGTTGCAGGTGGGCTTCACGAATTTCTGAACACGCCTGCATGCGCCTTAACGAATTTCCCAGCCTTTTGTGGTCTCATTTCCGCAGAAACGGCATTGCGCCCCGCAAATTTGCCGCTTTGAGGGTTAGGCGATGGCAGACACGGGCACTTTTCTCAACACACGGGTCGGCCAGAAGGCTGAGACCGGCTCGTCGCGCGTTGACTGGGTCGATGCAGCCAAAGGCATTTGCATCATCTTTGTGGTTATGATGCATACCACCCTGGGCCTGGGAAAAGCTGCGGACGAAACGGGCTACATGCACGCTGTTGTCGCCTTTGCTGCGCCGTTCCGCATGCCAGACTTCTTTTTGATATCGGGGCTGTTTCTCGCCGCGACCATCAACCGCCCCTGGCGCCTCTATCTCGACCGCAAAGTGGTTCACTTCTTCTATTTTTATGTGCTGTGGGTGCTGATCCAGTTCGCCTTTAAGGCGCCGTTCATGCTGAAAGACGGCGCAACAGTGCTTGAAGTGGCGCGAGCCCTGGCTTTCACTGCGATACAGCCGTTTGGAACACTTTGGTTCATCTACATGCTGCCGGTGTTTTTCGTCGTCACCAAACTGTTGAAAGACCGACCCTACTGGTTGCTTGGAGCAGCCGCCATTCTGGAAATTATGCCGGTCAATACCGGTGAGACGCTGAACCTGCTGGCGGGGACGCTTGGCGTAACGCCGGTGGAACATGGCTGGGTACTGGTCGACGAATTCTGCGCACGGTTCATCTACTTCGTCGCCGGTTATCTGTTCGCAAGCCACATATTCGCCTTCGCCACCTGGGCGCGCAATCATGTGAGCGCCTCAGCCGTCGGGTTTGTCGCCTGGTTTATTGTCAACGGTCTGGCGGTCTATTGGGGTATCGCCACCTGGCCCGTCCTGTCACTGGCTTTGGGAGCGGCGGGTGCCATCGCGATTATTATCACATCCTCGCTGATCAGTCGGATCACACTGTTTCGGTTCCTGACCCATTTGGGAGCCAATTCAATTGTGGTTTACCTGGCTTTCTTTTTGCCGATGATCATCATGCGGCTTGGTCTGCTGAAATTCGCTCCGTGGATGGATGTGGGGACAATGTCGCTCATCAGCACGATTGTCGGTGTTGCCGGCCCGATGATTTTCTACGCCATCGTGCGTCACACAGGCATTGGCATGTTTCTGTTCCATCGTCCGCAATGGGCAATAATCGCCCCGAAGAAACCCGGATCCACCAAGGCGGCCCTTCAGGCGGCCGAATAATCAGGCACTTTCGACGCCGCGTTGGCGAAGTCTAGTCTGCCAGGGCCGACAAGACCCGGGCCCAGGAACGGGCGCCTTTGTGAAAGCTCTTCAGTTCGTATTTCTCGTTGGGCGAATGAATGGCGTCGTCCGCCAGCGCATATCCGATCATCAGCGATGCCATGCCCAGCTCGCGCTGGAAATCGCCGACGATGGGTATTGATCCACCTCCGGCGATGATTGCTGCATCCTTGCCCCATTCCTCGGTCAGCGCCGCTGCCGCCTTTTTCAACTCCGGCATGTTGTAATCCAGCTGAGTTGCGGGACCACGGCCATGTCCTATGTAACTCACCGAACAATCCTCAGGCAGCATGGCCTCCACGTGTTTGTGAAAGGCTTCAATGACTTTGTGGGGGTCCTGCTTCCCCACCAGCCGGAAGGACACTTTCGCCGAGGCCTGTGCCGGAATTACGGTTTTAAAGCCGTCTCCGGTGTAGCCCCCGGTAATGCCGTTCACCTCCGCTGTTGGCCGCGCCCATGTCTGCTCAAGGACCGATCTGTTGGCTTCTCCCGAAGGCATGGAAAGACCGATCGCACCAAGAAAGTCCTGTGCAGAAAACCCGAGGCCGGCCCATTGCTTCTTGATATCGTCTGGGACTTCCTCAACCCCGTCATAGAACCCTTCCAGGGTCACACGACCTGATTCATCGTGCAGGGCCGACATGATGCGCGAAATTATGTGGATCGGGTTCTGTGCGGCTCCGCCGTAATAGCCAGAATGCAGATCCCGGTTAGCGGCATGAATAATGACTTCCTCGCTCGCCATTCCCCGCAGGGCTGTTGTAATTGCCGGCGTATCGGCATCCCACATGCTTGTGTCGCAAACCAGCGCAATGTCGGCCTTCAGTTCGTCGGCGTTTTCTTTCAAAAACCTGTCGAGGCTGGGCGAACCGGATTCTTCCTCGCCTTCAAACAAAATGGAAACTCTGCAGGGCAGACCGCCGCTGGTCTGTTTCCAGGCCCGGCACGCTTCCACGAAAGTCATGAGCTGGCCTTTGTCGTCCGATGAACCGCGACAATAGACTCGTTTTGCACCGTTCACCTCTTTGATGGTGGGTTCAAAGGGCGGCGTGTCCCAAAGCTCAATTGGATCCACCGGCTGGACATCATAATGGCCGTAAAAAAGCACATGCGGCGCGCCTTCAGGCCCGTCATGATGGGCAACAACCATGGGGTGACCGGGGGTGAGTCGAAGGCTGGCGTCAAATCCGATCTCGTTCAAGGCATCGACCAGATATTGTCCGGCCGCACTGCACTGATCCTTGTAGGCAGGGTCAGTTGAAATGCTTTCGATCCTGAGAAGCTCGAACAATCGTTCCAGCGAGCCATCAAGATTGGCGTCTACGGCTTCAAGGGCCTGGTCTAGTTTACTCATCAGGAAATGCCTTTTTGTTTTTGCCAAACTCTAGCGCGGTCACCGGCCATAAAAAAGGGCTTCAGCGGTCAGTAAAGACCCCTGAAGCCCTGACGCGTTTCAACCAACCTCAGGAGAGGGGAATTGGAGCTGGTCGCAGTGCCGGTCGCCGAAACGGGGGAACATTTCAGCAGATGGCGAGCCGATGCGTCGTCGGCGTTCCATAGAAATGGAAACGAATTGCGTCTTATTCAAGACTCTAATTGTCATGAATTTGTGAGGGTGACGACTCCCTGCGCTTGCAAACCACGCAATGCTTGGCCATCGTCACAGCGAGTCCCGTAATTTATGAGTGTCCGCCATGAAAAAGGGCGATCATCTGTTTCTGGTCGATGGTTCGGCCTACATATTTCGCGCCTATCACGCGTTGCCACCACTGACCCGAAAGTCGGACGGTCTGCCCATCGGTGCTGTCTCCGGTTTTTGCAATATGCTGTGGAAACTTCTTCGGGAGGCGCGCGATACGGCAGCCGGCGTTGTGCCCACTCATTTTGCGGTCATTTTCGACTATTCTTCAACCACTTTTCGCAACGAGATCTATCCTGAATACAAGGCCAATCGAGACGCGCCACCCGAGGATTTGCGTCCACAGTTCGGAGTGATTCGTCAGGCCACACATGCCTTCAACGTGCCCTGCATTGAGAAAGAGGGGTATGAGGCGGACGATCTCATCGCCACCTATGCACGCGAAGCACGGGAGGCCGGAGGCGATGTCACGATCGTGTCGTCCGATAAGGACCTGATGCAACTCGTCGGGCCGCAGGTGATCATGTACGACACCATGAAAGACCGGCGCGTCGGCACCGGCGAGGTGATCGAAAAATTCGGCGTCGGTCCTGACAAAATGATCGACCTTCAGGCGCTTGCAGGCGACTCCACCGATAACGTTCCTGGTGTGCCGGGCATTGGCCCCAAAACCGCGGCACAATTGCTCGACGAATACGGCACGCTTGAGGAGCTGCTCGAGCGGGCTGGCGAAATCAAACAAAACAAGAGACGCGAAAACCTGATTGAATTTGCCGATCAGGCCCGGATATCAAAAAAGCTGGTGACTCTGGACATCAATACGCCGCTCGATACGGCGCTGGATGCGCTGGCTCTGGAACCGGTCAACGGGCCCAGGCTGATCGCTTTTCTCAAAGGAATTGAACTCAACACACTGACAAGGCGTGTCGCATCTGAAACGGACACAGATGCCGCTGACATTGATGCCCAGGATATCCGCGTGGACGGCTATGCCTTACGCGGCCCTGATCTCGATGCATCATCGCAGGCGGCAGATGCGGCCGACGACCCACTTGCGGATGCATCATCAACTGGTGACGGCCAGGTTCTCACGCCACAGAACTATGCGCAAAATATTTCCGTTCAGGCAGCGGGTAGCGAGATCGACAATACCGGCTACGAGACCGTGCGGGATCTGGAATCGCTGAAGCGCTGGATCGCCGAGGCTTACAACATGGGCTACGTGGCGGTGGACACGGAAACAACTTCGCTGGATGCCATGCAGGCCGATCTTGTGGGAATATCGCTGGCAACCGCGCCGGGAAGGGCCTGTTACATCCCAATCGCCCACACGTCGGGCGACAGCGATGACATGTTCAGCGAGGGCCTGGATCCCGACCAGATCAAACTGGCCGATATGTTCTCACTTCTCAAGCCACTTCTCGAAGCGCCCTCAGTTCTGAAGATCGCCCAGAACATCAAATATGACTGGCTTTTGCTGTCGCGTTATGATGTTGAGATTGCCCCCTTCGACGACACGATGTTGCTTTCTTATGTGGTGGATGCAGGGCGCACGAAGCACGGCATGGACACCTTGTCGGAAACCCTGCTCGGGCACACGCCGATACCGTTCAAGGAGGTGGCAGGCAGCGGAAAATCGCTGATAACCTTTGACAAGGTGCCGGTCGATAAGGCGACGGCCTATGCCGCGGAAGACGCCGATGTGACCCTGCGCCTCTGGCAGGTCTTAAAGCAGAGGGTCGTCGCCGAGAAGATGACCGTTGTCTACGAACGGCTGGAGCGGCCCCTGGTGGAGGTTATCTGCCGGATGGAAGCGCGGGGCATCTCTGTCAACCGGCAGATTCTATCCCGTCTGTCCGGAGAGCTCGCCCAGAAAGCCGCGGCGCTGGAAGCTGAGATATATGAGCTGGCAGGTGAGAAGTTTAATGTCGGTTCGCCCAAACAGCTGGGTGAAATCCTGTTTGGGAAAATGGGAATTGAAGGTGGCAAGAAAACCAAGAGCGGCCAATACGCCACGGGCGCCCAGGTGTTGGAAGACCTCGCGGCGGCGGGGCACGAATTGCCGCGCAGGATTGTGGACTGGCGTCAGCTGACAAAGCTCAGGTCGACCTATACCGACGCTTTGCCTGAGTTCATCAATCCAACAACAAAGCGGGTGCATACCTCCTATTCAATGGCGTCAACCTCAACCGGCCGCCTCTCTTCTTCCGACCCGAACCTGCAGAACATTCCGGTTCGCACTGAAGAGGGGCGCAAAATAAGGACCGCATTTGTCGCTGAACCCGGCAACAAGCTTGTCAGCGCCGACTACAGCCAGATTGAGTTGCGCGTGCTCGCCCATGTCGCCGATATCGGTCAATTGAAACAAGCTTTTGCCGATGGGATCGACATTCACGCGATGACGGCCAGCGAAATGTTCAACGTTCCTGTGGAAGGCATGGACCCGATGGTCCGTCGCCAGGCGAAAGCGATCAATTTCGGCATCATCTACGGCATCTCGGCCTTCGGTCTCGCCAACAATCTGGGCATCGAGCGGGGCGAAGCGTCGGACTACATCAAGATGTATTTCGAACGGTTTCCGGGCATCAAGGACTACATGGACAACACCAAACAATTCGCCCGTGAACATGGCTATGTCGAGACAATCTTCGGGCGCAAGGCGTGGTATCCGGAGATCAGGTCCTCCAATCACCAGATGCGGGCGTTCAACGAGCGCGCCGCCATCAATGCGCCTATTCAGGGCAGTGCCGCAGACATCATCCGGCGAGCTATGGTGCAGATGGAGCCGGCGCTGAAGGCCTCGGGCCTGCAGGCCAGGATGCTTTTGCAGGTCCACGATGAACTGATCTTCGAAGTGCCGGACGCCGAGGTGGACGCAACAATCAAATTGGTCTCAAGCATCATGGAAAACGCTCCGATGCCCGCTTTGAATTTGAGCGTCCCACTTCAGGTGGATGCCCGAGCCGCCGACAATTGGGATGAAGCGCACTAGACGGTCGAGGTTGGCGTCATGGTTCCCAGACTCCTGATTGATGCGTCGTGGCGTGATCTGATTTCGTATTTCTCGTCTTCTCTCTTCAACAATCGACAGTTGCGCGCAGACCTTCTGGCCGCTCTGGCGAGCCGCACGGACAGCATGGCGGTGCCGGGATTGTCTGTCCGAACTCTTTTTGATGCCTTGTTGAGTGTGTGCGCATTTGATGAGGGTGACGAAGTTCTGATGAGCGCGGTAACCATTGAAAACATGGCGGAAATCGTTCGCCATCATGGTCTTGTTCCCGTTCCTGTTGATCTCGACATGGGCAGTCTGGCGCCCCACGTGGCAGCAATTGAAAAAGCGGCGTCGCCGAGAACGTGCATGTTGGTGGTCGCCCCGCTCTATGGTGGCAAGCTTGACCTGGCCGACATAGCTAAATTTTGCCGATCAAAAGGCGTGCCGCTGGTGGAGGATATGGCGCAGGCATTTGATGGTGCTTACTATGGCTCCAATCATGCCGATTTCAGCATGTTGAGCTTTGGACCGATAAAGCGGCGAACGGCGTTGACGGGAGGCACATTGCTGTGCCGCAACGCTGTATTGGCTGCCGGGATAGAGGCCCGACTGACAGAATATCCGGTTTTGCCGATCAACTGGTACCGCAGACGGATATTCAAGCTGGCTGCATTGAAAGCCATCTCTCATCAGTCAATTTACGGCATGCTTCTCGGCGCTATCCGGGTGCTGGGTAAAAACCCGGACGAAGTTATCGGGCGCGCCGCCCGGGGTTTTCAGGGAGACGTGATCAAGGCCATACGCAAGCAGCCACCAAATGCAGTCTATGCAGCAATTTTACGTCAGATTATCCGCAACAGCGAGGCTCAGGATGAAGTCGACCGCGCTGAACTGCTCAGCCAGGCGCTGCCCGATACGGTGCAGTGTCCAGGTCAACTGACCCAGGGAACGGGAACGTGGATCTACCCGATCATTGTAACAGGTCGGGAGAATTTGATGCTCAGGCTGCGAACAGCCGGAATTGATGCAACCAGTGGAACAACCAGTATGCGTGCGTTAGACGCGGCGGGGAACGGCAGTAACAGCTCTGCCCAGACGTTGATGGCCAGCGTTGTTTATCTGCCGATACATTCCGGTGTTTCAAAATCACAAATTCAGCGCATGGCCCGGATCGTCACACAGCATGTTTCAAGGGAGCAATTGCAGCACTGACCATTGTCGGTAAATGCGGCGCAGCCGGCCGTTGTTGTTGGTCCCTTTCGAGATCACCAATCCACCGATATGTGGGTGATTATGTCTGCTGAGCCTCTAGCTCAGATCAGCAGAGGAAATCCTGTAGACCTGGTTGTCGCCGCGCATTAATGCGTGGAACCGGCGCTCCTCAAACAGGCCGTCGAAGGCCCTGTGAAACACACTTAACCCACCCGTATAGGCGCCGAAACTGGGCAGGATCATGCGGCTGCGGCTGGCTGCAAAACATGAGCGGCGAACATGACGACCGCGCCGCACCAACCGGGCTTTGGGGTGCAGATGCCCGGCTATTTCTCCAGCGGCAGGACCGGCTTTTGGTTCATGTCTCAGAACCAGGTTTCCGTGCCGTAGTTCATGCATCACCTCACCCCCCAGGTCGACCGGTGGATCGGGGTCGTGATTGCCCTTTATCCAGGTCCATTCCCGCCCCTTCATCAATGCGATCAGCATCGCTCTGGCATCCGGGGTCAGGCGTGCGGACGCAGCTGAATCGTGGAATGAATCACCCAGCGCAATCACCTTGCGCGGTTGCCATTTGTCGATTGATCCGGCCAACCGACGCAAAGTGGTGATCGTGTCATAGGGTGGGATGAGCTGGCCGCGTCGGGCGAAGGACGATCCTTTCTCCAAGTGCAGGTCAGCCACAAGAAGCGCTTCTTCTGCCGGCCAGTAGGCGACGCCCTGACAATCTGTAACAAGTTCAACATTGTTGACTGCGTGAATGCAGGTACCGGCATACGCTGCAGCCGTGAACAGGTCCGGCGTCGGAAATTGTTTGGCGCTCAGGGCCATCAGGGCATCATCGTCCAGCTTATCGGGTGGTGATGCATCCTGTTTACGCTTGGACGACTTTCCACCCTCCTGCTTGCGCCTGTGAGAACGGGGCCAGCGGACAGAAAGAGGCGAATCACTCATGGGAAAACCTACACCAATTCGTCACAACATCATTGCCTCTTCGATGAGATTTTCTGCGGCTTCTGCCAACAGGGTTTCATTGGCCTCACCAACGACCACCTCCTTGCCGATTTCCAGCATGATGGGCACGGCCAGAGGTGATACCTGATCGAGGTCTTTGTGCACGATGGAACCTTTAATGCGGCGCAGCATGTCACCAACCCGGTGAATGTCCAGGAGGCCGGTCGCTGCATCCTCGTGAGTGGCCTGCATCAGAATGTGATCTGGTTCATGTTCCCGCAGGACATCATAGATCAGGTCGGAAGAAACGGTGACCTGTCGCCCGGTCTTCTCTTTGCCGGGATGGTTCTTCTCGATCAGCCCGGCAATTAACGCACACTGGCGAAAGGTGCGTTTGAGCATGAAGGAGTCCTGCATCCAGGTTTCAAGGTCGTCACCCAACATGTCTTCTTCAAACAGGGCATCGATGGAGAGCATGCCGTCGCCAATCATTGCACCCATATCATCAAGGCCCCAGACACAAAGTGAATAGTCTGTTGCCACAAACCCTGTCGGTCGTGCCCGCGCCCGCTCCAGTCGCTTGGTCAACAGCATGCCCAGGGTCTGGTGCGCGATGCGTCCCTCGAATGAATAGACCACCAGGTAGAACTTCTCGCCCCGGGGAAAAGTTTCAACCAGCATCTGATCGATGCGTGGCATGATCGACTTCTGCGCCTGTATCTGAAGCCATTCAGAAACCTGAACCGGTAGATTTTTCCAGCTCTCTGGTTTTGAGAGCATTTGCCGTATGTGCTCTGCAAGATAGGTGGTGAGGGGGAACTTTGACCCGGCATACATCGGCACCATCGGGTCCTTCGAAACTGCAGGCGTAACGATTGCCTCGTTTTCTCGAATGCCTTCGAACCGCACCACCTGTCCGGCAAACATAAATGTGTCGCCATAGACCATCTGCTCGAGGAAATACTCCTCCAGTTTTCCCAGTGATCGCCCTCCCCGGGTCGCTGCTATCCCCTTGCCATCTCGCTTGACAAATTTCAGCAGGCGCACAGTGAGCGAGGGCGCTTCGTATATGGTTCCAGCATTGAGCCGGTATTGCTGCGCGAAGCGCGGATTGGTCAGCCGCCAGGTTCCGTCTTCGGTGCGTTTGATTTTCGCATAGCGCTCATAGTTCGCCAACGCATAGCCGCCGGTCGCCACAAAATTGAGGGCCCGCTCAAATGTATCCCAGTCCAGTTCCGCGTAGGGAGCCGCTGAAATTACCTCGTTGTAGAGATCGTCTTCACTGAAAGGTCCGGCTACTGCCATGCCGAGGATGTGCTGGCACAGCACATCCAGCGCACCAGATCGCAGCGGCGGAGTATCCTGGTGACCGAGATAGTTTGCGTCCAGCGCAGCCTGGCATTCGAGCACTTCAAACCGGTTTGCCGGTATCAGAACGGCGCGCGAAGGCTCGTCCATGCGGTGATTGGAACGGCCAATCCGCTGGGCGAGGCGACTGGCTCCCTTCGGAGCGCCAACGTGAAGCACGAGATCGACGTCTCCCCAGTCAATTCCCAGATCGAGGGTCGAGGTAGCCACAACCGCGCGCAGAGCGTTGTCGGCCATAGCAGCTTCAACCCGCCGCCGCTGACCCACATCGAGCGAGCCATGGTGCAAGGCAATGGGAAGAGAGTCTTCGTTGATGCGCCACAGATTCTGAAACAGAAACTCGGCCTGGCTGCGTGTGTTGACGAACAGGATCGACGTACGGTGCTGCTTGATTATCTCGTAGACTTCACCAACGGCATGGCGTGCAGAATGGCCTGACCACGGCAACCGCTCCTTTGTGTCCAGTATGGTGATTTCAGGCTTCGCTCCACCGTCGATGCAGATCAGCCCCGCCGCGTAAGACGCGTCGGCGACGCCGGAGCCGTTTTGTCCCACCAGCCACCGGCACAGGTCCCGAGGTTCAGAAACCGTGGCCGAGAGGCCGATGGTCTGCAGTTCCGAGCGAAGGGCTCTCAACCGGGCAAGACCAAGCGATAGCAGGTGCCCGCGCTTCGATGTGACCAGGGAATGCAATTCGTCAAACACCACATAGCGCAGATCACTGAAGAACCTGCCCGCGTCTTTGTTTGCAATCAGCAATGCCAGCTGTTCGGGCGTGGTCAGCAGAATATCTGGCGGATTGAGCTTTTGCCGCTGGCGCCGGTGCGATGGTGTGTCTCCGGTCCGGGTTTCGACCTTTATCGGCAAATTCATCTCATCAATTGGTGTCTCAAGGTTGCGCTTGATGTCTACCGCCAGGGCCTTGAGTGGCGAGATGTAAAGAGTGTGGATTCCTCGATGGGCTTCGCCGGGTTTGCGCTTTGGGCGTTCCGCGAGATCAGTGAGCGCCGGCAGAAAGCCGGCAAGCGTCTTGCCCGCACCCGTCGGCGCAATCAGCAACGTGGATCCGCCACCTTGTGCCCGGGCAAGCAGTTCGACCTGATGTGTGCGGGGACGCCAGCCCCTTCCTTCAAACCAGTCTACAAACGGCTTCGGCAGGCGGACCGAGGGTATATCAGCCTGTTCAATGTTCACCGCTGCCGCCGTTCTTTCCATCGCCATTCCGGTACCGTAAGATAGCTTACAGTTTGCGTCGACAAGGTTTCACTCATTTGGGACAACGGAAGATCGTCGCTATCGTGATCAGTGCAGTCTTGCTTGCCGCATGCCAGGAAAAAGCAAGGGGCCAAAAGCACGATGGTGCCATGGTGCTGGCATTTTCATGGCAACCGGCATTTTGCGAACGGGCGGCGCGCAAACCCGAATGCCGAAGTCAGGAACCCGGGCGCTACGATGCCAACCATTTCACACTGCACGGTTTGTGGCCTCAGCCCGGAAACAACATTTATTGCGGGGTTTCCGACCAGGATGTCAGAACCGACAAGTCCGGTCGCTGGGACAGACTTGCAGAGCTTTCTCTTACACCGGCGCTGCTTGTCAGCTTAAATCGCGTCATGCCGGGCGTCATGTCGCAACTGCACAGGCATGAATGGATCAAACACGGAACCTGCTATGCAGCCACACCCGAGGTTTACTATGCCGATTCGCTTGCGCTCATGGACACAATCAACAAATCTCCCGTCAGACAATTGTTTGCTGCCAATATTGGAATGCGGCTCGATGGCGATGCCATCCGTGAGGCGTTTGATGAGGCATTCGGCAGGGGGGCAGGCGCGCGCCTTCGCATTTCCTGCAAGCGTGATGGGAATCGCGAACTGATCACAGAACTGACTTTGGGTATTCGAGGCCGGATTTCCACACCACTGGATCTGAATCATCTGATCGAACAATCGGCGGTGACAAAACCCGGGTGTCCAGGTGGCATTGTTGATCGCGTTGGCCTGCAATGAAAGCCTTGCTCCCGGTTTTGATGGCACTTTGTCTTGGTTTGCCGGCCGGTTTCGCTGCTGCTGAAGAGAAGCCCCAGCTCCGTTTCATCGAAAAACCGACAACCGCACAAAGTACCGAATTTGCCACCCATGCGAACAAGCATTGGCAGCGCACGGAAGCGATTTATCTGCCGCAGGACGCCGCCCTTGACTTCAAGGCAGAGACAAAGGTTAGCGACTATCGCATGGCCCGCGGAACCATGCGCCAGTTGGCCATCGCTGTTCTTGTGCTGTTTGGAATCGCGCTGGTTCTTTTTGCGGTCAAAAACCGCATGGGAGGAGGGCTCTTTTCGCGACGCCCGAAAGACCACTCCCTCAACCACCTCCAGGAAGGTCCTGCTGGGAAGGGCCTGTTTGATGAAACTGACGAATCATATCTCTCATCAGCACAGTTGCTGGCGCTTGATGATCCACGCGCTGGATTACGTGCGCTTTTGCTGCAAAGCCTTCGCCGTGCAGCAGATCAGAACAATATTGCGCTGCGCCGCAGTTTGACGGCTCGAGATGTTCTGGCTCTGGTCCCCGGATCATGGCCATCGCGTGGACAATTGGTGCAATTGGTTGGGACGGCTGAGGTGGTCCTGTTTGGCGGCAACGATATTTCTCGGGATCAATTCGCGACTGCGGTGCGGAATGCAGAGCCATTGCTTGGCGAGGGCGCTGTATCATGAGCCATGCGGACACAACGGCACAGGAGACGGTGCATTCAGGCGGCGGACGCGCCGGAGGTCTGTTCGCAGTATTGGCCGGCGCTGCTGCGGTGGCTCTGTTCGTCTGGTATGCCGTGACCAGTCCGCCGAACCTTGATCGTTCGGTCATTGGTATGAACGGCTTTGTCTCTTTTGCTCACTCAAAGGGACAAGACATTCAGGTTTACCTCGGTCAGCGTCCGCTGGTTCGGGAGAAGGTGGGGCTGCGGGTTTTGCCGCTTTACACGCCGCAGTTCAATTTGTCTCCGCAGCGTGAAAAGGCCGGTTCCGACGAGGAAAAGCAGGTCTTACGGCGTATGGACCGCGCGGTGTTTGATCAAAAAATCAGCGCCATTCCGACACTTGTCGTGCTGCCCAAATGGAGGAACGGGGCGATTCTGCTGGAGCGGTTGCACCCAAAGTTGCTTGTTGATCTCAAGAGCCAGATATTCGCGAGTGGAACAATGCTCGCCCGGGGCGAAGCCGAGTTTGAGAATCTCAGGCTACTAAACCGTGACGATCAGCGACTGCCAAACATCACCAGTGTCCCGGCAATGCTCTATCTGGCGCAGACTATGACGCTACCGAAAGGCGCCAAGGCGGCGTGCAATCCCGTCCTCGAGTCTGGTCATCGGGTGTTGCTGGCACAATGCAATAGGACGAAGGACGGAACAGTCTACTGGGTTTTGTCTGATCCCGACCTGCTCAACAATCATGGCGCAGGTATTGGAGAGAATTTTGCAAGCGGCCTCGCATTGGTGCAATCGCTTGCCGGGGGAAAGCGTGTCATTGTCGATCAGACAGACAGGTTTCATGGCAATGAGGAACAGCAGCGTCGCGACTCGCGTGGACGAACGCTGGCAGAGCTTTCGCGGTTCTTTTTGTATCCATTCACCTATATCTGGCTGGCATTTCTGATTTTGACCTTCTTCGCCCTCTGGCATGCCGCCCGGCGATCCGGGCCGATCGACGATGGAGAGGTGGAAAACGAGGTTACAGCTTCGAAAGCGACCGCCATTGACGCCAATATTGGTATCCTGCGGGCAGCAGGCAATGAGACAGCTCTGGCTAAAAAACACATGCAGCAACGCCTCGACGACCTGGGAGCAGACTTGCTGGGAACCAATCGAAGCCGTGGCGACGCCGGAATTCGGCAGTTAGTGCAGGCTATCGAGCGACGAACCCCGGACCTGTCGCGACGGCTGGAGCAATCGACAAAACTTCTGGATCGGGGCGCCGAGGGTTCGTCCCTCTTCAAGGCTCTGAATGAATTTGAACATGTATTGAAAGAGGTACGAAATGCATTTGGACGATCTGCAAGCCCTCGCCGGTAGCATACGCGCCGGGATCGCCAAGGCTGTTCACGGACAAGACGATATCATTGAATTGCTGTTGGTGAGCCTGTTCGCGCGCGGTCACTGCCTGCTCGAAGGTCCGCCGGGTACCGCCAAAACTCTGCTCGCACAAAGCATGGCGTCAGTGCTCGATATCGACTTTGGCCGGATCCAGTTTACTCCCGATCTCATGCCAGGTGACGTCCTGGGGGCCAACATCTTTGATTTCAACGCGTCAAAATTCAATCTCATCAAAGGACCGGTCTTTACCGACATCTTGCTGACTGACGAAATCAACCGTGCTCCGCCGAAAACACAGGCTGCCCTGCTCCAGGTTATGAATGAACGAGTCGTGACCATTGACGGAACAGATCACTCTGTGGGCGATTTGTTCTTCGTTGTCGCGACACAAAACCCGATTGAACACCAGGGAACCTATCCGCTGCCCGAGGCACAGCTCGACCGATTTCTGTTCAAACTGGTTCTCGATTTTCCCGACCGTGACGCGGAACTTGAAATTATGCGGCGGCATGCGGCACAGGGTCTGGATCACAATGCCAGGCATGCCGAATTGGTTGCCGTTGCTGATCCCGATGCAATCAGGGCCGGCCAGAAGCTCATTGACGAAATCAGGCTGGATGAAAAGATTCTCTCCTACGTGGTCGACCTGGTTCGCAAAACCCGCTCAGACAGTTCAATAAGCCATGGCGGATCGACCAGAGCTGCGGATGCCCTGTGTGGTGCCATCAGGGCAGCCGCGGCCCTTGATGGCCGCCAATATGCTCTTCCCGACGATGTGAAGCGGTTGTTCAAGCCGGCTATGCGGCATCGCATCGTTATCAGCCCGTCAGCTGAAATCGAAGGCCGCACGGCCGACGAAGTGCTGGATCAGATCATCAACCAGGTCGAGGCGCCACGCTAGCAGCGCAGGATAAGGAGAGCAGATGCGACCGTCGCGCCGCTATTTGTGGCTTTGCTTTGCGGGTCTGGGGCTGGCGACGTTGGCTGTCGTTGTGCCCGTCATTCCGGCAGACTGGGCGCTGATTTTTATCGGCCTGTTGATAGCTCTGTTGTTGATCGACTGGCTGATCTCCACCGGTCCCCGCGCTCTCGCTTTCTCTGCGCAAAGCGAATCGGAAGTGTTTGTCGGTGAAGATGTCACTCTGCTCATATCCGTCGCGCCGGTGAGCGAAAACGACCGTCTGCCGGCCACGGCATTGAGTGGAAGGATCGATCTTCCCGAAGGTCTTGGCGGTCGCAGTGAGTTTCCGCTCCATCGGGTCGGGCACACGTGCGAAGCACGGGTGGCGCTGCGGGCGCGACGTCGGGGAATTTGGCAGGTCACCAATGTGTGGCTGTCGTGGGGCAGCCGTCTTGGCTTGATTGAGTTTATTTCCGTTCGCGCTGTCGATTGCCGGATTTCAGTCGTACCCAATATCCGCTCCATCACATCGGGCCAGATCGATCTGGAAATGCGATCGTCGGTCTATGGCATGAAGGACACTTCGATGCGCGGTGAAGGGTCAGACTTTCACCAGCTCAACGAATACGTCCAGGGAATGGATCCGCGCGCAATTGACTGGAAACACTCCGCCCGACATCACAAACTGGTCGCCAAGGAAATGCGCGCAGAGCGCAACCACCAGATCATAATGGCGATGGACAATGGCCATCTTATGCGAGAGACGGTCGAAGGAATTCCGAAAATCGACCACAAGATCAACGCAGCTCTGGCCCTTGCCTGGGCAGGGGTGCAAGGTGGCGATCTGGTGGGGCTTTTTGCATTTGACGCGCAGCCACGGCTTTATGCGCCGCCTCAGGGTGGTCGGCTGGCCTTTGGCCGGTTGCGCAGCCAGATGGCCGAGCTTGAGTACAAGACCGTTGAGACAAACCACACGCTGGCCCTTTCAAGTCTGCATCAAAGGCTATCCAGGCGGAGTTTGATCATTGTGTTCTCGGATTTTGTCGACCCACTCTCTGCAGAGCTTCTGGTCGAGCATATGGCCATTCTCAACCGTCATCATGTCGTGATCTTCGTATCGCTGCGCGACCCGCTGCTGCAAAAGCTGACCATGGAGGCTCCAGGCAACATGGACGATATCGCACGCTCAGTTTCGGCGGCAACCATGCTGGATGAGCGGCGTAGGGTGATGGACCGTATGGCCGCCATGGGCGTCTATGTCATCGAGGCCAATCCCGGCAATGTCACACCGCGGTTGCTCAGCACCTATCTCGATATCAAGGCGCGAGAAGTCATATGAACAAATCACGGACCGCATCAGATCTCATGCGCTCCAGCCGGTTTCGTCGGGAGCGTGAGGATGATTGGGCGCGATTGGCCGTTTTGACATCGCAGGTTGAAAAAAGCGGCCTCGCTAGTCTTACCTTCGAAGAGAGCCAGGCGTTGGCAACACTTTACCGCCAGGCCATGAATTCTCTCTCGCTGGCCCGCGAAATCTCTCTCGACCAGGCATTACTCAACTATCTGGAGAGCCTGTGCACACGTGCCTATCTGACTGTTTATGCACCACGGGAATCGATAATCGGCGTTACCGCTCGCTTCTTTCGATCCAGCGCTCCCCAGGCAGTACGCCGGTCCTGGCTGATGATTCTAGTTGCTGCACTGTTGATGGCAGCAGGCGGCGTGAGTGCGTTTCTGCTCATGCAATCCGACACGAACTGGTACTACGCTTTCGTGCCTTCCGGTCTTTCCGGCGGCCGTGGTCCGGAAGCCAGCGCTGATTTTCTGCGTCAGGTCCTGCAGGAAGAAAACAAAGCAGGAGCGGGGTCCCTCGCTGCCTTTTCCACCTCGTTGTTTGCCCACAATACCCAGGTTTCGATATTTTCCTTTGCGCTCGGGATCATTGCCTGCGTACCCAGTGGGTTTCTCATGTTCTACAATGGGGGCGTGCTCGGAGCGTTCTTTGCGGTACACGACGCTAAGGGACTGGCGTGGGAGCTGTTTGGCTGGCTGTCAATTCACGGCGTCACCGAGCTGACAGCTATTATCATGGCCGCTGCGGGCGGATTTCGCCTGGGAGTGGCCTTTCTTTTTCCCGGCAACGTCACCCGCGCAAAGGCTCTGCGTGACGCGGGCCGTGATGCCGTCAAGCTTGCTATTCTGGCAGCGATCATGCTGGTCGTGGCCGGATTGCTTGAGGGATTTGGGCGTCAGCTGATAACGGATTTCACGGCTCGCGTAGCTATTGGCTGGGGAATCGGCGCCCTCTGGTTGGCATGGTTTCTGTTTGGTGGTCGCCGCAATTCGCGAGCAGACCTCGAATGAGGGTGCCGTTTCGGAAAAGCAGCCACGTCGACCGTCAGCGAAAGGCGCTCGAGAAGGCGCGCAGGCTGTCGTCGCGAACCGGCCGTTCTCTGAGGCTGATGCCGCCCGAGGGTGTTCCGATTGACCTGAGGCTTGCGTCCCTCTCCCAGCGCTTTGGGGCGCAATTGACTGATTTCGCTGTAACGCTGTTTCTCGCAATTATCATTGTCATGCTTTTTGCCTACGCGCTTGGAAGCTTTGGCCCCTTGTTGCGTGTCATTGCAGCCCTGACTTTCTTCTTCATACGTGTGCCTTACTACGTGGCGACAGAGCTTGCGTGGAACGGCCGGACGCTTGCTAAGCGCTGGCTTGGAATGCGGGTCGTCTCGGTGAACGGCAGAAGCCTGTCGCCGCACCAGGTTGTGGTGCGCAACATAATGAAGGAGGTCGAGTTCTTTGCGCCTCTTACCTATCTGATCGCAGGTGGAAGCATTCACTGGTCGCTGACACTGTTCGCCCTGCTTTGGATCATTGTCCTGCTGATTGTTCCCTGGCGCAGCAAGCGCAATCAACGCATCGGCGATATCATCGCCAATACGGCTGTTATTCTTGATCCGAAACCGGTGCTCATGCCAGATCTTGCCAATTCATCCGCTGCTGCTGTCAGTCCCGGACAGGCGCAACTTCCCCTGAAGTTTTCCTTCACGACAGAGCAACTCGATCACTATGGGCGGCTTGAATTGCAGGTTCTTGAAAAGGTGTTGCGAGCACCGGTCAACTCGTCGGCGTCGTCAAAAACCAAACAGGAGGCCTACATGGCCGACATCGTCGTGCGCATTAGCCAGAAGATCGCCTACACAGACCATGTCAGGCCTTCCGAACACCGCGACTTTCTCAGTGCTTTTTACAAAGCTCAACGTGAATATCTGGAAAGCAGAAAACTCTTCGGCGACACTCGCGAAGACAAGTTTTTCCGTGAAAAAGGGATCTGAACATTGCGCAAACGCGGGAGACTGAGAAGATGACTGACAGCAATGCTTCGGGGCTGCGACAAAGTTTCGGCGTGCTCAGGGTCTTCGGCGATTCATCGACCTACTTTTTTCGTGGTTTCGTACTGTTCGTAGGCACCGCTGTTTTGGGTCAGATTCTGATCGTCCTATCGACGGTTGGAATGGGATTTACTGGCCTGGGCGCGCTCACCAGCCTGGGAATTGATCGTGGACCTGTCACCAGCCCGGTGCTCGTTGCGGTTTATGCTGCTCTATTGATGACAATCTATTCCATGGTCGGAGCGATCATTGCGCTCGGTGCGGTTGACATGAAGCAAGGTAACAGACCGAATTTCTTGCGCTACGTGACGACGGCCATCCGCAGTGCACCATACATACTGGGTTGCGCTGTGCTGATGGCCATTCTGTTTTTCGTAGCGATTGCACTGGCCAGCATGGCCATCGGACTTGTAGTCCAGGCCATACCGCTGACCGCATTTATTCTCATTCCGGCGGTTTTCGTGCTGGTGATCTATTTGTTCGCCATGCTTTCCGTTGCCAATCCATCCATCGTGATCGAAGGGACCGGGTTCTCGGCAATCGCGCGCAGTTTGGCGCTCACCCGAAACTATCGTTGGGCGATTGTCGGCGTTTTCATGATTACAGCAGCAATTCTCGTCCTGGCCTCCATCATTTTCGGGGCACTTGTTGCTTTGAGCTTCGCCAGTGGTGTGAGCGCAGGTGAAAATTTCGGTCTTATTTTCTTCGGCACGCAAGTCTTCAATGTCGTCTTTGGGGGTGTGCTCACCGGATTCATGGGTGTGCTGGTAGCGCATGTTTTTATGCGGCTTAAGGAAATCAAGGAGGGCTATGGATTTGAGAATGTCGGCAGCATCTTCGACTGACCCGCGTAACGCGGTCAGGCCACTCTTTTGGGCTTTGGATGCAGTGAGCTGACGCTTGCCGATGACGGCAGCTCAATTTGAAAGTGAGCGCCCGGGACATCACTGTCCAGCAGCTCGATTTTGCCGTGATGGGCCCGAATGATTTCTGCTGCAATGGCCAGACCCAACCCGGTTCCGCCTTTGCGCCCTGATTTCTGAAACGCGGAGAAGAGGTCGTCCTGGCGATCAGGCGGAAAGCCCGGCCCGGTATCTGAGATAATGATTCTGCTGCCGTTGCCGTTTTTTTGTGCGGTAACCGTCAACCGCTTGACCAGGCGGTCGTCACTGCTTTCCTCGGTCATGATTTGTACGGAGTTTCGGCATAGGTTCATGATTGCGCGGAAAAGCTGATCTGCGTCCGCCTGCACTTCGAAATCTGTCGGCACTTTGTTTTCCCAGCTGACGGTGTTCTCAAGATCCAGAGCCAGGGCTTCAGCCACGTCTTCCAGAAGACGGTGCAGCCGGACAACGCTCTTTGATGTGATGTCCTCGCCCGCCTTGCCGTAGGCAAGCACCGAGCGCGTGTAATCGACAGCCCGGTCGATGGTCTTGATGAGCCGCGGCGCAAGGCGCTGGGCCGTCGGATCGGACAGAGTTGTAAGCCGGTCGGAAAAAAGCGAGGCGGATGCCAGAATGTTTCGCAGGTCGTGGTTCACTTTCGACACAGCAAGACCGAGATTTGCCAGACTGCGTTGTTGCGAAAGCGTTCCACGCAACTGGCTTTGCATGGCGTTGAGTTGTTCTTCGGCTACACCGATCTCATCACGCCGGCCAGAAAGCTTCATCACATGGCTGTCGTCGTCGGGCTTTCGGGCAAAGGCGAGCATGGATCCCGTCAATCGCTGCATAGGCCTGATCAGCAGCCAGCGCAGCGTCAGAAATACGGCCAGAGCAGTGACAAGCGAAATGCCGAGGGAAATTAACAGCACATTGCGGGCATAACTGAGCATGGCGTCCCGCAACGGTGTGTCATCCATCACCAGTTCCAATACCCCGTTGCGTTGTTCCATGGGACCAAATACGCGGATCAACCGGTCACCGCCATTGATCAGTGTGTCAAAGGCTTCTGCAATGGATCCGACCGCTTCCACTCGACCCGGCATTGTCAGCTGAACATGGCGCTTCACCTCACCGGGCATGCTCTTGGTCGCCAGCACGTGACTAACGCCGTCACGACGTACAACGATCATGTCGGTCTGTGTCAACGACAGCAACTGGACACGTATGTCGTCGGGAACATTTTCTGGATCGAGCTTTTCGAGGGCCAGACTTGCCGCTTCACCTGTGTTGAAATGTCGCGCCAGCCAGGTGAGGCGGTAGTTCGCCACCGACGGCACAAAGACGAGAATTTCGGTCAGCATGACGACCACGACCGTCAACAGCAGCAGTTTTCCTGAAAGGCCGCGCGGAACCACCCGTCGCCACAGACCGCCGCTCTTAGCGGCGGGAGCCTGGGTTTCCAGATCTGGGAGTTGGTCTTCGCTCAAGAGGCGCTCCGGTAAAACACACTGTTGTGATGCAATGTAAGGTCTAACCGAAATTTCGCAAAAAACGGACAATGCCGCGCACAAAAGGTTTCTTTGTGCTCGGCGCATAAAACGACGTAGCTGCCCGTTTGCCGATCTCGCTCATGGTTGGGTAGGGAGACACATAACCGGCAATATCACGCACTTTCAGGCCCTGACTGATCGCCAAGGCCCAGATATTCATCATTTCACCAGCCATTTCGCCGGCAATCGATACGCCCTCGATCTTGCCGTTTTTACGGGTGACGATCTTTATGAGACCGGTTGTCTTGCCCTCGGCCTGAGCGCGGTCATTTTCAGCATATGGCCAGCGCAGGATTGTAATGTCCCTGAGCGCTTTCCGCGCACTCTCCTCTGTATGGCCCACATGAGCAATTTCGGGCTGGGTATATGTCGACCACGGAATGATGTGGGTGTTTTGCTTTGCCGGCAGGCGAAAAAGCAGGGCCCGGATCACGAGGCCGGCCTGATAACCGGCGACGTGGGTGAACTGAAGACCGCCGGCCACATCGCCGATCGCATAGACTCGGCTGTTGGTGGTTCGCAACTTTTCTGAAACCTTGATTCCCTTGCGGGTATATTCAATGCCGGCTTTTTCAAGGTCCAATCCCTCGACCGTTGCAGCGCGTCCCGTCGCAATCAGCAGGCTGTCTCCCTCAACAATAGCGCTTCCTGCTGTGTTCTCAATGTGGACCAGGACGCCGCCACCTTTGCGCTTTTCGAGGCTTGTAACCTTGGTATCCTCTTTGATGACAACGCCTTCTTCGCGAATTTTCTCCAGCACAATGCTGGTCAGTTCAGGATCGTCCTTGCCGAGCGCCTTAAAGCCCTCAATCACGGTGACTTCAGCTCCCAATCTGCGGTGTGCCTGGGCCATCTCCATGCCAATCGGGCCGCCGCCGACCACAATCAGGTGGCCGGGCGCAGATGTCTGCTCAAACAGTGATTCATTGGTCAGATAGTCAACATCTTCAATCCCGTCGATGGGGGGAACAAAAGCGGCCGAACCTGTGGCAACAACAAAGCGCCGGGCTTTGATGGTCGTTTCACCCGCCACCACGGTTTTCTTGTCTGTGAAACGCCCGGCCTCCTTGATCACCGTGACACCAAGTGCCTCAAAGCGCTCTACGCTATCCATCGGAGCGATGGTTTCGATGACCTTGTGAACGTGGTCGTGAACTTTCTGGAAATCCACTTGAGGTTCCCCACCGGAAACTCCGAACAGAGGGGCCTCACGCATATTGTGGGCATGTTTTGCAGACGCAATAATGGCTTTGGAAGGCACGCATCCATAGTTAAGGCAATCGCCACCCATTTTGCCTTTTTCGAGAAGCACCACGGATACCCCAAACGCTGCGGCCGCTGCCGCTACGGAAAGTCCTCCGGAGCCGGCTCCGATGACGCAAATATCCGGTTTCAGTGTTTCAGCCATGATGATTCTGCTTGTAGTTTGAGTCTTGCCCTACGGGCCTGTTGGTCCCCTTTCATCATGGGAGTGCCGACGACACAAGGAAAGGGCACTGAGTTGCGTCGACGGGTGAACTTTCCGCGAGAACCATGTCATCAGATGATGCCCATCTTACTTTGCTTGCGAGGCCCGGATTCCGGCCCGCGATCGGCCAATCTCCGGCAAGTCCTGTGTTGACTCAAACGGGGCCCCTGCCTATACACCGCCAAATTGCACCGTCCTTGTGGTCGGGCAGCGACGGGCTTTGTTAACCTTCATGGTGCAATAGCCGTCGTCAGCACAAAGCATACAACTCATTCCTTGACGAAGGGGCCTGTCAGAACCTGACCGGCATGATGATATGAAACGCACTTATCAGCCCAGTAAACTGGTTCGCAAACGCCGCCACGGTTTCCGCTCGCGCATGGCTACAGCCGGTGGCCGCCGCGTTGTTGCACGCCGTCGCGCTCATGGCCGCAAAAAACTGAGCGCCTGATTTCACAGGCGCCGGGATTTCTCGCAAGTCCTTACCTGGTATAGTGTGATGGACAGCGTCGACAAGTCCGACAAGGACGGCAGTTCAGGGCTGGAAATTCGGCGCCTGAAAAAGCGGGAAGACTTTTTGAGAGCAAAAAAGGGCTCGCGCTCACACGAGCACGCCTTTGTTTTGCAGGTTTTTGATCGACACAATGATGATCAATCCGTGCGGTTCGGCTTTACGGTAACGAAAAAAGTCGGCAATGCCGTGACACGCAACACCATCAAGCGGCGTTTGCGCGAGATGGTCCGTGCTGCGGGTGAACAGGATTTGCTGCCCGCGTCCATAGCGGGGTCCGATGTCGTCATTATTGCCCGCATAGAGGCTTTTGAAGAGCCATTTGAAAAGCTCACGGCAAGCCTTGTAGCCGGCCTGAAGACGGCGCTGGCGCGGCAAAACAGAAATTCGGCAAAACCAGTCGTTGCAAATCACCTGCCTTCGGGGCAAAAACAGCGCGGCGGCGGGGAGCCTAAGGGAATTGACGTAGATTCCGGGCACCCGGTGCCTTCCGAACCACCATCTGATTGACGGGCACTTACCTGATGGACAACAACCGCAATTTCCTACTCGCTGCCGTTTTGTCGCTGGCGGTTGTGTTTCTCTGGCAGCTTTTCATCATTCAGCCGCGCATGGAGCGTGAGGAAGCGATTCGCAAGGTTGAGCAGGAACGGCAAGTTGCTGCTGGTGAAACGGCAGCGCCGAAAGCCGGAGACGGTTCAGTTGCCATACCGACAGCCCCTTCCAGTGGCGCAACCGCTGTTCCCGGTGCCGCCCCTGCCGCTGAGCAGGGCAGCAAGGTCGCACGTGTTCCCCTGAAATCGGGAAAGCTCGAGGGATCGATCAGCCTGCGCGGTGCCCGCATTGATGACCTTCGGCTGTTGCTCTATCGCGAAACGGTCGACCCGACCTCCCCGACTATCCGCTTGCTGATGCCCTCGGCTAATGAAAATGGTTACTTCGCTGAATTCGGTTGGTCGCCGGATGAAGCACTTGGCCAATTGCCCGGCCCGGCCACTGTCTGGAGGCTTGCATCCGGCAGCGAGCTCACGCCTGATTCTCCAGTGGCGCTGGAATACGAGAATGAAAAAGGACTCACATTCCGCCGCACCATAGAGATCGACGAGAACTACATGTTCACCGTCAGTGACACGGTCGCAAACGGCGGTTCCGGAGCTGTTTCACTCAAACCCTATGGTCGCATCGCACGATTTGGTACTCCCGAAACAGCCGGCATCTATGTGCTGCACGAGGGTATGCTGGGTGCCATCGACGAAGAGGGCCACGAGGAAATTGGCTATGACGATATTCAGGAAGAAAAGCGAATTTCCAAGCCGCGGGCCGAGAAAGGTTGGGTCGGCATAACCGACAAATACTGGGCCACGGCGCTGATTCCGGGCGCTGCCTTTACTGCCAACTACAATTATTTCGATCAGGGCCGAGCCTTCTACCAGACCGACTATCTGGGCGATCCCGTCAATGTGGCGCCAGGTGGTGAAGTCCAGGTAACGAGCCGTCTGTTTGCCGGAGCCAAGAAGGTGGGGGTCATTGACGGCTATGAAGCCGACCTGGGCATAGTGAAGTTCAACAAGCTGATCGACTGGGGCTGGTTCTACTGGCTGACCCAGCCGCTCTTTCAGTTCATGGACTGGGTGTTTGGCCTGGTGGGCAATTTCGGCGTGGCAATTTTGATCGTCACTGTCTGTATCAAGCTGATTTTCCTGCCGCTGGCCAACAAATCTTACGCCTCCATGGCGAACATGAAAAAAGTCCAGCCCGAGATGACTGCCATTCGAGAGCGCTTCGCGGATGACCGGCAGGCCCAGCAGAAAGCGATGATGGAGCTGTATAAGAAAGAGAAAATCAACCCGGCAGCGGGTTGTTGGCCGGTTCTCATTCAGATCCCGGTCTTCTTTGCGCTCTATAAGGTGATCTACGTGACGATCGAGATGCGTCATGCACCGTTCTTTGGCTGGATTCAGGACCTTTCGGCAGCCGATCCAACCTCAATCTTCAATCTCTTCGGGCTCTTGCCCTTCGGCGTTCCGGCCTTCCTCGCAATCGGCGTCTGGCCGCTGCTTATGGGCATCACCATGTTCGTTCAAATGCAGATGAATCCGGCGCCGCCCGACCCTACCCAGCAAATGATCTTCAAGTGGATGCCGGTCGTCTTCACCTTCATGCTGGCAACCTTCCCCGCCGGGCTGGTGATTTACTGGGCCTGGAACAACTTCCTGTCGATTCTGCAACAAGGCTTCATCATGAAACGCCAGGGTGCCAAGATTGAACTGTGGGATAATTTGCGGGGTTTGTTTGGCAAGAAGGGCGAACAAAAAACCTGATCGCGATCAGCGCCGTAGCTTTGACACGAACCGGAGGGTTGAGTTGTGAAAGATGCGGAGCTGGAAAACCCCGGGTTTTATGACGCTCAGCTGATACACCACCAATTCGATGATCTGAGCCGGGCCGACGCCTACAAAAGTATTCCCGAAAACTGGGTGGTCTTTGTCGCCGACATTGTCGATTCAACCGGCCATGTGGCTGCCGGTCGCTTTAAGCTGGTTAACACGGTCGGTGCCGCGGTCATATCCGCCCAAATCAATGCCGCCGGTGACCGGCAGTTTCCCTTCATTTTCGGTGGTGACGGTGCGGCATTTGCTTTCTGGCCGGAGCATCGGGCCGCAGCCGATGCTGCTCTTGCTGCTGTTCGACGCTGGGCCAAAGACGAATTCGGCCTGGAATTGCGTGCCGCCAGTGTGCCGGTGTCGGACATCAGAGAGGCTGGATACGATGTAGCCGTGGCCCGCTTCAGCGCATCCGACAATGCCGACTATGCCATGTTTTCCGGGGGCGGGGTCTCCTGGGCCGAGAAGCAGATGAAATCGGGCCGGTTTGATGTGCCCATAGCCGCTCCTGGCACGCTTCCCGATCTGACGGGTCTTTCTTGCCGCTGGACGCCCTCCCGGACCAGAAACGGGTCAATTGTCTCGGTGGTCGTCCTGCCCGAGGGTGGCGCCGATCCCTCACTCGTGGCCGATGCTCTTTCTCAGGTGGTCGAAATCACCGATCGGTTGGAACGCGGCGGGCACCCCGTCGCCGATACAGGGCCGGGTTTTGCCTGGCCTCCAGATGGCCTGACGCTCGAAGCTCATGCAACGAGAGGCAAAACGCCGCTTCTTCTCAGACGCGTTCAATTGCTTGCAGAGACCTTCATTGCATGGCTGTTCTTCATCACCGGGCTGAAAGCGGGAGGCTTCGATCCGGCCCACTATGTTGCCACAACGGGGCGAAACGCTGACTTCCGCAAGTTCGAGGACGGTTTGAAAATGACCGTGGATTGTGACGCGGAAACCGGAAAGCAATTGAAAGCCCGATTGCAGATTGCGGCAGATGCCGGACTGCTTCGGTTCGGCTGGTTTGAGCAGGACGCGGCGCTTTTGACCTGTATTGTTCCGTCGGTTGTCGAGGACGACCACATTCACTTTATTGACGGGGCCTCCGGCGGCTACACGAAAGCTGCAAGCCAGATCAAGGACTCATATGTCGCGGCTACAACGACATAAACAAAGCTTTATATGGCTTGCGCAACCAGTCATTCCCTGCTACAGCCCCCCGGAATTTGCAGCTTTGAAATCGCAGCCGCACTCAACAACCGCCAAACAATTGCACAGGAGGCCGCCATGGCCGAGCACGACTACATCGTGAAAGACATTTCCCTTGCCGAATATGGCCGCAAGGAGCTTGATATCGCTGAAACCGAAATGCCGGGCTTGATGGCGCTGCGTGAGGAGTTCGGAGCAACCAAACCACTAAAGGGCGCCCGAATTGCCGGCTCCCTGCACATGACGATCCAGACTGCCGTTCTCATCGAAACGCTGGTATAGCTGGGCGCGGATGTGCGCTGTGCTTCCTGCAACATCTATTCAACACAGGATCACGCAGCAGCAGCGATTGCGGCCACCGGTACACCGGTTTTCGCCATCAAGGGCGAAACGCTGGAAGAGTACTGGGACTATGCCGACAAAATCTTCTTCTTCGGCGGCGAAGGCGGCACCTGCAACATGATTCTGGACGATGGCGGCGACGCCACGATGTATATCCTGATAGGTGCGCGTGTTGAAAACGGCGAAACCGACCTCATCGAGACCCCTCAGTCCGAAGAAGAAGAGTATCTTTTCGCTCAGATCAAGAAACGCATGAAGGCCAGCCCGGGCTGGTTCACGAAGCAGCGCGATGAGATCAAGGGCGTTTCCGAGGAAACAACAACAGGTGTTCACCGCCTTTACCAATTGGTCGAAAAGGGCCTTCTGCCGTTCCCCGCAATCAACGTCAACGATTCTGTTACCAAGTCAAAATTCGACAACAAATACGGCTGTAAAGAATCGCTGGTTGATGGCATTCGCCGTGCCACCGACACCATGATGGCCGGCAAAACCGCAGTCGTTTGCGGCTACGGCGACGTGGGCAAGGGTTCGGCGGCTTCCCTGCGCGGTGCTGGTGCCCGTGTAAAGGTTACCGAGATTGACCCGATCTGCGCGCTTCAGGCGGCAATGGACGGGTTTGAGGTTACAACACTGGAAGATACCGTTTCCGAGGCGGATATATTTATCACCACAACCGGCAACAAGGACATCATCCGCATCGAACACATGCGTGAAATGAAAGACATGGCCATTGTCGGCAATATCGGCCACTTCGACAATGAAATTCAGGTTGCCAATTTGCGGAACCTGAAGATGACAAACATCAAGGATCAGGTGGACATGTACGAGATGCCCAGCGGCAATCGTATGATCTTGCTGTCGCAGGGGCGCCTTCTCAACCTTGGCAATGCCACCGGCCACCCTTCCTTTGTGATGTCTGCCTCCTTCACCAACCAGGTCCTGGCCCAGATCGAACTGTGGACCAAGGGCGATGAGTACGGGAACGAGGTCTATATCCTTCCCAAACATCTCGATGAGAAGGTTGCGCGCCTGCATCTGGAGAAAATTGGTGTAAAGCTTACGCAGCTGTCTTCAGATCAGGCAGACTACATCGGTGTTACTACTGAGGGTCCATATAAGCCGGAACACTACCGCTATTAGACCCTTAGCGGCGGATGTTAACCCGCCGTTTACCCTGTGAAAGATACCAAGGTCGCAACCCAATGGGGTTTGCGGCCTTTTGTATGCGTATTTCTTGTGAACAAAGCCTCGCGTGCGATTCCCTGCTGATATAGATTAGGCGAATCACTTGGAGGGGCTGGTGATTTGGTGTTTGGGGCACCGTTGCGGCCCCGCGTGATCTATTATGACCTGGTCCATAGTTCGCGTAGTTGGGGCCTTCGACAGCGGAAGAGGTCGACCTGTATGCCGATGAAAGAGCTTGGCGTTTCGAACAGAGCGCGGTGGGCACCCCGCATACGTTCGGCACTGACAACCGGTCTGACAGGCGCTCTTGCTTTAGGGCTGTGGTCTTCGACCGCTCTTGCCCAGAACACCTCTTTCATTAATCAGTATTTCCCTACCCTTCGCGTGCCCTCAGATGCGGTGATGTTCGCCCTGTTCATGGGCGCATTTTCCTTTGCCATGATGTCTGCGACCTGGCTCATCCGGGAGCGTCGAAGGCTGGATCACGACCATCGGGAACTGGCACTGGAACATGCAGATCTCAAGGCCCGCCACGAACGTGCTCAGGCACTGCTCGATGTGCCGGACCAGTGCATCGCGATCTGGGCAGGGCGGGATGAACAAGCCGTGTGCCGCGGCACCCTGCCCCACACCGTCGGCGCCCCCGAAGACATTGCCTCCTTTATCGATTTCAGCAGCTGGTTGACGCCCCAGTCAGCCAGGCCGTTTGAGGAGGCCGTCGAGAGCCTTCGCACCGATGCCGAGAGTTTCGACCTGACGATTGAAAGCCGTAAAGGGTCGGTCATTGAAGTTCAGGGCCGGGCATCGGGATCCCACGCCTTTGTACGCTTTGTCAGCCTGACTGAAGACCGTGCTGCTCTCGCAAGGTTGCAGATGCAACACGCGGAGACCCTTCAGACCACGGGTTCGATGCGCTCCTTGCTTGAGGCATTGCCAATGCCCGCGTGGCTGCGAGATCGTTCCGGTTCCCTGTACTGGGTCAACGAGGCCTACGCACAGGCGGTCGAAGGCAAGTCTTCAAAAGACGTGTGCGAACGGGGCCTCGAACTGCTTGACGCGGTCGAAAGAGAGCGGGTGGAAAAGAGTCACCGCGAATCGCTCAAACACGATGAGAAGAGCATATTCAAAGGACGTCTTCCGGCAACAATTGCCGGCGACCGCCGCACGATGGATGTCTGTGAATCCTCTTTTTCAACGGGCACGGCTGGTCTCGCAGTCGACATGAGCGAGATCGAAGAGGGTCAGATCAATCTGCGTCGCGCTATGGAAGGCCATGCCCAGACCTTGGATCAACTGGCAACCGCCGTGGTCATTTTTGATATGGACCGCAAGCTGGTTTTCAACAATCAGGCGTTTCAGAACCTATGGAAGCTTGATGCCAAGGTGCTGGAAAATGCGACCGACAACGCAGCCATGTTCGATGCCCTGCGTGCTGAAAAGCGTATCGCTGAACAGCCCGATTGGTCGAAATGGCGTGACGGTTTGATGGAGGTCTATCAGGCAACGCAACCCCAGGAACATTGGTGGCACCTGCCGGACGGCCGCACCCTGCGGGTCATTGCCAATCCGCACAAGCAAGGTGGCGTGACGTGGGTGTTCGAGAATGTCACCGAGCAGTTGGAAATGGAAAGCCGTTACATTGCGCTGACGCAAGTGCAGGGCGAGACCCTGGATCACCTGAAAGAATCCATCGCGGTATTTGGGTCGGACGGAAAGCTCAAGCTTTCCAACCCGGCGTTTCAGAAGCTATGGCAACTTGAAGACGAAGAAGTTGCCGCCGACACACAGATTTCAAAGATTGCCAGCCACTGTCGCAAGGAAACTGAAACGCCGGAAATCTGGGATGAGCTTACCACCGGTGTCACCGGAGTACACGATCAGCGCGACAATGTTGTCGGACGCACCGCACTCCATGGCGGCACTGTTATCGACTATGCGCTGCTTCCATTGCCCAACGGTCAAAGCATGTTGTCTTTTGCCGATGTTACAGCAAGCGTTCGCATGGAACATGCACTGACCGAGCGAAACGAAGCTCTCGAGGCGGCCGAACAGCTCAAAAACGCATTCATCGAACATGTTTCCTACGAATTCCGTGCGCCGCTGACCAATATCAAGGGTTTTGCCGAAATGCTCGGGCAGGAGGCTGTCGGCTCGCTCAACGCCAAACAGCACGAATATGTCGGGCACATCGAATCTTCCTCATCGGTCTTACATTCGCTGGTCGACAACATTCTTGACCTTGCAACCGTTGACGCCGGCATCATGGAGCTGGACATGGAAGCGCTCGATTTGCGAGAAACCGTGCAAGCCGCCGTGAAGAGTGTTTCCGAACTGATGAAGGAACAGGGTGTTACGCTGCGCACGCTGCTTCCTAAACAGACAACCGACGACGATGGATCGTTTGTCGGCGACGCCTACCGGGTTCAACAGGTTCTGTTCAACCTGCTCTCAAACGCCATAAGATTTTCGCCGGAAGGAGGCGAAATTGTTCTGCGCTGCAAGCTCGAACCGGATGCCATCACCATCCGGATCAGCGATTCCGGACCAGGTATCCCGGAAGACAAACGCGACAGTATCTTTGACCGATTCGAGAGCAAGGCACAGTCGGGTGGGCGCAAAGGCGCCGGGCTGGGCCTTTCGATTGCCCGTTCGCTGCTCGAACTGCATGGTGGTACAATCGAGCTGGACAGCAACGTTGCAGAAGGGGCAAGTTTTGTGTGCCGGTTCCCCCGTTTGCCCGATGTGGCCGCCCAAGCTGCCCAGTAGAGCGTCGGCGAATTGACGGCACTTGTTATCCATCTGGGCAACGAAGCGGAAACCCATCGTCTGTCTGAAGATCTTGCCATGGCGGTGAGGCGCGGCGACCTGATTACGCTCTCTGGTGATCTGGGTGCCGGCAAGACTTCCCTCGCGCGCGCGCTGATCCGCACCCTGGCTGACGATCCAATGTTGGAGGTGCCGAGTCCGACTTTCACGCTGGTTCAAACTTACACTGATCTGAGCTGTGGTTCTCTTGCCCATATGGATTTCTATCGGCTGGAATCGCCGCAAGAAGTGGAAGAACTGGCAGTCGATGATGCCCTGGCGGATGGAATCGTTGTTGCCGAATGGCCTGAAAGAGCTCGCGGCAGCTTGCCGCCGGCATCGCTGGAGATCGGTATCGAGGCTGGTCCTGATGACGAGTCGCGTGTGGTAAGCGTTTCTGGTCAACCTGATGCTCTGGCCAGGCTGCAAAGAACTCTGGATATCCGCGAATTTCTCGCCCGTCACGGGTTCACCGATGCCCGGCGACGTCACCTGACCGGAGATGCTTCGACGCGCGCCTATGAGACCCTGCATTCCGACAATCGCGAACGGTTGATTGTAATGAATGCACCAACGCAACCGGACGGTCCACCGCTACGGGATGGGCGAGCCTACAGCCAGATTGCCAAGCTGGCTGAGGACATGCGCTCCTATATAGGTGTCGCCAAGGCCCTGTCGGATCACGGTTTTCGCCCCCCGAAAATCCACGTTCAGGACCTCGACGCAGGGCTTTTTGTGATCGAGGATCTTGGATCCGGTAGCATTATTGATAAGAACCGGGCTCCAATTCCTGACCGCTATCTGGCCTGCATCGATGTGTTGGCGGCGATGCATGGGCAGGATTGGGATCCGGTAATTCCGCTGCCGCATGGAGGGGAGCACAGAGTCCCTGAATTTGACGCCGAAGCCATGCTGATTGAGGTGGAACTGCTGCCGGAATGGTATGCCCGCCACAGACTGGGTCGACCTTTATCGCCTGAACAGCGCAAGGCTTTCGACGTGGTCTGGACTGGTCTGATTGATCGGCTTCAGAATTGTGAAAAATCTCTGCAATTGCGCGATTTCCATTCTCCCAATGTCATCTGGTGCGACGATGCCACAGGCACAGACCGGGTCGGTCTGATTGATTTCCAGGATGCTCTCATCGGACCGACAGCTTATGATGTCGCTTCTATCGCGCAAGACGCCCGGGTTGATGTTCCGGCCGATCTGGAACGGCAACTGGTTGAACACTATTGCACGGCCCGACATGCGCAGGGCACCTTCGACGAGGAAGCTTTCCGCGCCGTCTATGCCATCATGGCTGCCCAGCGTGCAACAAAAGTGGCTGGGATCTTTGTGCGATTGAGCCTGCGAGACGGAAAGCACACCTACCTAGATCATTTGCCGCGCATCGAGGACTACCTGCGCCGCTCACTGGCTCATCCGGCGCTTGCAGACTACGCTTCCTGGGTGAAGACTGTTCTGGCGTGGTGATTCTGCCGCGTCGTGAGGAGCCAGCTGGCAGAATACCGAAGATGACGCAATTTCCAAAAATAAGGCAGGCCATGGTACTGGCTGCCGGGTTGGGCAAGCGCATGCGCCCAATTACCGACAATATTCCAAAGCCAATGGTACCTGTTGCCGGAAAAACATTGTTGGACCATGGCCTTGATGCCCTGGCCGAGGTCGGTGTCGAGCAGGCTGCGGTGAATGTGCACTATCTTGCCGACCAGATTGAAGCCCATACGGGAATGCGAAAGAAGCCGCAGGTCGCCATTTCAGATGAAAGAAGACAACTTCTGGATTCAGGCGGTGGTGTCAAGCAGGCACTCGACCAGTTGAGCGATAAAGTCTTTTACATCTTAAACGCCGACTCGTTCTGGATTGACGGTGCTCGGACCAATCTGCGGTCCCTGGCGGATTCCTGGCAGCCGGATCGTATGGACATGCTCTTGATGGTGTCGCCGCGGGACCGGGCGGTCGGATTTGACGGTCCGGGGGATTTCTTCATGGAGGACGATGGGTGCCTTAGACGTCGCGGT
>CALIOE010000112.1 GCA_938044775.1 uncultured Rhizobiaceae group bacterium
TAATCAACAATTGCCCGATCGAAGCAAACCAGGTGGCCAGTATGGTGGATCCAAGGGCCGTGGCCGCCGAGGCTTCATATCCCTGTGCCAGTGCCACCGCCATGAACAGCAGGATCAGAACCGGCCGGACCAGATAGGTCGGCGTCAAACCAATGTTGACCCAATTGAAAGAGCGGGCGACCCCTGCCTGTACCTCGCCCAGCGCCAGCATGGGTATGCAGACAGCGGCAAGGTAGAGCGGTAGCACCCAGATACGGGTCACGAAATCCTCAAACAGAAACAGCCCGGCCATGCCTGCGAGTGCAACCAGACTGGCGATCAACACAGAGTAGAAGCGTGAACCGAATATGACGCCGCGGAGCGCTGCGCCGTCGCCGGTTACCCTGTATTGCGGGATAAAGCGGACAACAGCTGATGGAAAGCCGATACATGCCAGCCCCCCGAGTATGACAGCGGCAACCCAGACCCAGACGAAAATGCCATATTCGTGGGCACCGAGCCAACGCGCCATCAAAACCTGGCTGCCATAGGCAATCAGAGCTGAAACAATTCGGATGAAAAAGGTCAGCAATGCTGTTCGCTGTGCCAGGGCGCTTTCGTCCCGACCGGCAGCAATGCCATCAGCTTGTGCGAGCATCATGTCGATGCGCTCGCCGAAACGCGCACGCAGAAACGGCGGAACGAAAGGTCCCACTATTTGCGACGGTTCAAAAACCACCTGCCTGTCTCCACTTGATACCAGGTTCCCGGCTGCAAACTACGTCAAATTCGTTTAAGATATTGTTGGGATTTACCGCATCAGCGCGAAGCTCTGCATAACCTTTTGTTAACCAGAGAACCCACCGCCATCCAGAAATGCCTGCTCGTCTTTGGAAGTGACGCGCCCGAGGACTTTATTGCGGTGTGGAAAACGACCAAACCGTTCAATGATCTCAAGATGAATGCGGGCGTATTTCACATTGTCCTCAAGCCCCAGACGGGACATCTCGACAAGGCCGGTTTTCTGATCCTCTAACTGCTCAGAATGCATCAGCGGCATGTAGCAGAAAACTGCGATTTCGCTGCGCATTTTTCGATCCAGCCCGACTTCCATGACGTCGCCGACAATCTCCCGGCAGCGCGCATCAAGAGCAAACGCCCGTCCATCATCGCGAAACAGATTGCGGGAGAACTGGTCCATGACGATGATCAGCGCCAGCGCAGAATCCGGTTCCTTTGCCCAGTGGTCCAGCTCACCCCGGGATGCAGCCTCGTGAACGCCGCCGAAACGCCGCTTAATTTCAGCATCAAAATGATCATCCTTCTTCCACCACTTTTTGGGGCCCGCAGCGAGCCAGAAGTCCAGAATTTCGGTGATTTCGTGTTCCATAAATCAACTCCGCCAGGTAACGGCTTGTGAGACAGGGGCAAGCCGACTACATCAACTTGCGAAATAAACGACCGAATTGATAGCGAAATGCCCCAGGAAAATCTCGATTTACGCGGTCTGAAGTGCCCTTTGCCGGTCCTCAAGGCGCGCAACCATCTTCGCAAAATGTCAGTTGGAGAGCGGGTTTTGGTCGTCACCGATGACCCCATGGCGCTCATCGATATCCCCCATTTCTGCAATGAGTATGATCAGAAACTGATTGAGCAGCATCCCGGCGATTCAGGCAGCCACGAATTTCTGATGGAGCGCAGTGGTAAGCTCTAGAACGTCCCTGAATAGCCCGGCACGGCAAGTGGGTTCTGTTCAAGAGCCAGTCGATCCGGCGTATCGGGAGCAACGTTTCCGGTAAATGCATCGAAGAGCTTGCGAATGCTGTCCTCAGGAAGCCCTTTGCCAATGACGACCACCCTCGTATGTCGGTCATCGGAAGGCCAGGCATCGAGCCCAATCGGCGGAGCGAACACCTGTTGAACGCCGTGGATAACAACCGGCTTGTCGGGCGTATCCTTGATGCCGATGATGCCTTTCACCCGCAACAGGTCGGGTCCGTGCAGCGACCGCAGCACGTCGATGAAAGAAGCAAGTGTGACCTGGTCAACAAATTTGTCACTCAGCAGCGTGAAGGCCTTGATACCGGCATCGTGACGGCTCTTGTCGTGATCATGCCGGGCATGAACTTGCGACGGGTTTTGATGAGCTGAGATATCACCGGCGGCGACGCCGGCCGCAGAGTGGAACATCTCAAACAACGAATGAGGATCAAAATTCTCCGACCGGGAATGGCTGATCGTAGCCTCGGGGTTGAGCTGACCCAGCCGCTGCAACAGCGCATCTGATACCGCCGCGATATCTCCCTTGGTCAGAACCAAAGCATCGGCCAGCGCGACCTGTCGGACCGCCTCCACATGGGCATCCAGCGTTGCATCCGCATTAACACCATCGAGCGTCGTAATCACCCTCTCAAGCCGCAATTGGCTCACCAGAAACGGATGACCGATCACAGCCTGTAAAATCGGCACAGGGTCCGCCAACCCCGTGGATTCAATAACAATGCGTTTGAAAGAAGCTGCAGTGCCGTCATCGCCTCGCTGGTCCAACAGACGGGTTAGCGTGTCGATAAGGTCGCCCCGAATGGTACAGCACAGACAGCCATCGGAAAGCTCCACGATACCTTCATCCGCCGTCTCGACAAGCAGGTGATCAATGCCCACATCACCAAATTCATTGACAATGAGCGCCGCCTCTTTCAGAGCCCCTTCCTTCAAAAAGCGATTCAGGAGGGTTGTTTTGCCGCTACCGAGAAATCCGGTAAGCAGCGTAACGGGAACCGGAGAACTCATTGCGAGACGGAAAAACTGGGGCGAAAACTTGGCACCGGAGCACTGGCCGTGCGGGCCGGAGCCACACCATCAATCAGCTTGTATTCGGGGCGCGGTTTCGGGTGTGCAATTGTCGTCGGCAACAGACTTTCCGCGCTCTGTGGTCCGGTGGCGTCTCCCAAAACGATCTGCAACGCTTTCGTCGCCTTCTGTCGCTCTTGCAGCCAGGGTGACTCGATCTTTGCTCTGCCGGCAGCTGGCTCGTATCGCTTTTCCCTGGCTTCACGACTGCAAATCTGCTGCCGCATATCGCGCGCGCCTGCAGGAACGGCGCCAACCGGCGAAAGCTTTTCCAGCGGCGAACCGGCATCGATCGGCAACTGAAAACCTTCACTAATCAACCGCGCTGCGTCAATGACCCTAACTTTCTGTGAAAAGCGCCCAAGCACAATGGCGGCAATGCGACGCCCAGAACGTGTTGCAGATCCAATGAAATTGTAACCCGACGCACAGACATATCCGGTCTTGAAACCGTCGGCACCACGAAAGCGCTCCAGCAGCAGGTTGTAGGACGCGTAGTCACGCTGGACAATCTTGCCATCCTTGGTGCGTTGCGGCGCCCGGACAAGGGGCGCGGCAAACAGTTTGGCATATTGCGGATATTCAAGATGCAGGGCACGGATCAGCACCGCGAGATCGTGCGCAGTCGTCACCTGCCGCTTGTCGTGCAAACCGTGGGAATTTGCAAAGCGTGTCCCCGACATCCCGAGCCGTCGCGCTTCGAGGTTCATACGCTGAACAAAACGGCCTTCGGAGCCGGAAAGGGATTCTGCGACAGCAACCGCAATATCGTTGGCAGATTTAATGACAAGCAGGGTCAGCGCGTTTTCCAGGTTGAGCACTGTTCCCGCGGGATACCCAATGCGGCTCGGTTGCTGACGGCTGGCGTTGCGGCTGATCTTCACAGGGCTTTTGAGTGAAACCGACCCCGCATCGATTGCTCGAAAAGCCACGTAGGCGGTCATCAGTTTCGTCAATGATGCGGGATGCCAGGGGTCAAACGCCTGCTGGCGTGAGAGCACTTTGCCGCTGTCCAGATCGATGGTCAGGTGAGGCTCGGCTATCGCCGGCGTAACCGAAAACACGAGTGCAACGAGAAGAGACATCAAACGGATCATACCATCTTTCGAAAATTCAAACACGTTTCCAACCCTTTGAAAGCAATGGCGCCAGAGCCAACCGGAAACGCTCGCCTGCCGCTGCAAGAGAATGGTTCCGACGGACCGCGGTTTTAGCAGCCGTTCCGAAGTCATTACGCAGCGAAGGGTGAGAAATCAATGTGGCGAGATTGTCGGCAAAACCGGTCAAATCGTCCTCTGCGGCAAGTAATCCGGTTTCCCCGTGCCGGACGACCAGCGGAACCCCCATGCTTTCCAGTGCCACCACAGGCAAGCCTGTCATCTGGGCTTCCAGATAGACCATCCCGATCGGTTCCTTCCATCCGGGCCAGAGGAAGATATCGGACGCCGCCAGGTGGGAGAGCACGTCTTCATGTGGCAATGCGCCTGTGAACAACAGACGCTCGGGCGAGAATTCCTCAAACAGCTGCTGAACGTGCGGCGCTTCTGGTCCGTCTCCGATCACAATGAAATTCCAGTTCAATCCCTTGAGGGACGCCAATGCCTGCGCAATCAACCTGAAATTTTCAATTTTCTTACCCGGACGCATCATCGCAACCGTAACAAGCACCGGCGTGCCCGGACGCCAGTGTCTTGGCAGGGAAACAGGTTTTGGGGGCGCTGCCGGCACGTCGATAAAAGGGGCAATGTCAACAAGTGCCTCATCACTCCCGAGAAGTTCTTCCAGGTAGGATCGGTCGGTGGGTTTGAAGACCAGATGCGCGTCCGCAACCTTGATGCCGGTTTGCGCCTCAATTCGCCATGATGCCCAACGATCACCGCCGGCTTCAAAGCCCTGGCCGGTTCGAGCAGCCTCCAGCGTCACATATGGAATACCAAGCGCTGCACTGACACGCGGTCCGATCCAGTCCGGTGCCTTGCAATAGGGATGGTAAGTCAGCCAGAGGTCAGGCCGCACCGCGTCCATCCTTGCCAGTACGGCTTCGGCCTCGACCAGCGCATCTGCCTTGCGTTGCTCAAGAATGTCAGCAGCTTCGCGCTTGGAATAGGCGATGAAACGTGAGGCCAACTCCACTTCAAAGCCAACGAGTTGCAAGGCCTTGATTGTGTTTTGAGCAATCAGTCTGTCACCGGAAGCAATCGGGTGGTCCGGCGGTTTGATCGGTGCGTAGAAGGCTAATTTACTCATTTTTCAGCCCGGCAATCGAGCCATCCGCAAACAATGTCTGCCGTGTTGGAAGCACCGGAAAAATCCACGTCGTGCGCAACCCTGGGCAGTCGTGCCGCACGATCAACGGCTTCCAGAAGCCGGCCCGCAGTCAGGCGCGATTGCGGTAGGTTGATTGCGAAGCCTGCCTTTTCGAGCAGTTCAGCCCTGCGCAGCTGTTCACTCTGGCCCTCCGTATCATAGGGCACGAATACCGCCCGGCAGGCGCTTGTTTGATGGACAGAAAGGACATCCATGGCAGTATTGTAGCCGCATTGGGAAACCGAGACACGTGCCAGCTTCATATGGCCGGACAAGTTGTCGAGTTGTTCTCGCACAGTCACATTTGGCGGTGCGGCGGCTTGAAGGCTTTCCCTGAGCCCGGTTTCTGCATTGTGCCCGACAGCAAGGCACCACGTCTGATCGGCGGGGGCAGCGCGGGCGGCCTCAGCGGCGACGCGCATGAGGTCACCTCCAAATGCTCCCCCCCCAGCGGTGACGATTACATCAAAGGACTCTTGCGTCCTGGCATTGTTGTTATGGGGCACGACAAATCCGGTGTAAGTGATCTGCGAGGCGACCTCGTGTGCCAGAGGAAATGTCTCGTCGAGTTTGATTACGTATGGATCCGAATGAACCAAAACATGATCAAATTGGCTCTTTATCCAGTTCCTTGTCTCCTCAATCCGCCCCGCTTTTTTTCGTTCCTGCAATATGTCGCGCACCGACGAAACGATGAGCGGTTTGGGGGAGCGTTGGCTTGCGGCGTCGATCAGTGCAGCAATCTCATGGCGCACCATGCGTCGGCCAAAGGGAAACGCCTCTATCAAAAGACAGTCCGGATCAAGGTCATCGAACACGGCCAGCAGAATTTCCTGACGGCGTTTCAGAAAAGCCTCTCCAAGAGCCTGGCCATTCTCGTCCAGATAGGAGGAAAAAGCATTGTCGGCAGATTTGATTGGCGGAAGAAAATGAACACTTTCCGCCTCAAAGGTCATGCCGGGAATTGGCTCGCCACCATAAATAACGTCAACTGAAATTCCCTGCTGAGCAAGGCTTTCGATGAGTCGCTTCGCCCGATAAACGTGGCCCACACCCAAAAGATGCAGAAAGTAGAAAAGCAAACGTGGGCGGCACTTTGCCATTATCCAGCGCCCAGTAAATCGAGCAGCAATTCGATTTCTTGAGCCGCATCAAAATCCCGATGAACACGTTTCATGCCCTCGCTGCCCATGCGATTCCGCAATGCAGGGTCCCGGGCAAGCGATGCCAGGGCAGAACTCAAAGCCTCGGCATTGTCCGTCGGGACGAGCAATCCATTTACGCCATCCTCAATCAGTTCTGGAATTCCCGATATCGGTGTCGAGACAACCGGCATTTTCTGGCTCTGCGCCTCTACAATCACATTTGGCAAACCGTCACGGTCTCCGTCGGTGGCAACCCTGCAGGGCAGCACGAAAACGTCGCTTTCTTGATAGGCCTGCAACACGCGCGACTGGGCCTGGCTACCAAGAAATTCCAGCCGGCTCGAGATTCCGAGCTTGTCGCCAAGGGCCTTGAGCTCTCCCAATAGTGGGCCGCCGGCGATGTGTGTCCAGCGCCAGTGCAGGTCGCCTGGCAGAAGGGCAAGCGCCTGAAGAAGCGTGTCCAGCCCCTTCTTTTCGACTGCGCGGCCAACACTGAGAAACTGAACCGGATCACTCTCGTCGTCACCCTTCCGTTTCCGAGGCCCTCCCGTCGGTTCGGGAAACCGTTGCAGGTCGAGACCGTGATAAACCAGCCGCACCGCGTCATTTTGGGAGGCAAGGCCGGACAGGTGATCGGCCCCGCCCCTGGTGCAGGTTACCGTCCATTGTGCGTCATCCAGTTTCTCGGACAGTTCCCAGTCCGGTGAGGTCCAGATGTCCTTGGCATGCGCTGAGAAGGAAAAGGGTAGTCCGCGCATAATGCCAGCATATCGGGTAACCGAACCGGGTGTGTGAATGAAGTGCCCATACAGCCAATCCGCGTGGCGCCCGAGTTCGGTAGCTGCGACCATGGCCTGTACAAAACGGCGCACACGATTGCGGGTACGATCCCGCCAAAGGTCCCGCAACCAGATGTTACGCGCCTTCCGGTAGCCGGCAAGCCGCCGCGCCCGTCGCCATGCCCGCCAGCAGCGGGCAATTTCTTCATGTACATATTCTGGAAGGTAAAGGACCGGTGCTGTAATTTCGTGATGGACAGGATGGCGCTTGGTATCAGTTGGGTGACGCAAAGACACCAATTGCAGGTTCAAACCTGCCTTTTGAAGGTTCAGAATTTCCTGCGCAATAAATGTCTCCGACAGGCGTGGATAGCCCTTCAGTATAACCACAATCTGGCGCGAGCCACTCATGACAGCACCTCAGGCCGATTTGACTGCAGCTGCCGAAGAAACCACCTGTACGTCAGGAGATGGCGCTTTCAAAAGGTCCTCGACACGTTGGCAGATCTTTTTCAGTCCACCAAGATCAACCGTCCAGTCACCTTCGGACGGCTTTGGGCTGTTGGGCAGTCCATGCAGAGCATCAGCCATTTTGCTCGGGTCCGCCGCCTCATCCGAACCAAGCATTTGCGCAAGCCCCAGTTCCGCAGCGCGACTGGCTCGAATGAGCTGCTCTTCCCTTGGCCTTGTGCGCGGAACAAACAAAGAAGGTTTGTCGAAGGAAACGATCTCGCAAAAAGTGTTGTAGCCACACATGCCCACAACCGCAGAGGCTTTGTTTAATATGGTCTCAAACTCGTTGTCGAAGTCGATGACTCTGACATTGCGTAAATTGCTCGCTCGGCGATGGATGTCCTCACGCAGATCCGCCTTCATGAACGGGCCGGGCACCAGCACAAGGGGGTAGATCAGATTACGGTCATGCTCCCGCGCGGCGAGTGCCATCGACATCAGATCAGCGCCATCCCCGCCGCCGCCGGCCGTTACCAGTATGTAGTCTTCCGGAAGCTGGCTGAGAGAAGCGTTTTCGGTCCCCGAAACTTCACGCTCCAGATAACCTGTATAAACGGTTCTGTCATGAACGCCCTGCGGAACATCAAGTCCCTGAAGCGGATGCCAGAAATCCTCCGCTCCGTAGACCCATATCTCATCGTAAAGGGCGTCGATCTTGTCGATCGCTCCTTTTTTCTCCCACTCCTCTTTCAGCAGCTCCGGCGAATCCATGACATCACGAAGACCCAGAACGGTCTTGCAGTGATTTTCCTTCATGGCTGTGAGCGTTGCCTCGATTTCACCCTTCATACCCATCGGTTCCTTGTCGACGATGAAGATATCGGGATCAAACAATTGTGCCGTTTGAAGGATCAGCGCCTCGCGCATGGCGAGCGTGTCGTGAATATCGATATGATCGCTAATGGATGTGTAGTCGCCGGAATACAGCTTGATAACACTCGGGATTTTCACGAAGTCCACACGCGCCTTAAACCCAAAGGCACCGGCAATTTGGGAACCGGAGATGATCAGGACGGTCAGACCTTTGAAACGTTCAACTAATGCATGGGCGATTGTCCTGCAGCGCCGAAGATGGCCAAGGCCAAATGTATCGTGACTGTACATCAATATGCGGGCGTCATTCAGGCGTTTCATGGTCTGTCAAACGCCTCCAAAGGCTGCTTCAGATGCGGCAGATCGAGGCTGGACGCCGGTTCTCCGCCGTGGGTGCAAGCACAAAGCCCGTTGAACATCTGCACATCGATCATTTGTAGGGATCGGCCGCATCACGCAGGCCGTCTCCGAGAAAATTGAAGGCGATGATCACGAAAATCACCGGCACAACCGGCAACATCAACCAGGGGAAAACCGCAATAACGTTGATCGATTGTGCCTCATTGAGCAAAACACCCCATGAGGTAATCGGTTCCCGCAAGCCGAGCCCAAGAAAACTCAGGGCCGTTTCGCCAAGGATCATGGTCGGTATCGTGATCGTGGCCGAAGCGATCAGATGGCTCATAAAGCCGGGAATCAGGTGCCGCCCTATGATGCGCGCCGGACTGGCACCGATCAGCCGCGCTGCCAGCACGTAGTCCTCTTCCCGCAATGAAAGGAGTTTCGATCGGACCGCGCGCGCCAGTCCTGTCCAGTCGAGCAAGCCAAGAATGATGGTGATTCCAAAATAGATCAGAATCGGGCTCCAGGAGGCCGGCATGATGGCCGATAAAGTCAGCCACAGCGGAATAGTGGGGATCGATTGCAGAACCTCGATCACACGTTGAACGATCATATCCACCCAGCCGCCGTAATATCCCGCTGCCCCGCCGATCACGATGCCAAGGATGAAGGATACCGCTATACCCAGAAGACCAATTGTCAGCGAAATGCGGGCGCCCTGAATAATCCGCGATAGCATGTCACGCCCCAGCCGATCAGTACCCAGGAGGTAGAAGGGTGCGTTCTTTGGTGCGCAGACAAGATGATTGTCGGCAGGTATCAGTCCCATCCAGTTGTATTTTTCACCGCTGCAGAAAAACGAAAGCCTGCGCGGCTTGCTGGCATCGACTGTGTATTCGCGCTGCATGGTCTCCAGGTTCACCTTGCGCTTCAGCTCGTAGACGAACGGCCCGATGAAAGATCCCTCATGAAAAAGGTGAACAGCCTGTGGCGCCACGTATATGTGACGGCTGTGGCGCGTCTGGTAGTTCCACGGAGACAGGAATTCGCTGATCAGCACCGAGCTGTAGAGAACGAGCAGAAAGACCCCTGACCACACCGCCACCCGGTGCTGTCGAAACTTCCACCACATCAGGGTCATCTGCGAAGCGAAATAAACCTTTTCCTGCTCAGGCGTAAGCTTGTCCACCGACCGCAAATCGAACGGCGCATCGGAAACGAAATGCGGTAACTCGCCGGTTCCCTCCTGAGGCAGGGCTGACTTTACTTCTTGCGTCAACGTTCAGCCCCTCCGGACAGGCGAATGCGAGGGTCAAGAAACCCAAGCGCGATGTCTGAAAGCAGTACGCCAATCACAGTCAGCGTGGCCAGGAACATGAGAAACGACCCGGCGAGATACATGTCCTGGCTCTGCAGGGCTGCGATCAGAAGCGGTCCGGTGGTTTCCAGCGACAATACAATGGCCACAATCTCTGCCCCGGAAATGATCGCCGGCAACAATGAGCCGATATCGGCCACGAAAAAGTTGAGTGACATCCGCAATGGGTATTTCACCAGCGCCCTAAACGGCGGTACGCCCTTGGCGCGGGCAGTAACGACGTACTGTTTCTGCAACTCATCCAGAAGATTAGCGCGAATGCGCCGGATCATGGCCGCGGTTCCTGATGTACCGATAACGATGGTCGGGACAATGAGGTGTTCCATAATCGACTTGAATTTGTCCCACGACATCGGCTGGTCGACATATTGCGAATCCATAAGTCCGCCGATCGACACACCAAAAATGGTTTTGGCGAAATACATCATAACCAGAGCCAGCAGAAAGTTGGGCGTTGCAAGCCCAAGCAGTCCGAAAAATGTCAGCCCATAATCGCCCCAGGAATATTGGTGGGTTGCTGAATAGATGCCGATCGGAAAGGCGATGACCCAGGTCAGGATGATGGTAAAGAACGAGACCAGCATCGTCAGCCACAGCCGGTTTCCGACCACTTCCGAGACCGGCCGCTGATACTCGAACGAATATCCGAAATCCCCCTGGACGAAATTCGTGATCCAAAGCAGGTAGCGTTGCCACATGGGCTTGTCGAGCCCGTATTCCTGCCGCAGATATTCAACCCGTGCCAGGTCAACGCTTTCGCCCGACGCCAGAAGATCGCCGATATAGGTCTCCACATAGTCGCCCGGTGGCAACTGGATAATCGTAAAGATGACAATGCTGGCCAACAACAGGGTTGGTACCATCGCAGCACTTCGCATCACGATATAGCGGAGCATCCCGGCGGTTCTAACCTATTGTTCGAGCCAGAAAGTATCTGGCAGATACTGACCGAAATAGAGTGTCGGTTCAAACGACCAAATGCCCTCCTCTGGCACATTTCGGAGCTTGTTGTTGACAACAATCGGTTGAAGCCCGCCAGACACGATGCCTATTGTGAAAACCTGATCAGTGAAGATGCCGAGCATCTCCAGCCAGATTGTTTCCTTTTCATCGCGTGAGGCGGCGTTGCGCCATGCCTCATACAGCTCGCCCAGCCTGGCCACCTCTTCCAGTGTCGGCGCTTCCCCGGCTTTGCCCTTGCTCTCATGGTGGCGTCCCCAATCAGGCCATTGTGCCTGCACGGGCGACACGGGAGCAAGCTCTTCGGGATCCATGTCTGCCGTCGCCAGGCCGCGATTCAGACCTTCCCACGTCGACATCATGGTCTCTCCGCTGGCCACCCGTCCACGCAGGATGTCGCGTTGGGTCGGCTTGACGAAAAGCTTGACCCCCACATCGGTCCAGTGGTCAGCAATCAGTTGCAGAATATCTGTTTCCTGGCTGCTTTCACCCGCTGTTTCGACGATGATTTCCATCTCTCTGCCATCTGGTAAAAGCCGGATACCATCACCAGAGCGTTTATCGAACCCGGCTTCGTCCAGCAATCCATTTGCCTTGTCGGGGTCATAATCGGCCCAGGCATCAGCAAATTCGTCGCGGTAGAGCGGGCTCGAGGGCAAAACTGAGTTTCCGCTCTCTCGGGCCAGGCCCAAAAAGAGTGTTTCGTTGATTTCGGCCCGATCGATCGCGATGGACAATGCACGCCGCACGCGCGCATCCTGAAACGCAGCACGCCACCCTTTGTCGGCGACATTAAGATTGGGCAACAACGTCATTTCCGAACCCTTGCCCGACGGCCAGAGCAGGACCTTATAGTTCCCCTCTTTCGCGCCTTTTTTGAGGAAGGCGTAGTTGTCAAAGCGGATATATCGGCCCTGGAGGTCGCTCTCGCCGGTCCCTGTCTTTGCAGCAATTATCGAAGATGTGGCCATATTCATAACGACCTCATCAAGATAGGGAAGTTGCGTGCCCGTCTGGTCGACGCGATGGAAATTCGGATTGCGCTTGAAGACGAAACGCTCTGAAGGCGCCGACGTCGTGTTCATCCACGCCTGCAAGGTCGGAAGCTCGGGGTTTTCCGGTCTGTACTGGCGCCCGAACCGCTTGTGCAAAGAAGCCCAGTTTTGAACATTCTGCTGCTTGATCCTGGCCTCGAGTTTGCTCGCATCCGCGTATTTCTCATGGAACTGCGTCATGTAGTGAGCGGGCATGTAAATATACATCGGCCGGGCACCGGCCAACGCGGTAAGAAACAACGGATTCGGTGCTTGCCAAGAATAGCGAATTGTATGGCTGTCTATGATTTCGACTTCCGGAGCTGCGCCATCGACCAGCATTTGTCGGGGCGGGCCTCCCTGCATCAGCGCTTCATTTTGCGCAACATCTTCCCACCAATAACGGAAATCCTCTGTCGTGAAAGGCTGGCCATCTGACCACAGATGTCCCTTTCGAAGATGCAGCGTAAAGGCCTTGTTACCATCGTTGTCGACCTGGCGGAGAATGTCCGGTTGTAGCGAGAAATTCTGGTCATGGGCGACCAACCGGGCACCCGAATAAACAACCATCATTCGAATGTCTTTCGGCTTCGACATCAAGATGTTGATCGATCCCCCACGCTGGCCGGGCGCCTTCTCAAGAGCTTCAAAGTCCACAACCCGCGGTTCAGCAGGTGGATCGGCAAGAGCCGCACTTGCCAGGCTCAGACATGCAACCAGGATTGTGAAAATTCGAACGGATTGTATCTTCATTTTATTTTCCTGCGATACTCACGAGGGTACTCGGGTTTGTTTCAGCCAGCGCACGTACCGAATGATTGCTGCTAATAGCGATCATGTCCATGTCCGAACCGTCGCTGCGGGTGACGAATGGCTCGTTCCACTGGCGACCTTCGGCCGCCATGTCCCTATTGATGCGATCAAAGTCGAGCGGATGATCCAGATCAGCATGTGGCACAACGTCTAGCAACGCCCTGGTGTAGGGGTGTATCGGATTCTCGAACAGTTCTTTTCGCGTTGCCATTTCAACAATTTGGCCGCCGAACATGACACCTATACGATCCGCAATGTAGCGAACCACTGCAAGATTGTGTGAGATGAAGATGTAGGTCAGACCCAACTCGTCCTGGAGTTGCTTAAGCAGGTTTAAGACCTGCGCTTGCACGGAGACATCGAGCGCTGACACCGGCTCATCACAGACCAGCAGCTCTGGTCGCAGGGCCAGGGCTCGGGCAATACCGATGCGTTGCCGCTGACCACCCGAAAAAGAGTGGGGGTAACGGCCCAGATAGGTCGGCTGCAGCCCGACCAATCGCATCAGCTCCGCCGCATATTCAGCCTGTTCTTTGCCCGAACCAATCTTGTGAACTTCCATCGGTTCCTTGAGAATGTTGAGTACCGTCGAGCGCGGAGAAAGAGACGAAAACGGGTCCTGGAAAACCATCTGAATCTTACGGCGAAAATTCTTCAGATCAGAGCCTCGCAGAGACAGCAGATCGGTTTTCTCGGTCCCATCGGTCCAGTCAATGGCGCCCCGGTCCGGAGTCAGGGCACGGACCAGCATTTTCAACGTTGTCGTCTTGCCGCAACCACTCTCACCCACGATTCCAAAACACTCTCCCCGGCGCACCTCAAAACTTACATCGTCAACCGCCTTCACATGGGTTGCCGTTTTACCGAACAATCCCTTGTTCTTCTTTGCAATAAACGTTTTCTGCAGATGACTGACCCGCAGGAGAACCTCATTCGCATGGGATTTTCTGTCTTTGATTTGACCCTGCATCGATGCAGGAATCTCGTGCTCTATGTCGCGCAGGCTCTTGAGTTTTTTGCCATATGCCATCGACAGGTCAGGCACAGCGTTCAGCAATGCTTTTAAATAGGCGTGCTGAGGATCGCGAAAGATGGCTTCGATTGGACCTGCTTCCATGATTTGGCCGTGATACATGACGACCACTTCGTCTGCCATGTTCGCCACGACACCCAGATCATGGGTAATCAGCAGAACCGCCATACCCATTTTGGCCTGCAACTGCTTTAACAGGCTGAGAATTTTCGCCTGCATCGAAACATCAAGCGCAGTTGTCGGTTCATCGGCGATCAGCAGAGAAGGCTGACAGACCAGCGCCATGGCGATCATTGCGCGCTGCCGCAGTCCCCCGGAAAGCTCCATAGAATACATCGACCAGGCCGCTTCTGGGTTGGGAAAACCAACCAGATCGAGCATTTCCACGACAGTTGGTTTTGCATCCCTCGGCTTGATCTCGCGGTGCAATACCAGGGCCTCAGCAATCTGGTTTCCAATCGTGTGGAGGGGCGACAGAGAGGTCATAGGTTCCTGGAAGATAATCGAAATCTGACCACCGCGAATTGCAATCCTCTCAGCGCTGTCGTCTGCCAGTACGGTAAGATCTGTTGATTCTTCCCCAGGATTTTCCCGATACAGAATTCGCCCCCCCTTAACCCGAGCGACCTTCGGCAAAATGCCCAGGATGGCCTGCGCCAGCACAGATTTACCGGATCCGGATTCTCCAACCAAGGCAACGGTCTTTCCCGCTGGGATGCGGAACGACGCCCCGCGCACGACGTCAAGATCTGTTCCCTTCAGATCAATGGCGATCTGAAGGTTTTCAATGCGAATGATATCATGCACAACGGGCAGCTTCCCTGCAGCCGCCTTATCATGCTGTTTCCCTTGTGGCTCTGCTGTCGCCAATACCAATCGTCTTTCCTCTCCGACCCAAGGTCCTCCCCACGGGTACAGGGTTCCTACGTTGCATAAACGTGCTGGCAGGTGAAGCGTTGCATCGCGTTTTCTGCACACCTGTTGGAACCCCAGGCGGACACACCCGGTAACAGCGACGTGAAATCGCTCTAATTTCTGAACAACAACGAATGGCCATCCCAAAGCCATAGCCCCAGATGCGGAATCTCCCTGACCGCCGCAACCTCGCATTCAACTCCGCCCAGGAGCTGCAAAACGATCCGAATAATGCCGGAATGGGTCATCATCACGCTGTTGGGCTCAGCCGATTGCAGCAGCGTTCGAACGCCCTTTGATCTTTGCGCCAGGCTCTCTCCGCCGACCGGCGCAAACTCCCAGCGGTTCTGCTTGCGCCGCTTGCGTTCCTGATAAAAGCGGTCCTTGACCTGTTGACTGGTCAACCCTTCCCATCGGCCAAGGCTGATCTCCCTCAAACCTTGATGCGTAGCCACGTCGACATGCAGGCCTTTGGCGATTGCCTGTGCGGACTGACGGGCACGCGCAAGTGGGGAAGCAAAGACGCGCAGGCCTTCCCGGTCCAGCCCCGAAGACGATACGAGATCCTCAACGAGTTGTGCATTTGCTTTCGCTTGCCGATGCCCCTCCGCGTTGAGAGAGGTGTCGCTGCTGCCCTGAAAACGGGCTTGGCGATTCCAATCGGTTTCTCCATGCCTTATCAGCACGAGCGGGTGTGGATATTCAGCCATGGCGGGACAATCCCCCGGTTGACTTGACGCGGCGCCAGGGAAACCCTTCAACAGACGGGGAAGTGAAACTGGCCAGAGACATCATGATTTCGAACAATATTGCAGCAGGATGCCGATTTTTGACAAATCTACGCTTCTTAGGGGCGGCCCTTTTTCTGCTCCTTATCACAATATTGGCAACAAGTGCATCGGCGCAGTTTATTGGCACCCAGTCCAATGAACCTGCAGCAGAGACCGGGCTGGAAAAGCTTGTCGAGGAGGCCCGGGAAGAAGGGTCGACCGTTATCATTGTAAGGCCCGGTGAGCAGGCAGAAGACCCTGACGAGCGATCAAACATGCGGGCCGCACGGTTTTTGAAGGCCCGGGGTCAAATCAAGAAAATATTTGAATCAGTCCACACCATTTGGGACAATACCAAGGGGACACTGGCCGCCGCCAGTCCGGATGGAAGCTGGTTTTGGCTGTTCAGGGCAATTGGCACTGCTGCATTAGGCATCGTTGTCGGGTCGCTGGCGGCGCGTCCGCTGATCCAGTGGGTGATGGGTAACGGATTCCCGGGCTCGGATGCAGTTCCTGAGACCGCCGCCGACAAGGTTGGGTACCTCCTCACCAGAGTGCTGTTTGCGGCGATTCCGGCGGTGCTGTTTTTCGGGGTGGGGATGCTGACTGCCATCATTCTGGACTCGGGTCACGAACCCTCGCGGCGGATCATCTTCGAGCTCGTTGTTGCCTACACCGTCTACCGGTTCTTACGCCACGGCGTTTCCTGGAACCTTTTTGCCGGCGGAATGTCCAAGTTCCGGCTGGTCAACCTGAACGACGACGAAGCCGTAAAGCTTCACCGCGATTTTCACGTTTCTGTCGCCATTTGCGTTGTCATTATTGCAGCTGCCCGGTTTCTGGGCTTCACGGGAGAAGACCAGATCAAGGCCGGTCTCACCGACGTTTTGACCATGGACAACATCATGTTCATTCAATTCTGCGTCTCCGCCCTGGTGACACTGGCCTTTGCCATTTACCTGCTTAGAAACTGGAAGCCCCTACGCCATATTTTCGCCCCGGCAGACCCCTCGGCTGCATTTTACACGCTGCGTTCACGAGCCGCGGGGCTGCTTCCTCTCGTAGCGCTCGTCTACGGTGTGGTTGCTTTGGGGATGTTCGTGTTCAGGCTGGCACTGGGCATGCCCGCGCCAGGCGCCATCATCGCCGCACCGTTCCTGATCTTTTACGCTGCGGTCGTTATCTATGGCGTCGTTCTTATTGTTATTCAGGCGCTGTACAATCGGCGCGTCCGGCAGTTTGAAGAACGCGCGGCAGCAGAACGAGCACTCAACGCACAGGCGGCAGAAGTGCTGGATGACGAAGCCGGTGAAGAAATGGTGGTCGGACCATCAGCGGTCCAATTTGAGTACCAGCCAATGTTTCGCGGGTTCTTCGAAAAGGCGGCGCTGGCGATCATATCTGTGATTGCCCTTGGAGAGCTCGGCCGGGTGTGGGGTGTTCCCGTCGCTGCAGAGGGCAATGCCTGGGCCTCGCTGCTCGACATCGTTCTTGCTGCCACGCTGTGCTGGATCGCATACAGCGCGGTTCGTGTCTTCATTGACAAAAAAATGGAAGAAGAAGGCGGCGAACCGGAAGAGGCCGAACTTGGCGGTGATGGCGGCGGCGCCGGTGCGACGCGTGCAGCGACGCTGCTTCCGATCATGCGCTATGTGCTGGTCATCGTGATCTTCTCAGTTGCGATAATGATCATCCTTTCAGAACTGGGCGTTGATATCGCCCCCATTTTCGCTGGTGCGGGGGTGGTCGGTATCGCAGTCGGTTTCGGTGCACAGACTCTCATCCGCGATATATTTTCCGGCGCCTTCTTCCTGATGGATGATGCCTTTCGCAAAGGCGAGTATGTCGAGATTGAAGGCATCAAAGGTACCGTTGAAAAAATCTCTCTTCGTTCGTTTCAGTTGCGCCATCACTTGGGTGCTCTGCATACGATTCCGTTTGGCGAAATCAAACAACTGACCAACTACTCTCGCGACTGGGTGCTGATGAAGCTGCCCCTGCGAGTCACCTATGACACCGATGTCGAGAAAGTTCGCAAACTCGTCAAGAAACTGGGTCAGGAGCTGCTTACGCACCCACAAGTTGGCCATACATTTATGCAACCGCTCAAAAGCCAGGGCGTCTACAAAATGGAAGACAGCGCGATGATCATCCGGGTCAAATTTATGACCAAACCGGGCGAGCAATTTGTGACCCGCAAAGTTGTCTATGAGAGCATCCAGGATCTGTTTGCCCGCGAAGGCATTCATTTTGCCCACAAGGAGGTCACTGTGCGCCTGGCTGATGGCCAGGTGGACGAACTATCAGAAGAAGAAAGGAAGGCCGTGACAGCCGCAGCACGATCCGTGATTGATGCAGAGGAAGAAGCAGCCGCACAGGCTGCCGGCGGTGTGACACAAAGTGACAGATAGCATACCGGAACTCGACACAACTTCACCGTTCAAGACCTACCACGGCAACGGCTGGAAGCGACTGATCTGGCGTTTCTGCGATTGGCGCGGATTCTCTGCTGAAAGGCGGCAACGACTGCGCAAGCGCTATGCGCGAAAGATCAAAGGCCCGTTCGACGTTTCGTATAAGAAAATGAAGTTCCGCCTGTACCCGGCGGAGAACTATTGCGACCGCGTTATCTTCGGTCGCAAAAAGCTGCCGGAAAACCGTGAACATAAGGCGCTCCGGCCGCATATCAAACCCGGTATGGTCTTCGTCGATATTGGGGCCAATGTGGGATCCTACTCGATATTTGTCGGCACCCGGGCCAAAGGAGACGTGACGCTTTTTGGACTCGAACCCCATCCTCGCACGTTTCAAAAGCTGGTCTACAACCTCCAGGCCAACAATCTGCCCATCGAACACATCATCAATTGTGGTGCAGGACCAGAACGCGGTGAAAGGGACCTCTGGTCGGATGGTGGCAGCAATATTGGCCACACGTCGATGCTGAAAGCCGGTACCGCAAACCCCAAGATCAGCGTTGCTGTGCCGGTTGCCCCATTGGCGGAACTGCTGTCTGAACACGGCATTACCAAGATCGACTTGCTCAAGATCGACATTGAAGGTTTTGAGGACCGCGCGCTGGCTCCGTTCCTGACCGGGGCTTCTCCCGCCATGTTGCCCAAACACATTCTCATCGAGACTTCCCATCAGGACCTTTGGAAGGAAGATCTGCTCAAGATCCTGCAGTCCAAAGCCTATTGGAAGATATTCGAAACCAAGGAAAATCAACTCTGGGCCCGGGCCTGAAGACCTCAGAGGTCTGCTTTATTCGGCAAATTCAACCGTCACGCCTGGACGGACCAGACCCGCCAGCTCACGTGCGTCCCAGTTGGTCAGACGAATGCAGCCGTGGGAGTTTGTCTTGCCAATCCGATCCGGCTCGGGTGTGCCGTGAATGCCGTATGTCGGTTTGGAAAGAGCAATCCAGACCGAACCAACCGGTCCATTAGGGCCAGGCGGGATGGTCAGGATTTTGTCATTGTCACCCTGTTTGAAATTTATCTTCGGATTGTAGGTATAGTTCGGGTTGAGCGCGATCCGCTCGACCGAGTGTGTGCCGCTGGGTGAGGGTGTCGACGCTGAACCAATGGTCGCCGGATAAGCCGTCACCAAACCGCCATTGCGGTCATAGGCGCGCACCTGTTCGCGGGCTTTGTCGGCGACTATGTAATGCACCTTATTGCGCACAACAGTGCCCGGTGCCGCGACGCGAATACGCGTTCCCGATTTGCGAAAGTTCTTCCCCGGATTCAGCTCACGAAGATAGGCTTCGCTCATGTGGAATTTTTCCGCGATCTTTTCCTCGACCGAGGTAAAGGCGAGCCGTTCCAACTGCGCTTTGCGCGCATAGTCGACCGGGATCGCGGCGGCAAAAGGGCCCGACACATCTGCAACCGTCAACGTGTAATTGAAGAGCGCGGCGCCACCGGTCTTTTGCAGTTCCTGATCCAGCGCGGCAGCGTTTGCGAGACGGTTTTCTCCACGGGCCTCTTTCCATGCCGCCATCGCATTGGCGACATTGGAGCCCCATTTTCCGTCGATCACACCCGGGGAAAAACCGGCGCGATCAAGCACTACCTGGAGGGCCG
>CALIOE010000113.1 GCA_938044775.1 uncultured Rhizobiaceae group bacterium
GCCTGCCGCCAGCGTTCGTTCTGAGCCAGGATCAAACTCTCAGGTTTGATCTGAGATTTGTTCCGGCTAAATCCATCAATGCGAACCCGTTAAGGCACTCAATGCATTGATGTGGTCACGCTTCCGGTCTTGCGACCGGAATTTGCGATGATCCTGTGAAAGATCATCACGAATTGACGAGAACATTATTTTAAACACACCTGAGATCGACCGAAGTCAATCTCGGTATTTGTAACATTCTCGAAAAACGTGTCCGCCGAAGTCTCGTTCGAACGCCACCGATAAAAGGAAATATCGATGCGTTCAGCAGAACTCCGCCGCCCACGTTTCTCTTTCTTCATATTCAAATGTCAAAGAACCGAACCACCAAAGGTGTTTCGTTAAACCGGTGAGAAAATGCCAAGGCAAATTACTTACCAGTTCGAAGGTAGGTTTTCGCCGAAGCGACGCCTTTCCGGAGTTACCGTTTCCACAGTCTTAAGAGCGTCAAGCGCTGGCTGCGTCGTCGGTGGGCGGTATGTATTCCAGCCCTACCCTTCTGTCAACACGAGTTTAGCGTTTTTTCAAACTTTTTTCGAGAAAAAACGCATTGTCCGGCGCGAGTTTGTGTTCAACCGTTCTGGTGCCAGGATAATAAGGCTTGAAACCCATGCCGGCATCAACTCCCAACGACACCTTGTATGGGACTTGTGGCGACAATCTGCCTGTTCTTGTGCGATTGCGCCAATCGAACTGATAAGCCATATATGTGCACGCTGAATATGTTCGCTCGCATGATGATTGCGTTTCGAATTGACTATATGAGGTCCAGACACACGCATGACTCCATCTACCGGCATCGGCAGGCTCAGCGCATTGGAAAGTCAATTTGGCGATCAGGCCCCGCTGATGGGTGGCTCCGGTGCCAGGCAGCCCGACCGCCGGCGTGTCAGCTTCCGTTGGCTCACAGGTTCTGTCTTGACCGGCGTAACGTCTGTTCTGCTGATGGGGGGAGCTCTGCATGCCGCCCTGGACGGGCGACAGCAACTGGCCCGTCCGGCCAGCGTCCTTGAGAAACTGAACGCCCGGTCGGCTGGCTCCTTAAATGGAGGCTCGATCAAGGGCGACCGACCGATTTCACTGATCGCCCTGCAGCCCGTCAATGAGCACATTCTTCAAGTGCCGACCGTAACCAGGGTTGGCGATTCAAATGTTATTCGCAAGCGCCCCTTCGCCTATGCCTCTGCGCCTCTGGCAATTGCCCCAGGACGAACCACGTCGTACCCGAAATTCAATCCGCTCAATGTCTTCTCGTCATCCGACAGCGATGACAATGTCATCGCTTCCTCTGACGTGATCTACGGTGCGGATATTGAAAGTGAGGTGACGATCCGGCGGGCGGCTTTCGATCTGGACAACGCACAATATGACGAGAACACAGAGATTTCGCCAATCGAAGCGGAGGCGATCGTCAGCGCCTCTCGCGCTTCTCTCGCGGAAGGCGACATAGCCGTCGGAGCCCTGCCCTATCTTGATACGACGCGTTTTGAGCTCAAGCAGGAAAACGTCGAACCGGCAGCCGGTCCGGATATCAAGATCGTGGCCGAGAACGTTTCGCGCGCCGAACAGACCTTTGACATTGATGCGTCCGGCCAGACATTCGGCGAAGAAGTCATATCGCTGCCCAGCGACCAGTCCATTGAAGCCGCCGTTGCCGCACTCAAGCTTGAAGAAATAACACTTGGACGCATCGTTGAAGCGCTAAGGGGCGAGCTGGGCACCCAGAAACTGAAGAAGGGCACGAAACTGCGGGTGGCGTGGGAACAAGTCGACGCGGGAACCGCAACACGCGAACCCCGACGGATCAGCGTCTATCGCAGTGGCGACCACATAAAGAGCATTGCGTTCAACGATTCTGGAAACCTGGTCTGGGCCAACGAGCCGGCTCCAATTCCCGCCGTTACAGACAACATCGACGAAAGCGACATCATCTCGACAGTCGCCGCGTCCAATCTCCCCAATATATATGACGGTTTATACAGGGCCGCGCTGTCTCAGGGGCTTGGCGTTTCACAGGCGCGCCGCATCACCCGCACCGTTGCATTCGATGTCGACTTCCGTACCACGATCAAGCCGAGCGACGACCTTGAGGTCTTTTACTCAATGGAAGACGACGCAGAAGGCGCGACTGACGAATCCGAAATACTTTACATCGGCCTGACCCTGAGCAATGTGAAGCGCCGCTACTACCGGTTCAAGGCCGGCGATGACGGCTCGGTCGACTATTATGACGAGAACGGCAAAAGCGCAAAAAAGTTTCTGCTCCGCAAACCAGTCCCCAACGGCCGGTTCCGATCCTCTTTCGGGCCCAGACGTCATCCGATCTCCCGCGTCGTCAAGATGCACCAGGGCGTCGACTTTTCGGCACCGCGCGGCACTCCTATCATCGCGGCAGGTGATGGGATTGTGGAAAAAGCCGGGTGGAATGCGGGTTATGGACGGCAGACCATTATTCGTCATGCCAACGGATACAAGACCTCCTACAATCACCAGCACCGCTTTGCCAAAGGCGTCAGGCCCGGCGCCAGAGTCAGGCAGGGCCAGATCATCGGTCAGGTTGGCTCAACCGGCTATTCGACAGGGCCACACCTGCATTACGAAGTGATCGTCAACGGTCGCAAGGTCAACCCAATGCGCATTCGACTGCCCAAAGGTCGCGTCCTCCAGGGCGAAACGCTTGTCGCGTTCCGCCGAGAACGAGATCGCATTGACGCACTGCTCGAGAAGGGCAGAGGTTCTGAACAACGCGTTGCCTCCCTGCAATAGCGGCCGTTTGTCAGGGACGGGTTGATCCTTGCTGTGTGAGCCACCCTACGAGAGCGCCACACAGGCACAAAGCAGCGATCACGCAGCAAACCAATGCCAGGGCATGGTTCATGCCCAGGAGGTGGGCTTCTTGTGTGGTAATCTGATAAAGGCCACCGGTCAGTCTTTCGCCGAACCCCGCGTCGATCATCAATATCTGAATTTCTGCAGGTAGCGAGCTGGCGCGAATAAAAGTTGCATAGACAGCACTCACCACAGCACCCAGGCCGGCAATGGCAACGAGACCGGCAATCCGGGCTATCATGTTGTTAATGCCCGATGCGGCTCCGGCCTGGCTGTCATCAACAGACAGCATGATCGCCGTCGAAAGCGGCGAGGCCAGAAGCGCCATAGCCAGGCCCAGCAGGAGCATGGCTGGCAAAACTCCTGCCCAGTAGTCCTGATAAACCAGACCCCATGCCATAAGAAGGTAGCCGCCAACCGCCACAATGCACCCAGATGTCAGAATCGGCCTTGGTCCATGTCGGTCCGAAAGTTTGCCGGCCGCCGGCGACAAAGCAGCAATCGTACCGCCAAAGGGAAGCAGTGTAGCAGCAACTGCCAATTCCGACATCTGCCAGCCAACGATCAGAACCATTGGCAGGAACAGCAAAACGGCTCCCAATCCCGCCCAGACAAGAAACGTGAGAACGTTGGCGCCGCTGAATACCCGCGACCGAAACAGGCTCAAATCGATCATCGGGTGGGCGATGTTAAGCCACCGCCAGACACCGAGAGCCAGAGACGTAAAACCGGCGCCCATCAAAGCAACGACGCTGGTTGTCGCGCCTCCCTCGCCAATGAGGGTCAACCCTGCTGCGATCGTTCCCATGGCCAAAGTCGCCAAAACCCCTCCCAGCCAGTCAACGGGATATCGGGACGCAGGCTCGTCGTTCGGCACCTTTGACCACAGAATCCACAATGCAACTCCGCCGATTGGCAGATTGATGGCAAAAATTCCGCGCCAGGCCTCGATTCCACCATAGGTCAGCACGAGCCCACCCAGCGCCGGACCAGAAATGGATGCCACCGACGATGCTGCAACCCATATTCCTAACGCCCTGCCGCGCTCGTCGCGTGGAAAATTACGCGATATGATTGCCATCGATCCAGGCACCATGGCAGCAGCCCCCATACCTTGCACCGCGCGAAAGGCAATCAACGTTTCTGGCGACCAGGCAATGGCGCAAAGAAGCGACGCTACAAGAAACACCACAATGCCCCAACCGAATGCCCGCTTGAGACCGATGCGGTCCCCAACCGCACCGGCGACCAGCATAAAGGCTGCAAGAAACAGGATGTAGGCGTTTGAAACCCATTGCGCCTGTGCAAAGCCGGCTCCCAGAGCGTCGCGAATCTGCGGAATGGCAATGGAGACAACTGTCGTGTCGATAAAGCCAAGCGCCGAGGCCAGGATGGCGGCCGTCAGAACATATTTACGTTTTTCGGGTGCGCAATAATGGCCTGTGGTCGTGACCTGCGATGACATGACAACCTGTCTGATTTTTCGTTGATCCAGACTGTCTCTCTATTTCTGCGGCCGGAAAGGCAACCCCGATCAACAAAGGCAAATCTGATACTTGCCAACCAAACCGGCATGACTATAGTCGCCGCCGTCCACCACGTGTCGTCAGACACGGAACGACAGCCCCTCTGGCGGAATTGGTAGACGCGCGGGATTCAAAATCCCGTTCCTTCGGGAGTGCCGGTTCGATTCCGGCGGGGGGCACCAGGCATTTGTTTCGGACAGTTCAAAAACGTCCCAAATCAACAACCGCATCAATCACGGGCATTTGCCGTCCGAAGTATCTTTCGGTGGTTTGTTTGCTTCCGAAAATCTGGGGTCTCTTTGGGGGGATCTTATTGCGTACCCCATGAGGCCTCGCGATGCGCCTCGTCTCTGCGAATACGCGCAGGCTGAACCCAACATCCTCAACGGGCACTTTAGAATCCGATCATTAATTCAACAAGATTGGCAGAGTGACCGGGCCGCGAAATCCAAAGCCGCGCCAGATCACGGCGTTCGGGTCCGGCAACGACAGGTTCGGAAA
>CALIOE010000114.1 GCA_938044775.1 uncultured Rhizobiaceae group bacterium
ATTGTTCTCTCAGCCATTTTGCGGCCGGCTCATCGAGTTGCCGGAACAACCACTTCTTCAACAATGCACCAGAGTTGTCGGTCATTTTGCTTCCAGGACAGGTCCCCAGTTCCAGGCAAATAGGCCTCCTATTTGTCTCGCCTGTCAACTCCCATTGCCGGGCAGACGATCCACGAGGGTTTGATTTGCCCGGTTTCGACGTGTCCGCCGCAACCGCGTTTCCTCACGTCGAAGGCTGAGAACGGGGATGTCCCGGTTGGCGGTTGAACAGCGCCACAATCACCATTGCCACACCCAGAAGGCCGCGCGAATGATGGGACAGGTTGGCATTGTCGGCGAACGTCAGCAGCTTGCCGAGGCTGGATAGGGTTGGTGGCGTTTGAATGACGATTTGCCAGGGAACCTCAAGCAGAAAAATGTAGTAGGTATAATAGATTTGGGGAGACAGCCACTCAAACGCAAAAAACAGCGACAGAGCGATCAATATGCGAACACTCCAATGCTGTCTGACGGTCAGGCGCCAGGTCAAATAGAGTGTCGCCGCGGCGACCACGCCCGATAGAAGTAAGAGGCCTGTTTGGCCTGCTGTCGAAAGCGTAAAAAAGGAGTCCTCAGAATACATCTTTCACTGCTGATGCGACCCTTTCGAAGCGCTGTAAATACTGCTTGGTGCGGTCAATCTAATTCAGTTCGGCAATTGCAAGCCCGACGCTGAATTTGCGGCACCAGATGTGCACCTCATTAAATTTTTCCGGGTCGATTTCTTTCGGCACGACATATTCCTGTGCGCCTGAATTAGCCTTTAGTGGTCGAAAATCCGTATCCGTGGCGTATTTGCCGTCATTGCCGAAGGCAATGCGTGGATCGGGAGCGCCGTCAAAACTAAAATCGGCACCCAGAACAATGACATGTTCGTCGCCTCGTTTCTCGACCGATACGGCTCCGGAAACAGTATGGTTGTTTATGCCTTTGAAAGTGCCGCCATCGGCGAGTGCCGGCAAAGATGCAAGCGAAACGCATGCTGCTGTGACAAGACCTGTTGCCAGTACCCATATTTGTCTTGCGATCATTTTCTCTATCTCCGTGGTAAGTGCTGTCGGGCGTTGGAGTCGCGCAGTCGTTCTGGCCCGTCCGCCCTCAAGCTCACAAGACACTATGGATCACGAGTCTGAGAGTATCAATTTCAGCGCTTGTGCGTGAATCGACCCGGGAGACTTGAACGCTAATGGTTGAAGCCCAAGAGAGAGCCGCTTCCATGGAAGGCCGACAAAGACGCACCGTCAGGGAGACGCTACAGAGAGTCCTTCTGTTCGATCTGCAATTCAGCTTTCATGTGGGGATGAAACCGGCAGAAGTAACCGCCGGATTCAATCTCTGACACTGTCACGCTTTTGGACTGCCCTTTCTTGAGCATTCCCGTATCCCAACTCCTGTCGTTGGCAGTGGCCGTGTGAGGCGCAATGTCAAGGTTCGTCCACACGATTGTATCTCCCGGTTTCGCCAATAGGTGATCGGGAACAAACTTGAACTTTCTGATCTCCACATTGTGGGTGATTGAAGGACCGTCTGATGCAATGGCCCTGGATAGGGACGTTGGTGTAAACACCGCTGCAGACAGTGCTGCAGCGGTGTTTACGAGAGCTTCTCGCCGGGTTGGAAGCTTCATCTATTTTAGTTTCCCAACCATCATAGTCGCATGACCTTCATGAGCCTTGAAGATTTGAAGGCCAGCCTCAAAGAGTGCCTTCACTTCCGCGTTTTCAATGTTGGGTATGAACGCGTTTTCAACCAGATCATTGACTGCCTTGTGATAGGCGAGCTCGTTGGCCGCGTAACGTTTGTCGAATTCGTCTCCACGAAGTTTGCTCATTTCGTCGATCAGCTTTTCTGCATTGATTTGCAGGCTCTTGCTTAAGAAGTTGTCCTGTGGCTGGGCGTTGAGCTTTTTCAAGAGCGCGAGTGCCTGCTCGTTGACCGCTTCATGGTCGCGTATCATCGTATTCGCAAATTCGCGGACTTCCGGGTTCTTGGAGATCGCGAGCGCAAGATGCGCGTAGCGGATGTCGATGTTGTCAGCGACATAGGCAACATGTGCAATTTCAAGGTCGTTCAGTTCCGCAGGTGACTGGGCAAATGCCGTAGCGTGAAACAGGGAAACGGCCAATCCCATGGCCATGAGGGAAGATTTGATCTTCATCGGTATATTCCTTTGCGGTTTATAATGCGTGGATTGCTGAAACTTCAGTCAGTACACTTGATAGAAGCGCAAAGGCTTGGAACTTTGAATGATAGATCGTTCATGATACTTGATCGATCGTCCAGGATGATTTTCATTTTCGATCAACCATGTATAAGGCCTGAAAATGGCTGAAAGGAAAAAACATGGACCTGTTGAGCGACATTCTTTCCAAACTTCGATTGAAAGGTACGCTCTATTTTCGAACTTCCTTTACATCTCCATGGAGTGTAGGCGTCCCGAAATTTGAGAGTGTTGCGAGGTTTCATTTCGCACTAAAGGGCCGCTGCCTGGTGCGCATCGAGCCGGACGAGCCTCCCGTGTTTCTTGAACAGGGTGATCTTGTCATCATCACAAGGGGGGCGGCTCACACGCTTTTCTGTGACCCCAAAAACGAAAGCCCCACCACGATGGTTGACCAGGTGGTTGAAAAATCCGGATTCACCGGGGTGGGCGCTTTGGTTTACGGAGATTTTGGAACCAACCACGAGACCCAATTGGTGTGCGGACACTTCGCTTTTGGCAAGGAAGTTCACCATCCGCTGCTGGATGCGCTGCCTTCACACATTCACATCAAGAGTTATGGCGAAGCGTCCGGCGTGTGGCTGGAAAACACATTGAAACTGATTGGTGCCGAGATCGGACAGGAGCACTTAGGCAGCAATCTGATCGCTTTGAAGATGTCGGAGATCATCTTCGCCCAGGCGCTCAGAACCTATCTCATGGACGAAGGGCGCAACACGCCGGTACTGGCGGGTTTTGCTGATCCTCACATTGCCGAGGTCCTCACCGCGATTCACAAAGCTCCTGGCGACAGCTGGACTCTCGAGCGTTTGTCAGAGATCGCCGGAATGTCTCGCACCTCATTCACCAACCGATTTTCACGCTGTGTCACAATGACTCCGCTGGGTTACGTGACCCATTGGCGCATGCAAATCGCCCGACAGCAACTGGCAACCTCGCATGATGCGATCATCGAAGTCGCGGAGAATGCCGGGTACAGTTCGGAAGCGGCATTCAGCAGGGTTTTCAAGAAACATTGTCTGCATGCTCCAGCTACATATCGGCGCATTGTTCAGGCAAGCGACTAGCGGAATCTGTCGCGCATCGGACATGTCCGGGCGCCGAGCTGAACTCTGCATCTGACCCAAAGCATCTGCGCTTACTGATCCAGGTCACGCGCCACTCGATTTCGCGTCGACCATGCACGCAGATCCGTCACGGCCTTTGCTGTTGCTGCAAGAACCAACAGGCAAAGCGCTGCCTTCGACAGAGTTTCCATAGTCCCCTCAATCAGCAGGGCGTGAACCACGCTCCCAACGACTGTCACAGTGACCAATACAGTGTGACCGAACCGCCACGTGCGAGGCCGCAGCCGCAATCGACGTCTTAACGCTGCCAGAAGTGCAGCTGCGAACATTGCCCACATCGCGACAACACCCCATGCAGAAAACTGTGTTGGCGACACAAAAAGCAGCGCATCCACGACATCAGGCGGACTGGTGATCCAAAGTCCTGCGACGTGGACCAACACGGCCACGACCAAAAAGCCTCCAACCCAGCGATGGACTTGCAGTCTGCCTCGAGCTGACAGTCTGGGCAGGTAGCCACCCGCCAGCAAAGGCTGCACCAGCAGCAAACCCATCGCAATGGCTCCGGCGAGCCCGGCTGCGATGTAGACGGGATCACGCCAGGCGAGCAGCGGGCTCGTTGCAGCTGCGGCGATCGGCGTAACGACAGCGATCGTCAACGCGCTCCAAATCAGGATCGTACGAGTGTGGCTTCTTCTCAAATGGGTTTAAGAACGAAATGTGCGCTGAGACTGACATCTTTCGCGCTGGGCATAACAGGACGGAGGAACACGGTTTCAAAGTCACCGCTGTCGTAAGCAAGGTGTCCGTGCGGCTGGCCAAAAGCGGGGACAATCTGCGGCATTTCCAGTCGGAATTCACCGTTGGCATTGGTTAGCGTGGCACCGTGGCTATGCGGGTCGCGCTCGTGCCCCTCCGTCGTATGTGCCCATATCTGGATGCGCTGGCCCGCAAGAGGCGCACCATCACCCGCGCGGCGTACGGTCCCCATCATCCAAAATCCACCTGCGCCGATCCGATCCACAATTTTGGCGTTGGGCAGATAATTGTTGGAGCCGCCCCGCATAGAAGGCGTGGGTGCAAGCCCATTTGCATGAGCTGGAGCAAGTTGGCCGGAGACTCCGCCTGCAACCAAAGCACTGCCCGCTACAAGAAAGGATCGGCGTGTGTACATGTATGTGCTCATAATTGCTCCTCCCAATAAACCGGCGAACGCTGGATCGTTCCAGTAAAGATCACTTCAGATGCTTCTTAAAGAATGCAATTGTGCGATCCCAGGCAATCTCAGCCTGTTCCTTATCATAGCGTGGCGTCGAATTGTTGTGAAACCCGTGTCGGGTGCCCTGATAAGTATGCATTTCGAAACTCGCATCGTTCGCTTTCAGGGCGGCCTCAAAGTCACCGCGCATAGCGTTGATGCGCGGGTCGTCTTCGGCGTAGTGGATCAACAATGGTGTCTGGATCTTTGCCACGTCGTCGGTCTTGGCGGCAGCCCCATAAAATGGGGCGCCGGCATCGAGTTCTGAACCCATGACAACTGCCAATGCGTTTACAATTCCCCCACCAAAGCAAAATCCCGTCGCTCCCAACTTGCCATTGGACAGGTCATGAGCCTTCAGCCACCTTGCGCTGTTGAGTAAGTCAGTAAACAGCTTCGCCCTGTCCAGCGACTTCTGCATGATTTTTCCGTCGTCGTCGTTGCCGGGATAGCCACCTATGGGTGCCAGGCCGTCAGGTGCAAGTGCCAGGAAGCCTTCAATAGCTGCGCGTCGTGCCACGTCTTCAATGTATGGATTAAGTCCGCGGTTTTCATGGACAACGATGACAGACGGGAACGGTCCGTCTCCGATGGGCCGCACGAGGTAACCCCGCATCTTGCCGGAATTCCCACCCGGACTGTCATAATCGACGTATTTCGCTTTGATGCGTTGGTCGGTGAACGAAACAACCTGCGCACTGGCATATGACGGCAACAATGCTTCAGCCATAGCAAGACCGGAACCGCCGACAATGGCAATTGCCGCAGCTCTGTCGAGAAACTCCCTACGGGTCATCGGGCTGTGGCAATACTCGTCATAAAGATCGTAGATGCGAGGATCGATTTGGTCGGTTGTCATGGAAACGCTCCTGATTTTGCGGTTGCCACATCCCCGTCTCAGCCATTCAATAAATTAAACATTGGAGACCGGCCGTCGTACAATGAACTTTCTGTAATTTGGCTATTGGTGCTATCGGGAGTTGTTCAATTTGGACCCGCGTGTGCGGATTCGAAAGTCAGTTTTGACCTCTCTGCAAAGGACCGAACTTCCGGACCTAAATGTCGGTACAGCAGTTTCGGCACATCTCAGTGTTGGCGTAATCCCGAGAACGGTCTCGGCAGGCATGTTAGCGGACCTGCGGGCATCACTGCGCATCAAGGCCTGATCTATCCCTGTGTCGGCCAGACCCGATGTTCATCATCGATCACAAACAGATGGCGATGGCGTTTGCCTTCGGCCCGATACTCCCGCAAATGTGGATGGTCAGCCGGTAAGTCGGCGTGTTCGTGTAAGATTTCCCTGGCGTCGCCGCGAGGCCAGACGAAAAGTGCGATTGCCGATCCAAGCAGGGCGAGGATGCCGAGAATTAACATTGCTGCGGGAAGCCCGAGCGCTTCGCCGACCCAACCTGCGGTCGGATAGGTCAATAGCCAGCACGCGTGAGACAGGGCAAACTGCGCAGCAAAAACTGCCGGACGGTCCTCAGAGTGAGCAGAATTGCGGAGCAGGCGGCCAGCTGGCGTAAGAATACCTGAGTAGAGCGCTCCGCTTGCGGCCCAGGCAAACAGAAAAGCACCCCACGGTGCCAGTCCGTCGATCAGGATATATACCCCATGACCAATGGTCACAGCTGCCAAAAGAAACGCCGCTGCAACCATAAGTGTGCGATCCGAACACAGATCGAGCAGTCGCGGCAGTGTCATCGCGGCGAGCATAGAGCCGCCGCCAAAAGCCATGAGAGCATGAGCGACCGCAGTTTCCGTCGCCCCATACCCCGCTTGTACAATGACCACGGTATTGACGATCACGAACGCTCCGGCTGCTGCGGCGGCCAGGTTGAGGGCGAGCAAGCCTCGTAGCCGGGGTGTTGCGAGATAGATGCGTGCTCCTCTGGTCAGGCGTTCCAGAAATGGCTTGGTTCTTTCGGTTTGCACGGCAGCCGGAACTCGGGCCACGGAGACAAGGGCCGCAGAGAAGATGAAGCCGAGTACTGTTCCACCAAAAAGCCAGTGGTAACTCATGATCACCAGAAGGAGTCCGGCCAGGGCAGGGCTGAGCAGGTTTTCAAGGTCATAGGCCAGGCGCGAGAGCGAGAGTGCTTTTGTATAGTCCTTCTCGTTTTTCAAAATGTCTGGAATTATTGCCTGGAATGCCGGAGTGAAGGTGGCCGACGCGGCCTGCAAAACAAAGATCAGCAGGTAAATTTGCCAAACGGAATCGACGAACGGCAGGAACAAGGCAATCGCTGCCCGCACGAGATCGGCGCTGATCAGCACGGCCTTGCGCGGAAGCTTCTCCGATACTGCATGGGCCAGGGGGGCGAGGCCGACATAGGCAACCATTTTGATGGCGAAAGCTGTTCCAAGAACTGCGCCGGCCTTGTCTCCGGCAAGATCGTAAGCAAGCAAACCGAGCGCAACGGTCAGCAAGCCCGTTCCCAAAAGGGCAATGACCTGTGCACTAAACAGGCGGGCATAAGTCGGGTTTCTAAGAACGTCGATCATGCACTCAGCCTAACAGTCGCCGTAGAAGATGCGTAGCCGGTTTCCGGCACTGCAAGAAATTCGTCTTCCAGAAGACTGTTATCGGATTGCGATCGAGTGCATGGAACCCGCTCAATTCTTCGACCACACGCTTCCTGCAACCGGCTGGCAGGTTTGCGATGGAGTTTTCGTCACCAGAGCCTGCGATCGGGGCAGTCGTCTCCAGCTCTGGTTGAAAAAGAGGGGTGCTTGACCTTCCAGCCGGTGGAAGCCCCATATTCCATGCATGAAGCCTGATTCAAAACAAAATCCATGAACGCTCCGGACCCTGCACACTCAGACAGCGCGACTGACCCGGTTTGTGGCATGAGTGTCAGCTTGAGCGCTGCAAAGCCTCGCCATGAACACAAAGGCGAGGCCTTTCACTTCTGCTCGACCGGTTGCAAAGACAAGTTTGAGGCAGATCCGGAATTCTACCTCTCCGGAGCTCACAAGCGCAAAGCTGCGGCGCAGCCACAGGGAAGTACGTATACCTGCCCTATGCATCCGGAGGTGGTTGAGGATCATCCCGCCGATTGTCCACTCTGTGGCATGGCACTTGAGCCAATGGGGGTCCCGGCTGATGAGCCCAATCTTGAACTTCTCGACGTTACCAGACGGTTCTGGCTGTCAACGATCTGCGCTGTTCCACTTCTCGTTTTGACCATGGGTCCGATGATTGGATTTGGCATCCGTGAGTGGATCGGCGAACCTACGGCCATTATAATTGAGCTGATCTTGGCAACCCCCGTCGTATTGTGGGCGGCCATACCCTTCTTCAGGCGTGGATGGTCTTCGATCCTCAATCGTAGTCCGAACATGTGGACATTGATTGTCCTCGGCGTTGGTGCGGCCTACAGCTACAGCCTGTTGGCTACATTGGCACCGGGGATTTTCCCTGCCTCGTTCCGCGCCGAAGATGGAACTGTGCCGGTCTATTTCGAAGCAGCAGCCGTGATCGTTGCGCTGGTGTTCCTGGGTCAGGTGCTTGAACTGCGCGCGCGCGAGCGCACTGGATCGGCCATTCGAGCCTTGCTTGATCTCGCTCCCAAAATGGCTCGGCGGATCAATGCCGATGGTTCAGAACGTGATGTACCTGTTGAAAATATCCTGAAAGGCGACCGGTTGCGCATTCGCCCTGGTGAAAGCGTGCCTGTTGATGGGTTTGTCCTGGAAGGGCGCTCATCAATCGACGAAAGCATGCTCACCGGCGAACCCATTGCTATAGAAAAACTTGAAAGTGATCCCGTCACAGGCGGCACGTTGAATCAAACGGGTTCGCTGGTCATGGAGGCTGATCGTGTCGGCAGCGACATGATGCTGGCCAAAATCGTCGACCTGGTTGCGTCGGCGCAAAGGTCGCGTGCACCGATTCAGGGGATGGCTGATACTGTGGCGGGATACTTTGTGCCGTGCGTCGCACTGGTCGCCGTGCTCGCCTTTGCGGTTTGGGCGGTGTTCGGGCCGCAACCGGCCTTGGCCCATGCGCTCGTTGCAGCCGTATCTGTTCTCATTATTGCCTGTCCCTGTGCACTGGGCCTGGCAACTCCCATGTCGATCATGACGGCTACCGGTCGGGGCGCGCAGGCGGGTGTCCTGATCCGCGACGCGGAAGCGCTGGAACGGTTTGCCATGGTCGACACATTGGTTGTCGACAAAACCGGTACATTGACCGAGGGAAAACCGGTGCTCTGTGACGTATTTGTCCTCGATGGTTTTGGGGAGGATGAAGTTCTCGCGCTCGCAGCCTCGCTTGAAAAGGGATCAGAGCATCCATTGGCCGAGGCAATAGTCTCCGGAGCCCTTGACCGTGGTCTGACGTGCGAATTGGCAAACGAGTTCGACGCCATCGCTGGAAAAGGGGTCGTGGGTAATGTTGGCTCAAAGAGAGTCGCGCTCGGCAATCATGCACTGATGCAAGCCATGGATACTGATATTGCTCTGTTGAGCGATCAGGCTGACCTGCTGCGTGATCAGGGCAAGACCGCGATGTTTGTGACAATTGATAACCGTCTCGCAGGGATCATTGCTGTTGCCGATCCGATCAAGCCGACAACAGCGAGCGCCATTAAAGCTCTTCACGACGCCGGATTAAAAATCATCATGGCAACGGGAGATAACAAGAGAACTGCGACCGCAGTTGCAGCCCAACTGGGCATTGATGACGTATGTGCCGACGTTCTACCGGAGGACAAGAAGGCCCTGGTAGATGAATTGCGGGCCGCTGGTCGCGTTGTTGCTATGGCCGGAGACGGCGTGAATGATGCGCCGGCGCTGGCGTCGGCAGACGTTGGCGTCGCCATGGGAACCGGCGCGGATGTGGCCGTCGAAAGCGCTGGCATCACTTTGTTGAAGGGTGACCTGGTCGGAATTGTGAGAGCAAGGATCCTTGCTCGGGCAGCAATCAGCAATATCAGGCAGAACCTGTTCTTTGCATTTGCCTACAACGCCGCAGGAGTGCCGATTGCGGCGGGTGTTCTCTTCCCTCTTACGGGTTGGCTGTTGTCACCGATGATCGCAGCAGCTGCAATGAGCCTGTCATCGGTGTCGGTAATCGGCAATGCGCTCAGACTCCGAAACATAGACCTCGACCGTGCTTGACCTTCCAGTAGGGGGAGAGATTAGGATTTGATTGGACGGGAGAGTTTCGCCTTTCAACCTCTCTTCCCGGCCGCGACAAAAGTGGGGTGGATCACAGCAGTGCTGGAACGCCACAGCAATACCAATATGGAGACAGCATCAGATGCATAGATCTCTCTCGCGTCGCGATGTATTCAAGCTCGGTGCATCTGGGCTTGCGGTCTTGCATATGCCGCAACTTGCACTTGCGGAGCTCCGGGATGGAGTTTTCGAACTGCGGGCCATGAAGTCCAGGGTGAAACTGGCCGGCGAAAACCACGCCGCTTCAGATCTGTGGCTCTACAACGGCGAGACCCCGGGGCCGGAGATCCGGGTCAAGCGAGGCCAGCGTGTGCAGGTCCGGTTCACTAACCAGCTTGATCACCCGACATCTGTCCACTGGCACGGCATCCGCATTGCCAATTCTATGGATGGTGTATCAGGCCTAACGCAGGATCCGGTGCCGCCGGGTGGAACTTTTGCTTACGATTTTGTCGTCCCGGACGCCGGTACGTTCTGGTATCATGCACACACCAAGAGCTGGGAACAGGTAGCCCGTGGCCTTTACGGGCCTTTGATTGTTGACGAATTGGAGTCTGGTTTTGACCGGGCCCACGACCTGACTCTGATGATCGATGACTGGCGGCTCGGCAATGATGGTGCGCTGCATGTTGCGAGCCTGGGCGCCTTCAGGGACTGGAGCCATGCAGGCAGGCTCGGAAACTGGCTTACGGTGAACGGAAGGTCTGAGCCGGAGTTCAAACTCAATTCGGAAGAGAACTACCGGCTGCGTCTGATAAACGCTTCAAATGCCCGGGTCCTGCAGATTAGCCCGAAAACTATGAATGCCCGGATCCTTGGTTTTGACGGTTTTTCGTTCGCAAAACCGCGCCAACACAACTCCGAATACCTCGCTATAGCTCCTGCGCAGCGGGTCGATCTTTTGATCAGCAGCCAGAACAATGGTGATGTGGCGTTGAATGATATCGGCGATTTTGCTTTGCAGGAGCTGTCTGGTCGAGAAGCGTTGAGTATCGCAAAGTTCAAGTTCTCGAAAACAGCAACCCGACAACCAGCAAAGCCGGTTGTTCTCACACAAAACGCAATTGATACACCCGACCTGAAGAATGCGGTTCGTGTTCCGCTGGTCATGACGGGTGGGGCGATGGGGCGCCTTGGCGATGTTACCTACAAGGGCAAAAAGCTGAATCGTGGTGACTATCAGCGAACCAAACAGGTATGGGCTTTTAACGGAGTGGCCAATCTTGCGGATGAACCGCTTTTTCGGGTCGAAAGAGGTCAATCCGTTATTGTCGAAACAGAAAACCGCACGGGCTGGCTCCATGGAATGCACGTCCACGGCCATCATTTCCTGATTGTGAGCAGGAACGGGCTGCAGGAGCGCGTCAGGAACTGGCGAGATACGTTTGTCATTGACCGAGACGAGACAGTTGAAATTGCCTTCGTCGCTGACAATCCCGGCAAGTGGCTGCTTCATTGCCACATGCTGGAACATGCAGCGGCAGGAATGCGAACGTGGTTTGAGGTTGTCTGACCGCGTTTCCGAGGTGCTCCCAAGGCCATTGCGAATCCTGCAGACTGATCCTCAGCTGCAGCAGGAGCCAATGCTGCGAACGGACACCAAGCCGGAGTTCGAACTTTCGTCGCAAATGTCTGGTTCGGGCCGAGCAGCAATCCTCGATTGCACGACTACGCTCTTTGTCGTGCCGGCTAGCGAGACGTCAGCGAATGGGCGAGGTCAAAAAAATGCTCCGTCTGCTTTCTCCATCCACTTCGCAATTGGGACAATCGACTGAGACCGAGGCGCGTTAGTGCAAGTGCGCAATGCCAGTCAATCCGGTCCTGTTCGAGTTTATGCGTTTTGGCGCTCTGATAATGGTCGAGCAATACCTCCGAAGCCTTGTGGCGCAGGGCAGGGGACGCAATGGAACTGTACATCCTGGCCAGACAAGTCCCGATGTCAGCGTGTAGGTCGCCAATACAGGCGTCGTCCAGATCGATCAGGCCCGCTCGTCCCCCGCCCGCAAGAACTTGATTGAGCGAAAAATCTCCGTGAATGATGGCTTGGAATGCCGGTTCGTCGAGTGGAATGGAGGCGTGAAGGCGATCTGCCAGAATTTGAAGACGGGTGCCAAGTCTCGGCGAGACTCGTTTCAGGCCGCGTGCATTTTTTGCAAGCCATCGGATTTGATTCGATCCGGAACGCCGGGGATACTCGCCAGGCTGATTGATTTGACATCCATGAAAGTCGGCCAGCATTCTGCCGGTGCGGCCAATGTCTTCCAAAAAATTGTGCTGATCCGTCAACTCCGCGAGCGGGCGGCCACTGATCTCGCTCTGATAGAGAATCTGTCGCTTGTGATCATAGGCCAATGGCTCCGGCTGATTTTGCCCGTCAGTTTTGCGGCCTCCATTCTGCCAGAGAAGTTTCATGATCTGGAACACCTTCGCACCTCTGTCGTCTCGATAGAGCCGTGCGAATGTTGACTGTTTCGACGACAGATCGCCGTCAATTTGCTGAGTTGGAATCCTGATCAGACAATGCCGCTCGGGGCGATAACTGACAATCTGCATAAGGTTCTGCCCGGGCTCAGGGTTTTGTGTCTTGAGTCCCCTGCTGCACAAAGTCTTGTCGGCGACCGCACAAAAGTCACTGGGTTGGACAAATTCACGAAGCCCTGTCAAACGCAAATCATTGGGAAATACCGACACATTGGTTTGACCTTGATCAAGTGGAAAATGGGAAGGTTGCCGGCTCTCAGCCACGTTGAGTCCTCTGCCTCTGCCCCCGCCTCTGTCATTGTCTTCCCTGAGCCTCGCACGTTTGATGCTGATCGATTTTGCGTAGATCAGACATTGTTCTGTGGTTTGCATCCGGCGGTGTGCAACTTCCACGCAATAGTTCACCCGACACTCCCTGCCAGGCCGATAGGCAACAGACGCCACCCGTTGGTTCAACACCCGTTTGGGGGCAGTCGGGTCCGACAGACGAAGCGCTTCTTCGAGGTGCGGTTTCATGGCCGAAGCATCAAGCAGTTCACGCAACAAAGGGATGGCTGGATCAGACGGAATTTCGTCTTCTGACAAACTGTTTCCAGCCAGCCAGCCCTTGCGAAAAAACCAGTTCACATCAGCCATTCTAGATTCGTTACCTCGCACAACCAATGTCGATCTATCGGGTGGCGATTTACATCCGGGCCTGTTTTCAAGGCAGGATCGGAGACGGTGCAAGGCCGGATTGGTTCGGGCCGAAAACTGCATTAATCGCTGCCGAAGTCTGCCGGCAAGTATTAAGCGATGGATTTCCGATGAAAATCGACCTTCGTCTGGTGACTTCCGACACGGGTTGAAAAACGTCTTACTGGCAAAGCTGTTTATGCGACCTGGTCAGGCACAAGGATTGCGAATGGGTCTCGTGAAGCGGCTCGTTTCAGGTCCTGTCCCGGATGCGCCATGTTTTTTAGTTCTACTGGGCATTGCATCGGGCGCGGGATTGAGGTGCCGGGGGCGGCGTCAGACTGTTGTGGGTCAGGTCGTAACTCGTCGGACAATGGTCTCTATGCGTTGAAGTCGCAGTGTATGAACATGCCCACAAAGTGAAGAGGCAAGCGAGCATGACAAGATGAAGAACAACGGGGCACAGCTTTGGTTCTGCGCAACAGCAAAAACCGGTCTCGGCCATTTGAGGCGTTGTTCGATGATCGCCCACGGACTGAAACATCTAAATCAAGGTCTCTCAATCGGGCTCATAACAAATGCAGAAGTCAAAGGGCTTGAGGCATCTGATCGTGACTGCTTCCAGGTAGTGCACCTGGCAGAACGGATTGGAATGGCAAAAACCCTGAGTTCTGCTGGCGATGGCCCTGTGGTCGTCGATACAGCAATCATACCCGGAATCGAAAAACTCGACCGACCACTTGTACTGGTTCTTCGAGAAACCTCAAATGGCGAGGTTAGTCGGTTCAACCTGCCCAAGGGCAGGCCCTGGGACCTGGTTCTCATTCCGAACCCGACCGAACACTGGTTGCCGGATCACACCAAATTGTCTGCTTTAAGAATTGAGGCGTTGGGGTGGGTCTACCGCGATACGCCGCCTATTCCACCAAGTGAAAGAAGCCATCCACTCGTACTTGTTGCAACTGGCGGAGGCGGAACCCCTGAAACCGCATTGTTATTGAAGCAGAGCCTTGAATCCATCATTTTGAGAGCGCGGCGACTGTCCCCTCAGCGCTTCACGGTCAAACAGGCCGTCGGTCCGCGATTGCCACAATCCGGATTGCTGGAAGCCGCTGATGGGCATTTCGACCCAGGAGGGAACCTCAACCGACATTTTGCAGATGCAGATGTTGTGATCAGCACCGCCGGTTATAATTCTGTTCTTGAGCTCGCCTCAATTGGCCGACCGACCATGTTTATCCCGATCCCACGCAAGATTGATGATCAGGCAAAACGGGCTCGTCTTTGGGGCGCGCGGCTGGGGCATGGGTTTGATGGTGATCTGGAAAAGGCGGCCCTGTGGTTGACGCGTGCAATTGGCGAGGATGGCAAAGGCTCGTGGCGGGGGCTGGGTCCGTCCGGCCACCAAAAGGCTGCAAAACTCATCGGGCAGTTTCTCCAATGAACAACCGGGTTGTGCGAAGAGGGGGAAGCATCCTGAAGCACTGCGGAGAAGGCCAGGTTGCAGATCTTGTAAACCTTACCCGTCACCTGGTGCGACATGGCATTGTCACGCCTCCCGCCAGTCCAGCAATCGATCCACACATGATTGAGTTCCCCTATGTTGAAGGTGTGGGAGGTCTTGAATTCGTGCTTGCTAACGGAATGCAGGGCCTGCGGGAGCTGCTCTGCTCAATTGCACGATTTCACGAGGCACCGCCGCCGATCGGCGTCAGTGTGTTTGATCCTTTCAAAATGATCAGGCAACGAATCCCGCTAAGTCATGACAAACGAATAATCGAACTTGCTGAAATTCTTCGGTTCTCGCTTCCCGTCAATCGCCCGAGGTGCCTCCTGCACGGGGATCTTCATGTCGGACAATTTTTGATCGACAAGTCGGAAAAGATCTGGATCATCGATCTTGAGGATACCGCATTGGGTCCCAGGGAAGCGGATCTGGGTAATTTTGCCGCCCATCTTGCCACCCGAGTAGAGACCCGGAAGAGTCCGTGTCTGGTCGACAATTTCAGTTTTTGGCTAGATGCGGTTTTGTCGGCCTACATGCTGGATACGCCGAAAGTCGACGGCCCTCTGGCCATGGAATACGCACGCATCGCGTTGTTGCGCCGAACGCTGAAGCTCAATGAACTTGGTGAACCCAGTTTGCTCAATCAGATGCTCAAGAGATCTCCAGCCGATTTTGCCGTCTTTTCGCCCGGTTAGGAGAAGTATTGGTCTGAATATTAATTCACGATTAACATTGCATTACATAACTATTAGTAGAAGATTAATTAGCAAATTTCGACATAGAGAAATAAATATCAAACACATTTTGGTCTCAATTAGAAAAGATGAAAGTATTTATTGTAAAAATTGACGTTGTACGCATCATCTATGTCGATTTATTGCGATATCGTGGAGCCTTTCGAAATTTCAATTGAAGAAGGATTCTGAATTACACTTTTTTGCTGACGGACCTTGGTCCAAAAAAATGACAGGACCTCGGTCAATGGGCGCGCAATCTCAGCCGTCATAATACAGAGATAGCGGAGCTTTGCCCCAAGGCGTCTCAGCAATGCTGTAAGAGTGAGGCCAAACATGTCACAGGTTTTGATATTCGAGCAGGATGGTCAGTCCAGCAAAAAACTCGCTCGAATTCTGACCCGGGCCGGAATTAGCGTATGTCGGGCGGCAACAGAGTTTGAAGTCCGAAAGCATCTTCGTCACTCGACACCAGACGTCATCTGCCTCGACACCGAGGCTGGCGGTGGCGAAGGATTTGCAGCCGTCACCGCCTGGCGAAAGCAAAACCCCGACAGCCCCATTGTTGTGATGACCGGCAATGACGATGTGATCAATCGAACATGGGCTGAACGGATCAACGCATCCGCTTTTCTGACACGTCCTTTTTCGCGGTCTCGCTTTTGCGAGCTAATACAACGTCTGTTGAAACAGTCGAAAAACGAGGTTGATCGTCGTCAACCGGGTCCATCGATCATGATGTATTCGCACGACACGATCGGGCTCGGACATATGCGTCGCAATTCCGCAATCGCATCAAACATTACCTCAAGCATACAGGATGCGTCGGTGCTGATGCTGGTGGGCAGCCCGACTGGTGTTTTCTTTGAACTCGCTCCTGGCGTAGATTTCGTCAAACTCCCCTCCCTTTCAAAAGTAGGGCGCGACAAATGGTTGCCGGGAAGCCTGCGGATTGCGCCTGCAATAGCCCGCGATATTCGGGCCAACCTCATCGAAAATACAGTCAGAACATATCGCCCGGATGTCTTCCTCGTTGACCATGAACCTGCCGGTGTTTGGGACGAACTGGTGCCCTTATTGCAGGCGCTCAGAAACCTGCCGTCACCACCTCGTATCGTTTTGGGATTGCGGGACATCCTTGATGATCCCAAGAAGACCCGGGCCGCATGGCGACGTCGGAATATCACTGAACTGATAAGAGACTGCTACGATGATGTTCTGGTGTACGGAAATCGGGAGTTCTTCGCCTCAGACGCACTGTACGGACTTTCGGACCTGAAGCCTGGTCGGGTTCACTATTGCGGGCTTGTATCCGCGATGGAGAGATCCTCTTCTTCGGCTGAAACTGCGAGATCCGGAATAGTCGTCGCTGGTGGCGGTGGCCGCGATGCTGCTCCAATGTTCAAGGCAGTGCTGGACGGCCTGGCCGTCATTCAACCATGTGAACGACCGCTTGTGACTTTGATAGCCGGTCCACTAATGGATCGGGATGTGCAACTCGAACTGTCGGAGACGGCGGCCGAGTTAGGAGCCACTCTGTTGCCTTCGGTCAACGACATGGCCCGCAGGCTTCAAAGCGCCGCGCTTTTCGTCAGTATGGGTGGATACAATTCGCTCACTGAGGCGCTTGCGACACGCGTCCCTACGCTGGTGATACCGCGAACAGGGCCCAGCAGTGAGCAACGAATTCGAGCTGAGCGGATGGCCACAACCGGCCTGATGAGAACGCTAAGCCTCAGCCAGGCAAGGCCCGATGCCCTGGCTCAAATTTTTCAAGACCCTCAAAGCTGTAAAGGCCCGAGCGAGCATCGACTGTCACTCGATGGCGCAACCAACGCTGCAGAATTTATCGGCCTGATTGTCTCTGAAGACGCAGCCTCGAACCTGACAGGGTCCATGTTGGAGGCTGCAAATGCGTGACAATTCGAAAATGAAAATCGGATACGTGCTGAAGCGGTTCCCCCGTCTCAGTGAAACATTTGTTTTGAACGAGATATTGGCCCTTGAGCGCGCCGGAATAGAAGTCGAGATTTTTTCTCTTTTGAAGCCGCCACAGGAAGAGCGACATGGCGTACTGGAGAGATTGAAAGCCAAAGTCACCTACCTGCCTTCAACCGGAAACCTCGGACGGATAAAAATGCTGCAGGGTCTTGGCGCAGCGGAAACCTCGTTTGGCGGACTTGTTGATGATAGCATTGCCGGCTTTGGCGATCTTTATCCGGCAAAGACCGGAGAAGCCATTGCAGCACTGCACATCAAGGCCGCCGTCCTGTCCGTTCTGGCCCAACAGAACAACGTCCAGCAGTTTCATGCCCACTTTGGTTCCGACGCCACAACAGTGGCCCTGCTGGCCAGCCGACTATCGGGTGTTGGCTACTCCTTCACAGCGCACGCGCGCGACATCTATCACACCTATTCGACTCCCAACGCTGACAATGCGATGCGGCGGCAAAAAATCAGTGAAGCCAGTTTTGTCGTGACGGTCTCAGACTATAACGCAAGATACCTTCGTAGCCTGGCACCTGCTTCAGCGTCACATATTCACAGATTGTACAATGGCATCGATTTGGATCGCTTTCGTAAGCGCTCCAATCGACCGCAGAAACGCAAAATCCTGGCAATCGGCCGGCTGATTGAGAAAAAGGGTTTCACTCATCTGATAAATGCCTGCTCTTTGCTCGCGGCGAAAGGCGTCGAGTTTGAGTGCGAAATCGTTGGTGAAGGCCCTCTGCGAACAGACCTGGAAAACCAGATTATTCGCTTTGATTTGGCAGCACGAGTGAGCCTGGTCGGATCGATGGCCCAGGAAAAACTGATTGAAACGGTGAGCAGTGCCGAACTCGTTGTTCTGCCCTGCGTGGTAAGTGAAAGCGGCGACCGAGACGGACTTCCCACTGTTTTACTCGAGGCGATGGCCATGGGCGTCCCCACAATTACAACCACCGTATCCGGTGGTCCTGAAATTGTTGTCGACGGAAAGACGGGGTTTCTGGTTGAGCCTGCTGATGAAGTGGATCTGGCAGCCAAGTTGGAGCGAATTCTGGATGATCCGGAACTTGCGCAACAAATGGGCTGCGCCGGTCGTCGCCGTGCAGAGAATCTGTTTTCTTTGGAAAAAAACGCCCAGGCGCTGGCGGAGTATTTTCGTTCAAATGCGCAATCGCATGTTCACGCGCTGGAGAGAGCGTCGTGAGAATCGCATATGTCAATGCAGATTGCGGCATTCCGGTATTTGGTGACAAGGGCGGGGCTGTTCATATTCGAGAAATGGTACGTGCCCTGCGCGAAATCGGCTGCGATTTGAGATTGCTGAGTACGCGCCTTGGTTCCGGTGAGCCGGGAGATCTTGCTGAACTGACAGAACACGTCGCAGCCGCTTACGATGAGAAGTCGAGAGCCGATCCATCTGCCCGAGAGGCAAAAGAACGGTCGCACATTTCAGCCGCCGAGGCTGTCGAAACGAGGCTGGTCGAACTGAATAATACCTGGCCAATTGATCTCATTTATGAACGATATTCACTTTGGTCGGCGGCCGGCGTCCGCGCCGCACGACGGATCGGCGTTCCGGTCGTTCTTGAGGTGAATGCGCCACTTCTCATTGAGCAAGCAGAGCACCGGCAGCTCGTTCTGAAGCACATTGCAGGCAAAATCGAGCAGGAGGCTTTTGGCGGCTCGACTTCAATCGTCGTCGTCTCAGAAAGCCTGCGAAACTACGTGGCAAAGAAGATTGTTCATGGTTCCAAAGTCAGTGTGCTCGGCAATGGCGTCGATACCAAGAAGTTCAATCCTTTGGTGGATGACTGCCGGTCCGAACTCGGATTTGCGCCAAACCACTATGTCGTTGGGTTCACTGGCAGTTTGAAAAACTGGCACGGTGTAGACACTTTGATGAAGTCTTTCAGACAACTTCACGAGACTGAACCCAACGCGCGTTTGCTGGTCGTCGGGGACGGGCCAAAACGTGGATGGATTGCAGGGTTTGCGGAAGGAGCGGGAATATCAAATTCCCTTTCTATGACCGGGTGGGTTGGCCATGACAAGTTGCC
>CALIOE010000115.1 GCA_938044775.1 uncultured Rhizobiaceae group bacterium
ATCGATGCAAAGTGTAAATCTTTTTGAACTTGCTTCCCAGCAATCAAAATGGGTTGCGGCCACTCAAAAAGCTGTCGCCACCAACATTGCAAACGTGAATTCGACTGGCTTCACGCCGGTTGATGTAACTCCGTTCAAGGAAGTCCTCGGAAAGTCGGCCGGCTCGATGAATGTCACCCATAGCAATCATATATCGACGAGCCCGGAAGGCGAGGCCTATCAGGCTGTGGAGCGACAGCGCGATCCCTCTTCGAGTGAAGACCCGAAAGTCAGCATTCCCGACGAGCTGATAAAGGCCAGTTCTGCACGCCGGGCATATGAATTGAACACCGCGATTGTGAAATCGTTTCACCGCATGATTCTCATGACAACGAGGTCGTAGACATGGACCCACTCTCAGCAGCATCCAAAATAGCCGGAAATGCCCTCGAGGCCCAGGCCAACAGACTTCGTGTCGTCTCCGAAAACATGGCCAATGCCCAATCAACTGCCCGCGTTGCCGGGGGCGACCCCTACCAGCGTAAGACCATCAGTTTTATTGCTGAACTGGACCGGCAGACGGGACTAAATTTGATCAAGTCAGACGTAATAGGTCGCGACAAGTCAGCTTTTCCAACGGAATACGATCCTGGAAACGTAGCGGCGGATGAAACGGGCCACGTCAAGTTGCCCAACGTCAACGTTCTCATTGAGATGGGAGACATGCGAGAAGCCAATCGCTCGTATGAGGCCAATCTTCAGATCATCAAACAGGTTCGCAGCCTGAACTCAATGACCATCGAGTTGATGAGGCCATCATAATGATTGATCCCGTCACCGCTATGTCACTCGGCATCAAGCCTGGTGCGGTTGATCCGCTGAAGAGCAATGCAACGGGTGCCGTGCAGAGCATGAAGGCCGAAGGTGCTGTCTCTTTCGCTGATACTCTTGCGAATATGGGGACTTCGACAATCGATGGCCTGAGCAAAGCTGAGGCGCTTTCAATGGATGCACTGCGCGGCAATGCGACTACGCGTGAAGTCGCCGATGCGGTTATGAAGGCCGAGCAGTCGTTACAGGTCGCCATTGCGGTGCGTGACAAAGTAGTGACGGCCTATCTCGAAATCAGCCGGATGAGTATTTAAGGAACCTGAACAATGCGTGCGTTATCAATTGCTGCAACGGGCATGAATGCCCAACAGAAAAACCTGGAAGTCATCGCGCATAACATCGCCAATATTAACACGACCGGATTTAAGAGGGCGCGCGCGGAGTTCTCAGACCTGCTCTACCAGACCGAACGTGCAAGCGGTGTTCCAAGCAGGGCTAATCAGAACATTGTACCGGAAGGGGCCCATGTGGGATCGGGCGTACGCACGGCGGCAGTTCGCAACGTCCACCTGCAAGGCAATCTGACCAGTACCGGAAACAATTTTGATCTCGCCCTCACGGGTAATGGCTGGTTTCAGATTGAGGGCGCCGATGGCCAGACATATTACAGCCGTTCCGGAGCGTTCAATACAAATGCAACGGGCCAGCTGGTAACACTTGACGGGTTGCAGGTGAGCCCCAATATCACGGTGCCCGCCGACGCGCTCGAAGTGGTGATCAACAATACCGGCCAGGTGTTCGCCCGAATTCCGGGCCAGGCTGATCTTCAGGACCTGGGACAGCTCACACTCGCAACCTTTGCCAATGAGGTCGGCCTGACACCGCTCGGTGACAATCTGTTCGCTGAAAGCGCGGCATCCGGTGCAGCAAATGTCGGTGTGCCTGGCGATGCTGGTTTCGGCACAGTGCGCCAGGGTTATCTGGAGGCATCCAATGTCGACTCGGTCAAGGAGATTACCGAGTTGATCTCGGCGCAGCGCGGCTACGAGATGAACTCAAAGGTCATTCAGGCAGCGGATGATATGGCATCCGTCGTATCTAGAAACCTGCGATAGAGTGATGCGCAGGTTGATTCATCATAGTCTCTTCAAGGGCATCCTGATACTTCCGCTCGTTTTGTCCGGGGGTCTGATAAGTGCTGCCATTGCCGCGGAGCAGGTGATTGTCTCGAAGCGTACGATTTACCCGGGTGAGCAAATCCTACGCGAAGATCTCAAAGCAGTCGCGATTCGTAAGAAAATTCGCGTGGCCTATCGGGTGGTGCGCCGTATGGACCAACTTGAAGGGCTGGTTGCAAACAGGACCATCTTGCCGGGGCGTTACATTCCGGCGAATTCGGTACGCGCGGCCCATGTCGTGAAAGCAGGGGAACCAATTCGCGTGGTGCTTCGGTCAGGGGCTCTCGCGATTTCCATGGTGGGCATTCCACTTACCAATGGAAGCGTGGGTCAGGTCATTAGAATCCGTAATGCATCAAGCGGGAAAGTCTTTTCTGGTCTTGTGCTCGATGATGGATCTGTTGTGGCGGGTGCAACCTAGATGCGCTTTGCATGTGCCCTTCTCTTTGTTGCAGCAGCCATTTGCAGCGCCTCAGCCGCATCGCGGCTGAAGGACATCGCAACGCTGCAAAGCGCCCGGGACAATTTGCTGGTGGGCTACGGCCTGGTCGTTGGATTGCAAGGAACCGGGGACGGGTTGCGGAACTCACCTTTCACCGAGCAATCCATGAAAGCGATGTTGTCCAGTCTGGGGATTGCAACCGGGAGTCGGCAGGCCCGTTCCAAAAACCTTGCGGCGGTAATCGTAACCGCAAAACTGCCGGTCTTTGCCCGTGCAGGATCGCGGGTGGATGTTACGGTGTCGTCAATCGGCGATGCAACGTCATTGTCTGGCGGCACATTGGTCATGACACCTTTGCAGGGTGCCGATGGCGAGGTTTATGGCGCCGGGCAGGGCGCAATTATTGTCTCTGGATTTCAGGCTCAGGGTCAGGCCGAAACCGTCACCAGCGGTGTACCGACGACAGGTAGAATTCCTGGCGGGGCCATTGTTGAGCGGACGATCGAAGCCAGATTTGGTGACAACCAGCACCTTACCCTTCAATTGCGCAATCCGGATTTTTCCACCGCTGTTGCTCTGACTGATGCCATAAATGAGTTTTCACTTAACCGCTATGGGATGAAGCCTGCTCGTGAGCAGGACGCCGCGACGATAACTCTGACCAGACCGAAGGGCGTATCTGCCGCACGTTTCTTTGCACAGATCGAGAATCTGAGAATCGAGACAGACACGGCTGCCCGCGTTGTCATGGATGAACGCACGGGAACAGTGGTTATCGGCCAGGATGTAAAAGTGTCGACTGTTGCTGTCACGCACGGAACGCTTTCTGTGCGGGTTTCAGAGTTGCCGAAGATCGTTCAACCGGAACCGTTCAGCGACGGCGAAACCGCCGTTGAACCAAATACCGAAATCACTCTCGAACAGCCGGGTGGTCAGATTGCCACTGTAGCCGGAACCGACCTGCAAGAGCTGGTCGGCGGTCTGAACCAGCTCGGGGTCAAACCGTCCGATGTGATCGCCATTCTGCAGGCCATTAAGAGTGCTGGTGCGCTGCAGGCTGAGTTGGTTTTGCAGTAGGTCGTGGAATGAAAACAGCAACAACCATCATCGCCCTCCAATTCGTCGCCATCGGGTTTGTGTCAGCGGCTCAGGCCGCCTCGGACAACCGAAGCGTCCGTGCCGTCGCGCCTAAGCCAATCGATGCAGCCCAACTCGCTCAATCCGACGATTCGCAGTTTTGCGAAAACATCAAGGACACGGCTCGTGAACAACGCTATGCACTCAAGACACGGGAGTTGAACGAGCTCCGCGCCGCGATTGAGAAGCGGATCGAAGTCATGGAGGCAAAGCGGGCTGAATTCGAGACGTGGATGAAACGTCGAGAGACCTTCATCAACATGGCAGATGACAGTCTTGTTGAGATTTATGCCAAGATGCGTCCTGATGCAGCGGCGGGACGCCTGGAAATCCTCGGGGAGACGCTCGCGGCCGCGATTCTGCTGAAGCTGCCGGCACGACAGGCAGGTGTCATCCTCAACGAAATGAAGGCCGAAAAGGCAGCCCAGATAACCCAAGTCATCGCCTTGAGTGGACGCCGGGGGAAACGTTCATGATCCGATCAGCCGTTACACTCACGGGTGTTTTTCTGCTTGCCGGCTGTATGCCGTCGTTGAAAGATGTCGGGCAAACGCCGAAGCTTTCCCGCGTTGGCTATGGACTTGCAGGCGAGGGGGTGCAATCGCCACTTCATCCGGTTTCGAAGGATCCGCGTCACAACAGGTTTTCGATCTGGAACAATGAGCGTGGTGACCTTTTTACTGACAAGCTTGCGTTGAAGCCGGGTGACATTCTGACAGTTGAAGTGGCCATCAACGATAACGCCCAACTGACCAATAAATCAGACAGCGCCAGGACCGTTGGCCGGGGAATTGATCTGGGCGGGCAATATTCGATAGCCGGTGTCGGCAGTGATGCAAACGCTGATGCCGAGGTCGATTCGAAATCAGACTTCAAGGGTACGGGAGGAACCGCCCGTTCCGAGTCAATCAGCCTGTCGGTGGCGGCAATCGTCACCCGTGTTCTGCAAAACGGCAATCTGCTGGTCAGAGGGTCGCAGGAAGTTCGTGTCAATGCAGAGGTCAGGGTGTTGACGATAGCCGGTATTGTCCGACCAAACGACATCGGGCCAAACAATACAATTTCTTACGAGCGCATTGCAGAAGCACGCGTGTCCTACGGCGGACGCGGACATATCTCACGCGTTCAGAAACCACCTTACGGCCAGGATTTTCTTGACCGCGTTCTGCCGTTCTAACCGGGGTTGGTGTTGTGTCTGAAGAAGAAAATGCAGAAGAGCCTGAAGCTCCAAAGTCGACCTCCATGCTTGTTCATGCGCTGGTGTTCTTGTTGATCACCGCGATTGCCTCGGGTGCAGGGTTTGGTGCCGGGATGTTTCTGAAACCCAAAAACGCGGCCATGGCGCCTGCCGCCGACGGCTCGAAAGAAACTGCAAAAGGCAAGAACAATGACCAGGCGATGACCGAGGGCGGCAATGACGAAGCTGGAAAGAGCGAAGATGGAGACGAGATGGAACTGGCAACCGGCTATGCAAAGCCGCTTGCTCCCATTCTGACCAATCTGGCTTCTCCTGAAGATGTCTGGGTCCGCATGGAACTTGCGATTGTCGGCGAAGAAGGTGTGACTGACGAACTCCTGGAGCAGGTTCATCAGGACATGCTGGCCTATATGCGAACGGTCAAGTTGCATCATGTTGATGGACCAAGTGGCTTCATCAATCTGAAGGCGGAATTGGACGAACGAGCCGCTATCCGCAGTGAGGGCAAGATCAGCAAGGTCCTGATCAGAACGATATTGTTCGAATGATGCGCCTGGCACTCGCGATAATTCTGATTGCGGCTATGCCCGCAAGTGCGGTCGCTCAGACGATTGATCTTGGTGCATTGACCGGCAATCAGAACGGACAGACATCCGGACAGATCATTCAGTTGTTCGGATTGCTGACGGTCCTGGCGGTGGCTCCGGGAATTTTGGTGGTGGTAACCAGCTTCACCCGCTTCGTCATTGCCTTTTCGATCCTCAGGATGGGGATCGGACTGCAAACGACGCCGGCAAATCTCATTTTGATCAGCCTCGCACTGTTCATGACGTTCCACGTAATGGCTCCCACCTTTGACAAGGCATGGAACGACGGGATGAAGCCGTTGATGGCGGACGAGATTACAGAAGCACAGGCCATGGAAAGAATTGCCGATCCCTTTCGCGACTTTATGGTCAGAAACGTCCGCGATAAGGATGTAGCATTGTTTATGGACCTCGCGCGGGAACAAGACCCGTCCGTTGATCAAAGTGAAAAGATAGCCCTGCGCGTTATTGTGCCCGCATTCATGATATCGGAAATCAGGCGGGGATTTGAAATCGGCTTTCTGATCCTTGTTCCTTTTCTCGTCATCGACCTTGTTGTTGCGACGATTACGATGGCAATGGGTATGATGATGTTGCCGCCGACTGTCGTCGCCTTGCCTTTCAAAATCCTCTTTTTTATTCTGATTGACGGCTGGAACCTGCTTGTTGGAAGTATGATGCGATCATTCCTGTAAGTTCGGTTCAACGCACCCCTTTGATTTAAAGAACAAAAAACGGACCGAGGAATAGATTCCCCGGATTCATTTTTTGTAAATGTGTCTCGGTCACCTTGACGGCTCCACAGTGATCCGGGCGACGGGTTCGGAGGCATGATGCCATATCGCTGTTACCGGTTAGGCCGGTATGTCCCTAGTATTTCGTAAAGTAAAAGGGGACGCGTTATGTCCAGCATTATGACAAACTCTGCCGCAATGACGGCACTCAAGACTCTTCAGGCCACCAATGCGGCGCTTGAAACAACACAAGCCAGAATTTCCACAGGTCTGAAAGTTGGCGAAGCTGCCGACAACGCTGCTTACTGGTCAATTGCCACGACCATGCGTTCGGACAACAAAGCTCTCGGTACGGTGCAGGATGCACTTGGTCTTGGTGCTGCTAAAGCCGACGTTGCCTACACTGGTATGAACAGCGCCATCGACGTGGTTGACGAAATCAAAGCCAAGCTGGTTGCTGCACGTGAACCAGGCGTCGATAAGTCAAAGATCCAGAGCGAGATCGGCGAACTTCAGAATCAGCTGACCAGCATCGCTACGTCTGCGAGCTTCAGCGGAGAGAACTGGTTGTCGGTCGACTCGTCGGTCGCCGGCTATTCGGCCACAAAAGAAATCGTGGGCTCATTCAACCGCGCTGCCGATGGTACTGTGTCGGTTGGTACGGTTGACGTCGACACTTCGTCGACCAAGCTTTTTGACGCCTCCGGTACTGCATCCGGTATCCTTGACACCAACTTTACGACCACTGGTGGTGGTGCGGTCACAGTAAGTGTTTCTGACCTCGACATTACGGCGGCCAACATTGACGAAACAGATCTGGATGAAATGATCTCGGCTGTTGATGGCGCAATTGCCAGCATGACAACCGCTGCTGCGGATCTCGGTTCAACCAAAGGTCGTATCGATATGCAGAACGACTTTGTATCGAACCTGATGGACTCGATCGAACGCGGTATCGGCACACTGGTCGATGCTGACATGACGAAAGAGTCGACCAGGCTTTCTGCTCTGCAGACGCAGCAGCAGCTTGGTACACAGGCTCTGTCGATCGCAAACGGTAGTGCTCAGTCCATCCTGTCACTGTTCCGTTAAGAACTCACGGACACGTAACACAGCCCCTGGCCGCTCCCGTTTCACCGGGGGCGGCCTTTGCGTGTTTCTGCACGTCATATCCGCACAAGCTTCAAACGCTAATCTGAACTGGGTAGCGTTGAGGAATATTGTGAAGTGCCGGATCAAATCAAACTTGTGTGGTCAAATTTGTCTGCGCTGGGGCCCCAAAGACTGGGTGCTCTGATCGTTGCTGCAGCCTTGGTGTTTGCGGCCATCGGCCTGGGTGCAAGCTATGTCAATCGCCCGGGATTCCAGACACTTTATGTTGGTCTTGAACGAGATGACATCAATCGGATGGGGATCGTTCTGGCTGACGCCGGCATTCAGTATGACATCGACAGCAGCGGTACCACTGTCCTGGTGGAAGCCGGGAAAACCAGCAAGGCGCGCATGATATTGGCGGAAAAAGGTCTGCCGGGGAGTTCCGGTTCGGGCTACGAGCTGTTCGACAACCTCGGCTCTCTCGGCCTGACATCGTTCATGCAGGAAGTAACCCGGATACGCGTTCTTGAAGGTGAAATTGCCCGTTCAATCCAGGCGATAAATGGTATCAAAGCCGCTCGCGTTCATATTGTGCAGCCGGATCGCAGCAGCTTCAGAAGCCGCAACCGACAATCCACGGCTTCTGTCCTGGTTCGCACCAATGGCTCGCAGAGGAACAAGGCTGCCTTTGCTATCAGGCATTTGGTTGCTGCGGCGGTTCCAGAACTTTCAAGTGAAAACGTAACGGTCCTTGACGCCAGCGGACAGCTGCTGGCGGCGGGAGAAGACCCGGCTACAACAATGCTGAACAGTTCGATCAGCATACAGAAAATGGTCGAGGACCAACTGCAGTCCAACATTGTTACCGCTCTTGCGCCTTATCTGGGAAGCATGAATTTCCGGGTCAACGTCCAGGCGGCCGTTGATACCGACAAGCGGCAAACCGAAGAAATGATCTACGATCCGGAATCACGGGTGGAGCGCTCCGTTCAAGTTGTGAAGACCCAGGATTCAACATCGCAGCAGGCTGCGGGCGATCCCGCAAGCGTTGAGCAGAATCTGCCAAATGCGGAGGCCACACCTTCGGCCGGCCCGCAATCGGCGCAGGCAAGCGAGCGTCGCGAAGAGACCACCAATTACGAAGTTAACTCCAAAAAGATCGCTGTGGTGAGCAATGGCTTTGCCATTAAGAAACTATCGGCTTCAATTGTCCTGAACCGAAAGAGACTGACCGAGGTCCTCGGTCCCGAAGCCACACCGGAACAGGTTGAGCAGAGAGTTGAGCAGATCAAAAGGGTGGCAATGGCAGCGGCAGGCTTCGACGCATCGCGGGGAGATTTGCTGGATGTGACCGCGGTGGAATTTGTCGATGAGCTGCAGAGCGAAGCGCTGGCGCCGCCCGGGTTCATGGATGATATCGGTGCGCAGGTCGGCACACTTGTGAATGCTGCAACGTTTTTGATTGTTTCCGTGTTGTTGATTTTCTTCGGCATCAAGCCGCTTGTAAGCGCCATTGCGAAGGCCCCGTCAGGTGGAGAAAGTCAGTCGTTGCCACCGGCCGCCAGCGATGAAACCCCGCTTATGGCGCCGTCAGATGTCGAACAGCTCGCTAGTCCGCAAGATGAACCTCATCGCGCCTTTGAGGCGCAACTGGAGGCTGATACCGAGGACATATTTTCTCAAATGAAGAAGACACCCCAACAACGACTTGAAGCGCTGACAGAACAGAATGCTGAGCTTTCGGCCCAGGTGCTGCGCCGGTGGATTGGTGCCGAGGCGGCGTGACGATGAGTGCATTCACGGCAATACTTCCGGACCTGGTTTCTGGCCATCGCCCATCGATTGAGCAACCTGATGAGTTTATTCCCCTATTCTCGCCGCAACAGGGGACGAACGAATTCGTCGACCTTTTCGGGAAGCCACAGGAGGCGACCGTCGCGGAGACTTCGACCATCGATGATATTGCAGAGGCGATGGGGGCAATTGACGATCTGATTCCTGAGCAACCTGATCTTCCGCCTGCGCAGGATCAGGGCAGTATATCACTTGCGGAGCACGAGGCGGTCATCAGCGACATCTCGGCTCATCATGCTGATATGCTCGAAGAGCTCAAGCAGGATCAGATTGCAAGCCTAGCGGATTCACTTGACGAGTTTCGCTCGCAAGTTGCCACAGATGTTGCACGTTTGGTCAGTGAGACGGTTGGAAAGGCACTGGAACCCCTGGCTCGCACGGTACTCACCGAAGAATCGATAACGCAGTTTGTGAGCCAGGTTGAGGACGTCATTAATACGGATTCGGTGGGCGAACTGCGTGTCTTTGGAAGCCAGGAACTCGTTGATCGTGTTGCGCCAAAGATGGAAGGCCTGCATGCGACTTTTGAGGTTGATGAAAATCGTGGCCTCGATGTTGCTGCACAGTTCAACGAGACGGTGATTTCAACCCGGCTGGATGAGCTGGTGCAAGAGCTTTCAGGTGCTCTCAAATGTTAGATGGCGACGAAAAACAGGAAATCATCATCATCAAACGCAGTGGCGGTGGTGAAGACGGTCACCATGGTGGAGCCTGGAAAATTGCGTTCGCGGACTTCATGACTGCGATGATGGCGCTCTTTCTGGTCCTGTGGCTTGTCAATGCAGCCAACGAGGAGACCAAGAAGTCAGTCGCCAGCTACTTTAACCCGGTGAAGCTTGTCGACAGAAACAGAAGTCTGAAGGGTCTGGAAGAATCGGCCGGTCCACAGGCAGAAGGCAACGAGAGCAGTGATCAGCCCGATCTGGATGATTCAACCTCCAAGGCTGACAGCGAGACTGACACTGCAAAGGCAGGCGACAGCGACGTGGAACTGTTCCGGGATCCCTTCAAGATTCTTGCGCAGATAGAAACATCCGAGATTGAGAACATCAATCAGGCGGAGCTCATTGCTGCGGTTGATACTTCCACTGGCGCCCCGAGCGAAGATGCCTTTCTTGATCCATTTGCCCAATCCTCGGAACCGATTAAGCAAAACCCTGCATCCGACCCTGCTTCCGGCCAACCGCTGGATCGGGTGGAAACCGGGTCTGTTCCCGACGATGTCGCGCCAACGAAGCCCGAGAGCGACCGTGTCGATCAGGAGAGTGCGATCGCCGAAGCGGCCTCGGCTGCGCCGCCTTCTGAGGAGCCTTCTCCCGAGCTCCCTGAGAACGTGTTGGAGGATGACGAGCCTCGTGAGAACAAACCTGAACAGCAACAGGAGAATCTCGAACAGGGTGATGCGGTCGATCAGGCGAAACAGCAGGAGATCGAGGCGCAAAAGATTAAGGAGCGGGATGAGCGGCTCGAAAGAGTTTCAGCAGAGATCCTGCGTGAAATCAGAACAAGTCTGAAGGAAACGCTCGGCGATAACGAAAAGCTGTCAAACAGCCTGGCCGTTGAAGTGACCTCCGATGGTGTCCTGATTTCGATTACGGATCAGTTCGGCTTCAGTATGTTCCAAATCGGCTCGGCAGTTCCAAAAGGGCAACTTGTTTTGGCGATGAATGAGATCGCAAGAATTCTCGCACAAAGAAAAGGCCCCATCCGGATATACGGGCACACAGACGCACGTCCCTACAGCTCGACTGGTGCTGGCGGCTATGACAATTGGCGCCTTTCGACTGCGAGGGCGCATTCCGCCCGATTTATGCTCACGCGCAGTGGCTTTGAAGAAGAACGAATATCCCAGGTGGTTGGATTTGCAGACCGAAGGCTCCGGACCCCGGAGGCTCCCGAAGCAGAAAGCAATCGCAGAATCGAAATCCTGCTCGAAATATCATGAAGACGGCGTCTCTGCTCCTTGCTCTGATCCTGCCTTACGGTTTCGTGCCTCAAGTTCAGGCGCAGCAGTCGTTGCGGACGGATTCGCTGTTGAATTCGCTGATACAGGTGCAGGACAAGATCGCCGGTGGCGATGAAACAGCGTTGCCATTGCAGACCCACCTGATGAAGCTGCTCGATGGCAGCATCGGGGATATCCAGGCCAGTGCTGAATTGAGCCGTGATGAGATCCGGGCACTTCTGGTCTTCGGAATTGTCGGTGTCGGTTCAAACGCGGTTGTTGATGTGTTGCGTGGGCTCAAAGGGGATGGCGAAAGCCAAAAACTGTATGCTGCGATCATTGACTACCGACAACGCCGGCGTAAGCAGGCAATAAAGCGGTTCAAGTCAATCGAGCTGGATAAAATTGATTCCAGGGTCGCTCCATTTGTGGCATTTGCGCTTGGCAATCTTCTGGCCAGACAGGATTCAGATAAGGCCGTTGATCAATACGACCAGGTTCGGCTTCTGGCGCCGGGAACCCTGTTAGAAGAGGTCACGCTTCGACGTCTGCTGGCGCTTTATCTGGCCAAGAAAGATGGCCCTTCCTTTATCAGAATTGCAAAGCAATACGCGCGTCGGTTTCTTACATCGCCATATCGCAAGCAATATCTGTCAGCGCTGCGAACCGGGATCATGTTGCTGCATCGGACTATTCCGCGGGCGGACATCGCAGAGCTGGCGAACCTCATGCCCGGTCAATATGCCGCGGCATTCTACATGCATATGGTTCAAAGTGCTGTCATTGCCGGTCATCTGAAACTGGCCGGCTTTGGCGTCGAGCAAATCGTTGAGCTGGTAAAGTCTGACGAGGCTGTTGTTGTCAACGACTCTAAGCTGAAGCTCCTGCAAGAAATTTCCAAACTGTCCGATGGCGATCCGACATCGGTATACCAGAGTCTCGCCTCGATCGATGAAGCGGAATTGCAGCCTGATGACCGCAACTTGCTCATCGCGGCTCGAAAGGTCGTCGGTTCTGTTGTTTCCCCGATCGACGGTGAGATCATCGAGCACAATTCGATGACCCAACAGGAAGAACGGAGCGACAAGGACACCGCAGTGGCGGGGGCTGAAGGTCAGGTAAGCTCCACGCCATCAAAGGATGGCATAGTGGGCCCAGTGATCGCTGTTGGGGATAACATCGGCGGATTCATCGAAGGGACGCGAAAGCGTCTGGAGGCAATCGACAAAATGTTAAGTGAGTAGATTATGCAGGATGCGCTTGCAGTAGCGGTCGGTCTTCCGGTCGGCGATGTAAAGATAAACAAAACGCCAGCCGGGTCGACTGGTATTGCCGGCGAGTTTCGCGCTGCCCTGGGCCAGATCACTGGTTTTGCTGATGAATCAGACCCCCAGCCACATGATGGCAAACGCGCATATGCGACGGATGAGACAGGAGCAGAACTCGCTGAAATTCCGTTTTCAGGCGACGCTTCGTTCGCGGGACCTGGTTCCTTCACGACACATTCGAGGGACCATGTAGCGGTATCCGCCAACCCTGATGAGGTTCCGACACGGCCCGCCCCGAAAGAGATTGCTGAAAAGCCTGATCCCTCGTCTGTCAGCTTCGACATGACCGATGAAGCGGCCGCCGTGGTCTTCCAGAACAGTCTGACGACCAACCTGTATCAGGTGCGCTGGGCTAAAGGTGACAGGTCCGCTGCTGCCCAAATTATGCCGACCACGGTGGCGAAAACGCAGGTGGCATTGCCTGCCGGTCCAAGTTTACCCGGTATGGCGAACCCGGTCGTTCAGAACGGCAATTCTCCTGATACCGTGCCGACTGGCTCCGCCGCTGTAGCAACAAGCGCGGCTCAACTGTCCAATGTGAGCCAGAATGCGACCGGGGCACCATCGGCGAAACCGACATTGGCGCCCGTCGTTATGCAGGCCAAACCTTCCAAGGTTACCACATCAACTGATCTGCGTTCGGAAAGTCCCGAACCACAGACAACGGGACGTGTTTCGGCAGAGAGGGCACCGATGATCGGAGCGCATGAACAGCCTCAATCTGTCAGAGAAATTGAACCACCAAAGGCTCGAGAGCCAAAAAATGAAGCCGCCTTCAGACCGGCAATCGATGATGCGCCTGACATGAAGCTTGATGTGGTGGACGGGCAGGCGAGACCAACCGGCGAAAACTCCGCGCAGCCTTTGTCGCAAACATCTCGATCCCTCGTTGCTGCCGTCCGTGAAAACTCCGGTTGGTCGAGTTTTCTTGCTTCGCCTTCGGTTCAACAGTCTCACATCGTGCGGTCGGACAGCACAGTTTTGAAGACATTGAAGATTCAGCTCACGCCTGTCGAGCTTGGAAAAGTTGAGCTGAATTTGCGCATGCTGGATGGTCAGATGAAGATCGAAGTGACCGTCGAAAATGAGCATGCATATCGTGTTCTAGCCCAGGATAAGGAAGCAATCCTGAGCACGGTCAACGGTCTTGGCTACAAGGTCGACAGCCTGGTTGTCTCAAATCCGCAGTCTGAATCGACCTTACAAAATCAATCAACAAATCACCCTGCGACTGACAGATCAGACAGCGGTGCATCGGGGCAAAGCAGGCAGCGAAGCGATCGAGATGACGAGAAGATTCTGGCACAGTCGGCAAGTGAGACGGACACTGATCCCGATACTGGCTCTGACTACGATTACATTTAGTTTCGGGCTCGATCGCTCAGATGCATCGTCGGGACGCTGCGAGAGCGAAATTGCCGGGGCAGCAACCCGTCATGATGTGCCGATTGCTATTCTCTACGCAGTTGGACTGACCGAGTCAGGTCGGGACAACCGCCTTCACCAGTTTGCCCTGAACATCGAGGGTGAAACCCATTTTCCAGCACATATATCGAGTGCCAGGCAGACCGTTCGAAAAGCACTTAGAAACGGCCGCACACTGATCGACATCGGCTGCATGCAAATCAACCACAAATACCACGCGGCACGATTTGCCAACCTCGATGCGATGTTCGAGCCATCGCAAAATGTGGACTATGCGGCGCGGTTTCTGAAGCGATTGAAACGACGTCACGGGACATGGTCAATGGCCGTCGCCCGTTATCACGCCGGAGCAAAAAACGAAAAAGCGCAAAAGAAATATGTTTGCCGGGTTCTAAGGCAGATGATCCGCCACGGGTTGGCGAAATGGACCGAATCATCTGAAAAGATATGTAAATCAACGAGATAAATTGTTACTTACCAAACTTCGCCTGAAATTTCAGTTGGCAAAACCTCAAGATTTCGAGTGCGAAATCTTGCAGTTGTCGATGATTCAGTCCGCCAGATACCAGTTATCCACAGGTTGGGCACTAGTGATTCGGGGGCGATGATATGATCATCATTGTGGATGAACGTGACTTAGTAAAACAGGGTTATGCGTCTCAATTCGGGAATGAAGGCTTTCCAAGCGCGGGCTTTGATCTTGCCGAATTTGAAGGGTGGATAGATTCTGCAGGCGAACAGGACTTGACATCTGTCAGTGCCTGCCTGGTCGGCGAAGACCACATGGACTGCCTCTCACCTAAAGCGATCCGGAGTAAGGTTGATGCTCCTGTGATCGCCCTGGTCGATCAGTCATCCCTTGAAAAAACTCTGAGACTGTTTGAAGCGGGCGTAGACGATGTCGTTCGGAAGCCGGTTCATGTTCGCGAAATTCTTGCGCGCATAGCAGCCATCAAACGGCGCACTGCCGACAAGGATTTGTCAGTCAAGCTGGACCGTTTGCACATTCATCTGGATGGTCGCGATCCTGAAGTAGACGGCAAGACTTTTGCCCTTCCCCGGCGGGAGAGACGAATTCTTGAATATCTCGCCTCCATCGGAAACCGACGCGCCAATAAGTCTCAGATCTTCAATGCGATCTACGGTGTGTTCAATGAAGATGTTGAAGAGAATGTAATCGAGAGTCACATCAGCAAGCTGCGTAAGAAGCTGCGCAATGCCATTGGCTACGATCCGATCGATTCCAAGCGCTATCTTGGCTATCGCCTGATGCCTGTTCCCCAGAAGGACCGGGCCGATGTCGTCGAATCCCAGCTAATCGGACTGCCCGCCTGAGCCAAAGGTTTCGGACAAGGTTGATCCGGTAATGTTCTCCGAGGAACGAACTCTGGAGAATATGTAATGGGCCTTTTCGGAATGATGCGGACAAGTGTCTCTGGGATGCAGGCACAAGCCAACCGACTTTCAACTGTCGCCGACAATATCGCCAACTCGGACACCACTGGCTACAAGCGCTATCATACAGAATTCTCCCAGCTGGTCAGCCCGGGGGTTCAGTCGATAAACACATCCGATGTTGGTTCCGGTGGCGTCCTCACTGACCTTCGCCAGGCTGTCTCGCAACAGGGTACACTCAGCTATACAAGTTCAGTCACCGATCTGGCGATCGACGGCAACGGCTTCTTTGTTGTCCAGGATTCCGCGGGCTCACCCTACCTTACGCGAGCAGGTTCCTTTGTTCCCAATGCCGACGGAGAACTCGTCAACTCTGCTGGTATGAGACTGACGGGTTACAGCCTTGAAAATGGCCCGGTCTCAGCGGTAGCGAATGGTTATGACGGGCTTGTGCCGGTTTCCATCGTGGAATCGGACCTGCTTGCTGACGCTTCCACCCAGGGGGTATTTCAGGCCAACCTGCCTTCGGTGACCACGGTGAGTGCCGCAAGTCCACCATCGGCCAACCTGGCCACCTCAGAGTTTGATCAAAAGACTTCGCTTGTTGTTTATGACAATCTGGGTGCTACCCGCCTTGTCGATGTCTACTTCACCAAAACTGCTGCCGAAACATGGGAAGTCGCGGTCTATGATCAGGCTGATGCTGCCCCGGGAACCGGATTTCCCTACACAGCCGGTCCCCTGGCCACAGACACTCTTTCCTTTGATGCAACCAATGGCGCGCTCACCGGAGCCAGCCCTAACAGCATCACCTTTACCGTCGCCAATGGCCAGCCGGCCACGATCGATATGTCCGGCATGACGCAACTGGCGGCCGACTATACGGTTTTCGAAGCTGATGTGAACGGCAACAGTCCATCCCCGATCAAGCAGGTCGACATTGATCAAAATGGGACGCTGTTTGCCCGCTACGGCGATGGCTCCTTTCGTGCCCTCTTCCAGATCCCGCTGGCTTCCGTAACAAGCCCGGATCAGCTGAAGGCGGAAACCGGTAGCATCTTCACCGAAAGTCCTGAATCCGGCGATGTGCAGATCGGATTTCCTGGCGACGGCAACCTTGGAGTGGTTGTGCCATCAGCTGTTGAACAGTCCAATGTTGACCTGGCAGAAGAACTAACCACCATGATCCAGTCACAGCGCGGATACACAGCCAATTCGAGCGTGTTTCAAACCGGCTCTGATCTTCTGGACGTTCTGGTCAATCTGAGCCGATAGGTGGTGATATCAACGTGCCGCTCTCTCCGAACATTTCTTTGACCAGTCTGGATTGATCCATGTCGCTTGGTTCGGCACTTCAAATTGCTCAAAATTCCCTGCTCAATGTGTCCAAACGCACGAGCGTGGTGTCACGCAATGTCACCGATGCGGGTAACGAGAACTATACGCGTCGGGCCGGTGTGGTTGACAGCAGCGATCTCGGATCGCGCGTCGTG
>CALIOE010000116.1 GCA_938044775.1 uncultured Rhizobiaceae group bacterium
CAGGGGTTGTTTTCCGGGAATCGAGCAGGATGGCGCCCGTTCCCTCAATTTTTTCGACATACTCGGCTGTCACTGCCGCAATGCCAGACAGACGCTGGACAACATTCAAGGCTACTCGCTCAGCAGTAAGAAGCGCTTGGGCATTGCCTTCAATAACCGCGAATGTCTCGCCGGTTTCGACCCGCTCTCCGTCTTTTCGTGAAGTTTCGAAACTGCAATCCGGGTCAAGTTTGCGAAAGATGATTTCCGCAATTTTGACACCGCACAGGACGATTGGTTCGCGAGCATTCATCCCGAATTTGGCAACAGCGTCTTCGTCAATCATGATCTTCGCTGTGAGATCATAGTAATTTACATCCTCGTCCAGCCAGAGATCGACCAGGGGTTCAATCCTTCTGAGGTCAATGAACATACCAATACCTTTCAGTTACACACCGGCAACAAGCCTGGCGCGGATTTCAATTACGGCTTGTGCGAAGCCCTGAACCTGGTCAGGCCGGATTTCTCAAACGCAAAGAACAACAGACAGAGGCCAATGATTGCTCCTGCCACTTTCAGAGCCGGAAACGGGACAACGAGCAGCAGCGCGGATATGATCATGGCAATCCTGATCAGCTGGGAGGAGCGACCATTCCAGTCAATCTCCGACGCGACAGCGATCAGAACACAAGCCAGGGTGATGGCAAGGCTGACCGCGAAAGCTGCAATGCCTGAAAACGGCTGAAGGACCGTCGGATTGATGACGAACATGAACGGCACGACGAACGCGACGATGGAAAACCGCATGGCAACAACCGCGATACGCAACGGATTGGCACCGGAAATGGCAGCCGCCGCATAAGCGGCAACTGCCACGGGTGGAGTCATCGCCGACATGACGGCAAAGTACAGAAGAAACAGGTGCGCATTCAGTTCCGGGAAGCCAAACTCGTTTACCAGCGTCGGCCCGACCAGCACGGCTGCAAGCACATAGGCGCTGGGCGTCGGCATTCCCAGACCCAGCACAATTGTCACCACTGCACTGAGAAGCAGGACGAGAATGGCACTGTCTCCGGCCATGGCGAACGCAATATAGGAAAATTTCGATGCCAGCCCCGTCATTGTGATGCCACCGATCACCAGGCCTGCCGCAGCACACGCCCCGGTAACGCCAATCATCCGGATTGCCGTATCTGACAGCGCTTCGATTGTCAGGCCAACACCCATCCTCTGGCCCGGCCTCAGCAGCGCGACACACCACACAGCAACGGCACTGAAAACAGCGACCATTGTTGGCGAGTATCCCATTACCAAGAGAACAATCAGGCCCGCCAGGGGCACAAGAAAGTGCCACCCCTTCTGCATGGTCTCGCGCAGCGGCGGCACATCGGATGAACTCAGCGGCGCAAGGTTGAGCCTGACGGATCTCAGGTGAACCTGGGTAAGGATGCCGACATAATACAAAACGGCAGGCAGGATCGCCGCGAGGACAATTTCTCCATACCCGACGCCGGTCAGTTCCGCCATGATGAACGCTGCCGACCCCATCACAGGCGGCAACAGGCTGCCACCCGTCGATGAGGCTACTTCCACGCCTGCGGCAAGACTCTTGTCATATCCGAGCCGCTTCATCATCGGGATCGTGACAGACCCGGTCGCTACAACATCGGATGTGGGACTGCCCGACATGGTGCCGAACAGTGCAGACGAAAACACGGCAACCTTTGCCGGTCCGCCCACCGATCTGCCTGAAAGTGATGCAGCAAGATTGAAGAAAAAATCACCGCCACCGGCTTTTTCCAGAAACGTGCCGAACATGACGAACAGGAATGCATATGTCGCGGCAACCCGGACCGGAACGCCAAAAAGCCCGTCGGTCGTGTACACGTTGATATCAATGAAATGGCCGACTGTCACCAGCCCATGCCCCAACTGTCCCGAGATCAGATGGCCGAACAGGTTATAGGCGATGAAAAACAGCACGATACACATCAAGAACAGACCGACGGTTCTCCGCGTTATTTCGAGAGTGAGACCGATGAGTATCGATGCAAAGATGAACTGGTCGGTGCTCAACTCGGTCAGCAAGCTGATGCGGGTGGCGGTTTCGGGAATCTTGATGATGAAATAGACCGCACACATTCCAGCGAGGCCCGAGAGTACCCAGTCTATTGCAGACGGTTTCGAGCGATCGGACACATTGGAAGCTCCAACGACCAGGAACGCCGGTACGAAAATGAGGCAAAGAAACACCACTGTCAGGGAAAGCGCATCTATTCGCGAGAACGTCGCTGCCCAAAGAACCCAGACTGAAAACAGGGCCGTATAGAGACGGATCGGCCAGAACATCAGACCGGACGGTGTGCGACGGGCCCCTGTCGAGAAAAGGATCGACAGGATCGAAGACGTGCGCATCTTATGTCTCTGTCATGAAGTTTGATAAGAAACGTTCCCGGACAGATATAGAGCCTGCCCAGGAAACGCTTCCGATGATCACAGGCCGGCGGCTTTGATTTCTGCCGCAGCGGATGGGTGGTATTTGAACTGGGTGATTGACGACAAAAGCTTCCCGTCAAATGCCTTCATAGCCTTGTGGACACCCTGGATCTTGTCCTGGTGTCCAACGATGGCCTTGGCGACAAGGGTCACCAGTTTTGGATCCGCATCATCGCTGGCGATGAGCGCAGCCTGGGCACCGAAGGTTTCAACATCCTTGTCGAGCCAGTCATAAGCCCCCTTGGAAATGGTCACGGGCTTTGAGCCATACTCTGCGACCATCTGGTCAACAACATCCTTCGGCACAGACAGCAGAGTCAGGCCCCGGTTGTTTGCAATCGACTTGATCTTGCCGCTGCCGATAAATGTCGCGTTGACCCAGGCGTCTGCCTTGCCATCCTGCATGATCGTCGAAGCAGATTTTGAGCCCTGGAACTGGATGCTGCCGCCATTGTCTTCGATGCTCCTGAAGGTAACACCGGCTTTCATCAGCGACTGTTCCGCCAGGATCGACGGAAGAATGCCACGACGGTTTACAACCAGATTGAAAGGCGCCTTGCCGGCTTTCAGGTCGGCTATGGATTTGATGCCGTTCTTTTCAGCATAATCCTTGTCGATGACCCATTGCATCGGTGCCCAGTCGTAAAGCATGGCGATTGCGGAAACTCCCTCTGTCGGGGCCTTGAACGGTTCGTCGCCACGGGCAGCGATCAATACCTCGCCAACATGGACAATCGCGATATCGCATTTGCCCTGCTTCACCTGAACAATATTGGCAAAGCCTCCACTCGATGTCTGGTATGTCACGTTCGAACCAGGGTCTACTTCACGCACTGCGGCATCTATGCCCGCACCAAGAAGTGACCACAGACCACCCGGGCTGCCGCCACAAAGCGTGATGTTCTTGTCTGCATGTGCAGCTTGGGAAAGGCACGCCATCGCAGCAACACTCAGCGCGGCAAGGAACGTCTGTTTCATAGCAAACTTCATGTGTATCTCCCTTAAACAAATGCAACCACAAATATCATTAGTACACAAATGACAGACCAAGAGCTGTCTGGGTGTCAAGTTTTTTCTGGTTTCCTGCTGGATGTGCCAGCCCGCATTCACGCCCCACATCTCGTTGTGCACTTTGCAATCTGGATGAGCTCATGCATGCCGGCGGGCCACAATGAATGGAGTCGAAAATACTTTACCTGATCGCGCGATCATCGATGAAACGTCCATGTAATACAAAGACATGTGGCTGAAAGGAAAAAGGCCACGCACCGGGTCGCGTGAACGGCGGGGGGAACCGTGTTGCGAGGGAGCGCGGCCTGATTGGCGGGGCTTTTTTCATGTTGTGCCGGGAGGGGTATACCGGCAGGTCATGGGGCCCATTCTTCTTAGTCCGGCGTGTGCTTTGATTTTTGTCGCTTCAGAATGCCCGGATACGTTTGCAGGGGATCGGGGGGTAAACTTCGCTTCGTGTTCTTGTTGTTCAACGCCTTGTTGTTGATGACCAACTTAGGCGGGAATCGAGCCCGTGAATGTGTAATTCATCACATTGCGAAAAAATGATCGTTTTCCGACAATTCTATTCGATATCGTGACTGTTGCTGGTTGAATCGAAGCGTGAACGGCATACCGAAGCTCAGAATTTTCAGACGATGGCGGCAATTTCGGCTTTGCGGTCTCAATCCGAAGGAGCACCGAACGCAGCATAAATCTCTGCGGCGGTCATGGTTTCCGTCTTGTCGGCCAATG
>CALIOE010000117.1 GCA_938044775.1 uncultured Rhizobiaceae group bacterium
CTGGCCTTGGACCTCGGCGTGGACTTTTTGGAAATCTGGCCGCTGAACAGCATGGACAATCGCGTTGCGGAAGCCTGGGAAGTGGCCAAAAAAGATTGGACATTCAACTACCTGCAACAGATGGACTACCCGCTGAAAGAAGGCGAATTAGAGGCGTGGGAGAAAAACCATCTGGACGCAGCTGAACGGTCCGGCCTTGCCATGTATAGCTTGGTAAGTGGCATATCTTGCGGAAATGCCGGCTATGTAGCGTTTGCAAAACAAAACAAGCCGCCCCGTCCCAAAATCTCCTGGAAACCGCAAAGCATCCGCTGTCAATTGCCCTGGTCGCAGCAGCGCGCAACTTACGACGGCGATGTATTCAACTGCTGCTGGGGCCGGCGACCATTGGGTAACCTACGTGAAAACACAGCCGACGAAATATGGCACGGCACCGAACAGCAGGCCACGCGCGAGATGCTGATTGAGGGCATTATTCCGCGCTCTTGCGAGACGGCACCCTGCTCATTTGTGAGAGGAAAAACGGAACCGCGCACCAACGATATTATGCAGACCCAGTACTTCAATTTTTCTCCCTTTGGCAATGGTAACGCTGCACAAGGAGGGGGCTGGGCAAAAGGCGACAACTGGGGCATTCGCACGGGTGCAAAGGAAGCTACGCTGCAGTTCACAGCAACTCAGCCGGTTCCGGATGATGCTAAACTAGTGATTACCTTTCGCTCTGACGGCGAGGCTTCGCACAATTTGATGGTGAAGGTTAACGGAGCCCCGCGCGTCATTTTGGTCGCGAAGGGCAACGCATCTGAGCAGAGCATCACAGTTCCCCTTTTCAATGACGATGTAGAAGCCGGTGCGACCATCGCTCTCGAGCAGAAGAGAGCCGGCGGCAATATCCTGTTCCTTCATTCCGTTCATGTGTTGGGCGTTAGCGAAGCTGACCGTTTGGCACAAATTGAACGTGAGCGATTGGAGCAGGTTGAACGCGACCGATTGGCCCAAGCTGAAATTGATCGAATTGAGTCAGCGGCCTGAAAACAGCTCTTGTAGTCGACGCCTCCTGTATCGTCGTTGAGCGTCGTTCGACGTCCGCTGGACCCAAAGCAACGGCACTGGCCGTCTTCCCAAGACACCTTCAAAGACAATTTTACCTATCCTCTTTGATGTTTAGTCCCATACCATCCAAAGCTTCAAAGAACGCGGCGTCGGCGCCGCTGTGCTGAGGATTGCTGTGCCCCGATGTCTGGTGCGATCAGTTCGCGTTTTCGAAGGAATTCACCCCCGAAATGAAGCCTCGATTCTCCAGAGCAATGTCCAAACTGATCCGCAACGACACCGATGCTCACGTTGGCCTGCCCACGCTGCATTTCATGGTTTCTATCCAAAATTCAGCCATGACGGCTCCCTGCTGTGTCGTGAAAGCGCCAACGGCAGAATCCGGAACGAATAGAAGGAACGGATTTCTCTCTAAGGTATTGCGTTACCTGGAGAAATAATGGTGGGCGATACTGGGATTGAACCAGTGACCCCTACAATGTCAATGTAGTGCTCTCCCGCTGAGCTAATCGCCCGTCCAGTGAACGGCTACCATTTCGTCAAAAACGGTTCGTCCGGGAAGCGTTTCGGCATGGCCGATCTGCTGATGCGATACACCACAAGTCGGGTGTGTCCGTCAACACCGCAAAAACGATGAAATTTGCTAGGCGGCGAGCATTTTCTCGACCTCATTTACAAGGTCGCGCAAATGGAACGGTTTGGAGAGAACTTTGGCATCTTTTGGTGCATCAGATTCCGGGTTCAGGGCCACCGCAGCAAAGCCGGTGATGAACATAACCTTGAGGTCCGGGTCCAGCTCAGTTGCACGCCTGGCAAGCTCAATTCCGTCCATTTCGGGCATCACGATATCAGTGAGCAACAGCGTAAACGGTTCTTCACGCAGCCGCTCATAAGCGCTGGCACCATTGTCGTACGAAATAACATCATATCCGGCATTGGCCAGAGCCTTCGCAAGAAACCGGCGCATATCATTATCGTCTTCAGCGAGGAGGATCTTGTTCATGCCCATTCCATTGTTATCAATACCGCGGGCCCGCTGGCTGCACCGGCCAATCGATATCCCTGCATCCGTTGGGGTGTGATAAAACACCTATGAAGTAAATATCGGATAAACATGCAAAATTTGACACCTCATATCCATTGCTTACGCACAATATCGAAACTCAGGAGCCGGTGAAGGCGCTTTCAAGCAATGGCTGGACAGGCAAGCCGGTGACTGTAAACTCTGCGTAGTGATTTGCAGGAATGCCTTGGAGACCGAGCAGGACGTGGCGCAGGAAGAATTCGATTTTCAGGGAAGCCTGCCTTTCCAGGTCTTTGCCCCTGCAGAACAGCGCGTTCCTTTTGTATTCAACTCTCCCCACAGCGGTCGAAATTATCCAAAATCGATGCTGGACGCTTCCGGCTTAACTCCTCTGCAATTGCGTCGCTCAGAAGATGTGTTCGTCAGCGAACTGTTCGAATGCGTTGTCGAACTCGGCGCGCCGCTGCTTGTTGCCAACTTCCCCCGGGCCTGGCTGGACGTGAACAGAGAGCCCTACGAACTGGATCCCAAGCTGTTCCGAGAAAGATTGCCAGGGCACGCAAATATCCGCTCAATTCGTGTATCTGGCGGCCTTGGCACGATTCCAAGACTGGTCGCTGAAAACCTGGAAATCTACTCGCGACCTCCGACCCTGGAAGAAGGGCTGAACCGGATTGAAAATATCTACCGCCCCTATCATGAGACTTTGCGCCGTCTCATGGCTCGCTCATCGGTTCTTTTCGGACATGCGGTTCTCGTCGACTGCCACTCCATGCCTTCAAAAGGCTCAAAGGCCGACAATGACGGACGCCCTGATATTATCGTCGGGGACCGATACGGAACGTCTTGTCACGGGCGAATCAGCCGCGAAGTGATTCAGCGCTTCTCCGCCCTGGGCTATCGGGTGACCCGCAACAAGCCTTATGCGGGTGGGTTTATTACCGAACATTACGGCCGGCCGATGAAAGGCCTCCACGCGGTGCAGATCGAAATCAACCGCGCGCTTTACATGAATGAACGCACCCTGCAGCCGGCGCCGGGTTTCACCGCCCTGGCAGAAGACATTCGCTCGGTAATGAGTCACCTCATCAGCCTGCCTGATTCAGAACTGCACTCCGTCCCGCTGGCGGCCGAATAGGTGAGCGAGACACTTCAAGGATCAGAGATCGAGACCTTTCTCGATTCGCTCTGCTCAGCAGCGGCAGAACAGACGCTGCCGCTGTTTCGGACCACAATACCCGTTGCAAACAAAGAAAAGCGGGGCTTCGACCCTGTAACCGAGGCCGATAGGGCAGCGGAAATGGCAATCCGCAACCTGATCGGCCGGCGCTATCCAGATCACGGCATCATTGGTGAGGAGTTCGGCAGCGAAAACGAACAGGCCAGGCATCAATGGATCATAGACCCCATCGACGGCACGCGCGCCTTCATTACCGGAATCCCTGTATGGGGCACATTGATCGCATTGTACGAAGATGGTCGCCCCCGCGCCGGTGCGATGGACCAGCCTTTCACGGGCGAACGTTTCACCGGCATCGACGGCAACGCAACTTTCAAGAAGGATGGGGTCGAAGGCAAGCTTCAGTCCAGCCGGGTTGCCCGTCTTTGTGACGCGACCATGCTGACGACCGACCCCAATCTGTTCAGCGGTGCCGAACGGGAGCAATATGATCGTCTTTCAAGCGCCATGCAGCTCAACCGTTACAGCACGGATTGTTATGGCTATTGCATGGTGGCAGCAGGTCAGGCCGACCTGGTCCTTGAGTCTGGATTGAGCATCTACGACATCGCAGCCCTAATCCCGATAGTAGAAGGAGCCGGCGGCGTCTTGACTGATTGGTCAGGGGGCGACGCCACAGGCGGCGGCAGCATTCTTGCTGCGGCAAATGCCGAACTTCATTCGGCGGCGATCAGGATGCTGAAGGGTTAGCCTGTCGACCAGCACCGGCCGGTCCGGCAACTGAGGAATGGCTCATTGCGTCGCCGGGCACAAAGGCGTCGAAGGCGGCCAGCAATTGACTGCGGAAGACGTCTCTCTCCTGCAACAGTTCATGTTTTGCACCCGAAACAAGGAGACAGGAACCCGATCGCATCTTTCGTCCGAAGCTTTCTGCCGCCATGGGTTCCACAACTGTATCATTTCCGGCGTTTACCAGCAGAGTGGGAATGGTAATCGCAGCAGAATATTCCGGTTCGCTGACCTGTTGCATGGCGTTGCAGGCGGCAAAAACCCACGACACTGTCGGGCCTGCGATCGACAAAGAAGAGTCCCGGCTCAGTGTCGCCAGGATGCGAGCATAGCGCTTTCTGTCGGAGGTCAGCTTGTTTCCCGTAAATGACCTCTGTTCCAGCGGTTTTGTGTTGGGATCGGCATACAATCGGCCAAAGCCCGCAAATGTCATGAACCCGAAAACCTTTTGCAACAATCCCTGCTTCATCGGCAGCGTGTGCAGTTGCAACAACGGCGACGCGAGCACCATGCGTTCAATCCGGTTAGCCAGCGACGGCGCCGCCAACAGTGCAACGAGACTGCCCATGGAATGGGCAAGTATGAAGTATGGCGCCTTACAATCAGGCATCATGACATCGGTCATGATGCAGTCCAAATCATTGATATATTGCTTGAAATCGCTGACATGCCCTTTATCACGGTCCGGAATCAGGCGCTCAGACGCCCCCTGGCCGCGCCAGTCGAATGCGACGACATCGAAACCGCGATTGCGGAGATCATCAACGGTTTCAAAGTACTTTTCGATGAACTCAGCACGGCCTTGCAAAAGAAGCACAGTACCGCGGACCGGTTTGACCAGAGATGGCCAATTGGCATATCGCAAATGAGCCCCATCGACAGTCAGCGCCAGACCTGTCGATGCACCCTCCGGCACAGGATTGCGTTTGCACGACACAAGGTGAGCACCGGAAGACGAGAAGTCACCAGTTTTGGTATCAATACGGTCTGGGCTTTCGATGGCCATGACCGTGTGTGCTACAGGGTTGTCAGGCCGGGCTCAAGAAGAAATCGAAATGGCTTGAACAGAATTTCTCACTTCCCATATATATGGCGCAGATGCCGTTTGGGTCTGCGATTGTGCCTTTGCTCGCCCGAACCGGGGATCAGGGACACGGTCAAATTACACATCGCTCTAATGAGGATATGAATATGAGACACGTTGACTTCAGCCCACTCTACCGATCGACAGTTGGCTTTGATCGCCTGTTTAATCTGCTGGACAATATGGGCCAGCCAGAGCAATCAGCACCAGCCTATCCGCCCTACAACATTGAACGAACCGGAGAAAATGCCTACCGCATTTCGATGGCTGTAGCCGGCTTCTCAGAACACGATCTGGATATCGAGGCTAAGGAAAACACACTTCTGGTTAAAGGCAATCAGCAGAAAGAAGACGATTCCGATGCTGAGATCCTTTTCCGGGGTATCGCCGCGCGGAACTTCGAGCGACGCTTCCAGCTCGCCGATCATGTGGAAATCCGTTCCGCACACCTTGAGAACGGGTTACTACACATTGATCTCGTGCGGGAAATTCCCGAAGCCATGAAGGCGCGCAAAATTTCCATCGCCGCCGGCCCGGCGAAAGCTAAACAGATCGAGGGAAAAACAGCCAAAAAGAAGGCTGACTGACGAAATATTGTACGAATTGGGCCTCCCGTATTGCACGGGGGGCCTTTTTTTGCATTCAATTCTGGCCCAGAATTGTCATTCCGAAAACTTGGTGAGCAAATTGATGAATTGCAAAACACTGGCCCTGGCCACACTGACCTCCCTTACGCTTGCAGCACCTGCCGCCTATGCGGTGGACGGTGATGCTGCAAAAGGTGAAAAACTGTTCAAGAGATGCAGCGCCTGCCACAAAGTCGGGGATGGCGCAAAAAATGCAGTCGGCCCGATTCTGACCGGCGTCGTGGGCCGCGCCGCTGCGAGCGTACCGGATTATAAATATGGCAAGAGCATTGTCGCGGCGGCAGAAAAGGGGCTCACCTGGGACGACGAAAGCATCACGGCCTACCTTGAGAACCCGCGGAATTTTCTCCGCAAGTTCCTTGATGACAAGAAGGCCAAGAGCAAAATGTCTTTCAAGTTAAAAAAGGAACAGGATCGGGCCGATGTGATCGCCTATCTTGCAACGTTCTCCGAGTAGACCAGCGCCAGCGCATTTCTATCCGTTGAAGCAGATCACCGCGGATAGAATCAAATCCGCTTGACCGGCGGCGTGTAAGCCGGTCGAGCAGATCCTGACGCCCGTCCCAAGGATTGTCCGGTCCTGGGTGGCAAAATACGCTGCCGACTCCTTTTGGCTCCGGTTGGCTCTCTTGCTTCACTACAGCGCCGCTCGTCGATCGCTCAAAAAGGAACCCACGCAGTCTTGCGATGGGCAGGCCAATCTGCCATATTTTAGCGAATAAGACAGTAACACTTACCCAATTCCGGCCAATATATCGTTAGGATGGCCTGCTGCACGAGTTTCGTGCAGGGAAGAGCTGGGAAGGCTGCCAACCGGCAGATCCTGCATACATGTCGCGCATTCACATGCGTCATCTGGCATCAGTGACGGCACTTCGCCACGCTGCCATGACGCCAATGCTTTAGCGACCGTGAGCACCAGGATACCGGAGAGGGCAATAGATGTCGGCGAGCCGGCGGGAGAAGGTGATGATGAAAATGACCGGAAATATTGGCCAAAACGCATTCTCCAATGATGGCAGCGCATCGCGTGCACGTCCGGAAGGTCTTTATGATCCCCGCAATGAACACGATGCATGCGGACTAGGATTCATCGCCAATATGAAGGGTCAGAAATCCCACAAGATCATTCGTGATGGTATCCGCATATTGGAGAACCTGGAACACAGGGGCGCGACGGGCGCCGATCCGCTCATGGGTGATGGCGCGGGTATGATGGTGCAGATCCCCCACGAATTTTTTGCCGCGGAAACCGACTTTGACATCCCGGAAGCCGGTGGCTACGGAATCGGCTTCTTCTTTATGCCGCAAGACGCGGAAGTGCGCGAGAAGATCAAGCAGATCACTGCCGATCTGGCAAAGGAAGAGGGCCACACCCTGCTGGGCTGGCGAGCCGTTCCCGTAGACAATTCAAGCCTTTCCACCGATCCGGAGATCGCTGCCTCTGAGCCCTCGCATTGGCAGGCGTTTTTCAGCCCTGCAAAGGACCTGGACAACGACACGTTCGAACGCAAGCTCTACATCCTGCGCCGGGTGATATCCAACGCGCTTTTGAAAAACTTTGGCGATCGAGAAGACATTTATGTGGTCTCACTGTCCTCCCGGACGATTGTCTACAAAGGAATGTTCCTGGCGGATCAGCTTAGTCCCTACTTCAATGACTTGAACGATGAACGGTTCGTTTCGGCACTGGCGCTCGTGCATCAGCGCTTCTCAACGAACACCTTCCCGTCATGGCGGTTGGCACATCCCTACCGGATGGTTGCTCACAATGGCGAAATAAACACGCTGCGCGGCAACAACAACTGGATGGCTGCACGACAGGCGACCCTTTCATCGCCCCTGTTTGGCGATGACATAAACAAACTCTGGCCCATATCCGGCGAAGGTCAGTCGGATACTGCCTGTTTCGACAATGCGCTGGAACTGCTGTGTCAGGGTGGATACTCGCTCGCCCATGCGATGATGATGCTGATACCCGAGGCCTGGTCCGGAAATCAGCTGATGGATGAGCAACGCAAGGCGTTCTATGAGTACCACGCTGCATTGATGGAGCCATGGGATGGACCTGCAGCTGTTGCCTTCACAGATGGGCGCCAGATCGGCGCAACGCTTGACCGCAACGGTTTACGCCCTGCCCGCTATTTCGTGCTCGATGATGACACCGTCGTGTTGGCTTCTGAGGCAGGCACGCTGCCGATTGACGAAGGCAAGGTTGTTTCCAAATGGCGTCTGCAGCCCGGCAAAATGCTGCTGATTGACCTGGAGAAGGGCAAAATCATCTCCGATGAGGAAATCAAAGAGGAGCTTTGCGCCACCAATCCATATCGCCAGTGGCTCGAAGACACACAGATTGTTGTCGAAGACCTGCGCGGTCAGAAGTCATCGCCCCGGCGTTACAGCGGTGATGACCTGCTCGATGGACAACAGGCCTTTGGTTATACTCAGGAAGACATCAAGTTGCTGATGACACCAATGGCAACGACCGGCCAGGAAGCGCTGGGTTCCATGGGGACGGACACGCCGATATCCGCAATGTCCTCCAAAGCAAAACTGCTTTACACCTATTTCAAACAGAACTTTGCCCAGGTCACAAACCCGCCGATTGATCCGATTCGCGAGGAATCGGTAATGAGTCTGGTGTCATTCATTGGACCGAGGCCCAATCTGTTTGATCGCGAACTCACCGCAACTGAAAAACGCCTCGAGGTTCGTCAGCCCATTCTACGCAATTCCGATCTGCAAAAGATTCGCGATATTTCAGACATCGGAGACAACCAGTTTGTTTCCCGGGTACTCGACATCACCTACAACGCCGACAAAGGTGCCAATGGCATGCTCCCGAGTCTGAATCGACTCTGTGAGAAGGCCGAAAGAGCAGTACGCAGCGGCGACAACATCATTATTCTTTCTGATCGGCAGTTCAGCGCGCAGCGGATCGCAATGCCTGCGCTCTTGGCAACTGCCGCTGTGCATCATCATCTCATTCGGAAAGGATTGCGCACCTCCGTTGGTCTGGTCGTTGAATCTGCAGAGCCACGCGAAGTACATCACTTTGCAGTTCTGGCGGGCTACGGTGCCGAAGCAATTAATCCCTATCTGGCGTTTGAGACGCTGGCTGATATGCACGGCCAGGGCTACTTCCCCGACGTGGTCGACGAGAGGGAGGTCATCCAGCGCTACATCAAGTCCATTGACAAGGGTCTTTTGAAGGTCATGTCAAAGATGGGCATATCGACCTATCAATCCTATTGCGGCGCTCAGATTTTCGACGCCGTTGGCCTTTCGAGCACGTTTGTCAAAGACTACTTCACCGGTACCGCCAGCATGATCGAAGGCGTCGGTCTTGATGAAATCGCCACGGAGACATTCGAACGGCACCGCGAAGCCTATCAGGATATACCAATCCTGCGACATACATTGGAGGTCGGAGGCGACTACGCATTGCGCAATCGGGGTGAAGCTCACGCCTGGACATCCGACGAGGTTACCAATCTTCAACATGCGGTTCGCGGCAACAGTCAGGACAATTACCGCGCCTATGCTAAATCGATCAACGAACACGAAGAACGGCTACTGACAATCCGGGGCCTGTTTCGCCTCCGGCCGGCGTCAGAAACCGACCGTGAGCCTGTGCCGCTGGACGATGTTGAGTCCGCGCAGGACATCGTTAAGCGATTTTCAACGGGCGCAATGTCCTACGGCTCAATTTCGGCCGAAGCCCACGAGAACCTGGCAATCGCCATGAACCGGATCGGCGGACGGTCCAACACGGGCGAAGGCGGCGAGGAAGTAAAGCGCTTCTCTCCAATGAAAAACGGCGACAGCAAACGCTCGGCTATCAAGCAGGTTGCATCCGGAAGGTTCGGTGTCACAACCGAATACCTGGCCAATTCGGACATGATCCAAATCAAAATGGCTCAGGGCGCCAAGCCCGGCGAAGGCGGTCAGTTGCCCGGGCACAAAGTGGACGCTGTCATCGCGAAAGTCCGGCACTCGACCCAGGGCGTCGGTCTGATTTCACCGCCACCCCACCACGATATCTACTCGATCGAGGACCTCGCCCAGCTGATCTACGATCTGAAAAACGTCAATCCTGCCGCCGACATCTCTGTTAAGCTGGTCTCGGAAGTCGGCGTCGGAACCGTCGCCGCAGGCGTCGCTAAAGCGCGTGCAGATCACGTGACCATTTCAGGCATGGAAGGCGGTACCGGCGCCAGTCCGCTTACCTCTATCAAGCACGCAGGCTCGCCCTGGGAAATCGGCCTCGCCGAAACCCATCAGACCCTGCTGAAGAACAAGCTTCGGTCACGCATTGCGGTCCAGGTCGATGGCGGCCTGCGAACAGGTCGCGACGTCGTTATTGGCGCCCTGCTGGGGGCCGATGAGTTCGGCTTCGCCACCGCACCGCTTGTCGCTTCGGGCTGCATCATGATGCGCAAGTGCCACCTCAACACGTGCCCGGTCGGCATCGCTACTCAGGACCCAGTGCTCCGCAAGCGATTTGTCGGTCAGCCAGAACACGTGATCAATTTCTTCTTCTTCGTGGCAGAAGAAGTTCGCGAGATCATGGCCGAACTGGGTTTCCGGACGATCGACGAGATGGTTGGGCAACTCGATGTCCTGGACCGAAAGAAGGCCATTGATCATTGGAAGGCTCAGGGGCTGGACTTCTCAAAGCTGTTTCACAATCCTGACATGGGAGACGATGTTCCAATCTTCCACTGTGAATCACAGACACATCACATCGATGATATTCTCGATCGCAAACTCATCGAGCTTGCAAAGCCGGCTCTCGAAAGTCGCGAGCCGGTCGAAATAGACCTGCCGATCAGCAACTATAACCGGTCAGCCGGAGCAATGCTTTCGGGTCAGGTGGCAAAGCGATTTGGCCATCGGGGGCTTCCAGAGGACACGATCCGGATAAAGCTGACAGGGACCACGGGCCAGGCCTTTGGCGCCTGGGTGGCCCGAGGCGTTACAATGGAAGTTGAGGGCGAGGGAAACGACTATGTCGGCAAGGGCTTGTCGGGCGGAAAACTCATCATCTATCCGCCGGCTTCCGCCACCCAGATTGTTCCTGAAGAGTCGATTATCGTTGGCAACACCGTTTTGTATGGCGCCATCGAAGGCGAGTGCTATTTTCGCGGAGTGGCCGGTGAGCGGTTCGCGGTTCGCAATTCCGGCGCCGTTGCGGTGGTCGAGGGTGTCGGCGACCATGGCTGCGAATACATGACCGGGGGGGTTGTGGCCGTTCTGGGCTATACGGGACGGAATTTTGCCGCCGGGATGTCTGGCGGCATCGCCTATGTTCTTGACGAGGACGGCACATTTGCCAACCGCTGCAACCTGGCGATGGTCGAACTGGAACCTGTGCCCGAAGAAGATGATCTGATGGAATCTGAACACCATCATGGTGGCGACATTGAGCATCACGGCCGCGTGGATGTGACCAGCGACATGAGTCGCCACGACGACGAACGTCTGCGCCAAATGATAGAGAATCACAGGCATTATACCGGTTCGACCCGGGCGGCCGAAATTCTCGAGCACTGGGAAGACTACCGCTCGAAATTTGTGAAGGTCATGCCGACTGAATACCGCCGCGCCCTGATGGAAATCGAGGCCGCTCAGAACGCGGCCGGCGTGGCTGCGGAATAGATTGTTGTCGAGCCGTTCTGCGTATCGGCAATAGGGAGACGAAGTAATGGGCAAAGTAACCGGGTTCCTGGAAATTGACCGCCAGGACAGAAAATATCGTCCTGCTTCCGATAGGATTCGTAACTTCAACGAATTTATGATTCCGTTGCCGGAGCATAGCCTGAGAGATCAGGCAAGCCGGTGCATGGATTGCGGTATTCCGTTCTGCCACGACGTGAAAGGGCTCAAAGGATGCCCGGTCAACAACCAGATTCCCGACTGGAACGATCTGGTGCATCGCGGTGAATGGCAAAAAGCCTCCCTCAACCTCCACTCCACCAACAACTTTCCGGAATTTACGGGCCGCATCTGCCCTGCCCCGTGCGAGGCGTCCTGCACGCTCAACATGATCGACAGCCCGGTGACCATCAAATCTATCGAATGCGCGATTGTCGACAAAGCCTGGGAAAACGGCTGGATCGAGCCGGAACTTCCACCGCGCAAAACCGGAAAAAGAGTCGCTGTCATCGGTGCGGGGCCGGCCGGGTTGGCAGCGTCTCAACAATTGGCGCGGGCAGGCCACGAAGTTCATCTTTATGAGAAAAACCACAAGGCAGGCGGTCTGCTGCGCTACGGCATCCCGGACTTTAAGATGGAAAAGCATCACATCGACCGGCGAGTGGCGCAGATGGAGGCAGAAGGCGTCGCATTTCACACGGGCGTTCACATTGGCCAAGACCTTTCGATTGAAAAAATCGTCGACGAGCATGACGCCGTCATTCTTTCAGGTGGGGCAGAAAAACCTCGTGACCTTCCAATCGAAGGTCGTGACCTGAACGGCATACATTTCGCAATGAACTTCCTGCCCCAGCAGAACCGCCGGGTCGGGAACGAACCCAACATGAATGTCGATCCGATTCTGGCCGGCGGGAAAGATGTTGTCGTTATCGGCGGCGGCGATACCGGTTCAGACTGTATCGGAACGTCCATCCGTCAAGGCGCACTTTCGGTGACCCAACTGGAAATCATGCCAATGCCGCCTGAAAAGGAAGACAAACTGCTGACCTGGCCGAATTGGCCGCTAAAAATGCGCACGTCATCCAGCCAGGAAGAAGGAGCTGAGCGCGAATTTTCCGTTATGACACAGCGCTTTGAGGGCGAGGACGGAAGAGTAACCGCCCTTCACTGCATCAAGGCTGATGAAAATTTTCAGCCTATTGCCGGAACTGAATTCGTTCTCAAGGCCGATCTAATTTTGCTCGCAATGGGATTTTTGTCGCCGGTTACCGAAGGCATGCTGGATGATTTAGGTGTTGAGCGTGATCAACGCGACAATGTGCTTGCCGACACCAATGTTTACAAAACTTCCCATGACAAAGTCTGGGCCGCTGGTGACATGCGACGTGGCCAGTCCCTGGTCGTCTGGGCAATACGCGAAGGCCGCCAGTGCGCCCGTTCTGTAGACGAGGCGCTGATGGGTACATCCGCCTTACCGCGATAGCGCTAAGTCAGTTGGAAGAAGCAACAGCTGCCGGCGCAGATGGTATGTTGCCCTGCCCCGGCGGCCAGGAATAATCGTCGACGCGTCCTGCCCGCGCAGTTGATGGCGGTGTCGGTAAAGGTGCCGATGCGACCGGCACTTCAGGCTTCGAAGTCAGTTGCGATGAGAGGTTGACTTCCGCGCCCGCCAGCGTTGAGCCGCCATCAACACTTGGATCATCGAGACGCACCACAACGGTTCGACCCGATTTTCGAGGATCGTAGACTTCCACCTCAGGTTCGTCATTTTCGCCTTCAAGACCCGCAATTCCCGCAGCAAACGCTGGAGAAGGCCCCTCTTTCAGCACCCGTTGAATCTCGTCTTCGACATAGAACGCCAGCCGGCGACGACCAGCACGCGTGAAATTTACCCCGTCCTTTGATCGCAGAAGGACAATTTGACCGCTGACATCAGGCCCCGAGCGAATGTACTCGCCACTGGCATTGGCAAACCCATCCCAGACATCGACAAATTGCCCGCCAGCGGCCGTTGCCGACTTCCGATAAATGGTATTGAACTCAAGAAAGTCCTTGTTCATCCGATTGAACCGCACCGGCGGCAGCCCCATCCATGTAAAGGGCACCTTCGACTGCTGAAGCGTCGCTGCCAGACGGTCAACGCGATCATTATAGGCCTTGTCCCAAGCGGGCGTCCTTTTTTTGAGCTTGCGCCTGCCGTCGCGAAGCAGCTGTCGATCATTGGTTCCAAGCAGGACAACAACATAATCGGGTTTGATTTCACCGATCAGTTCTCCAGCGCGCACGGGCCAGTCGACGATGTCGTTACGCACGAAACCGGATGAAGGCCAGGTCTTGTTGACGACGCGTATACCACCAACTTTCTCAAATGAAACGTCCAGTCCACGCGCCAGAGCACCACCAAAAAAGTCACCCATAACCAAGACGACTCTGCTGTCCTCGCGCTTTTCGACAACCACAGGCGCCGTGACGGGTGCACGACGTTTGCGCGTGCTGGCCAATCTGCTGCGCGTTCTCTGCCGGTTTCCGGACCGTCGTGTAGACTTCCGGCGCACTGCTTTTCTACGCCGCTTCGATTTGCGGACAGAAGCCCGCTTCACACGTTTACGAACCACGGCTTTGCGGCGCGGTGTCCGTCTTCCGAAAAGAACGCTGAGAAGGCTACGCCGCCGTTTTCGCGTCTGAGCCTCCGCAGTGTTCGACCATGAAACCGGACCCAGTCCGGGCGCGGAAGAAACAACCGGAAGGCCGGTCATGCCCGTTGCCAGAGCAATCGCAAAGCAAAACAAAAGGCGGATCGTACGCAGCACGGGCAAGCTCTTCGTTGGGCCGTTTGCTGACCTTCTCTACCGGAGGCGCTGCAGCAATTTCGGCGATTCAAATCCGTCCGGGTTCATCTTCAGGCGAATTTGTGCCTTGCGAATGGCCGATCGGGTTCCACTCCCAATCTTCCCATCGATCTCGCCCTCATACAAGCCCATGCTGGCAAGCCGGTTTTGCAGTTCAATGGCTTCGTTTAGTGAAAGCTTCTTGTAAGGCCGCGGTACCGCACGACGAAAATCTCCTGCACCACCAATGCGGTCTGCCAGGTGACCCACAGCAAGGGCATATTTGTCGGAGTTGTTGTACCGCTTAATGACGTAGAAATTCTTCAGCATCAAAAATGCAGGACCGTTTTTGCCAGCCGGGAACTTTAAGACCGCCTTGTCACCAGAACGCGGAAATGGACGTCCATTGGCACGTTTGACGCCGCGCTTTGCCCAATTGCCGACTGTTCGCGACTTGCCTGCAAGACCGGCAACCTTTCGTGGCACTTTGACTTCGTAGCCCCATGTCTGGCCGGATCGCCAGCCGTTGCGGCGCAACAGATTAGCCGCGGTAGCCAGGGCATCCGGAACCGATCCCCAAATGTCCTTGGATCCATTACCATCCATATCCTGCCCATAGGCGATATAGCTGGTCGGGATAAATTGGGTGTGGCCCATTGCCCCGGCCCAGGAACCGCGAAGCTGTTTCGTTGTAATGCGTCCCGTTGCCAGAATTTTCATCGCCGCAATGAGCTGTGACCGAGCAAACTTGCGTCTGCGCTTGTCCAGATAAGCCAAAGTAGCAAGAGAGCGAATGACACTGCGCAGCGATTTTGGCTTTGTAAGCGCTTCTCCGTAGCCGGATTCCATAGACCAGATCGCCAGCAGGACTTCGCGTTCGACACCATATTTTCGTTCAATTCGGGAAAGCCAGCGCCCCCATTTATCTTTCATGCTCTGACCCAAAGCGATCGACTGCTCGTTGACTCTGCTGTCAAAATACATCCACAGCTTCTGTCGGAACTCGGGCTGGTAGCGAGCAAGCTCGATCACTTCCGGATCAGGCGATGTTATCCCTTTGAATGCGCGGCGATAAACCGAGCGCGGCACACCATTCTTGCGCGCTACACCTTCGAATCCGCGCACCCATTTGCGAAAGCCGGCATCAGCCAGCGCTGATTGCGTTATGGTTAAACTGGCAATTGCCAACCCCAATCCCAACAGACAGGGCAGGAGCCGGGGGATAAAGCGCTGAAACGTGGGCATGAATCTCTCCAGAAAGGAATCAACAGACTGACACTAATCACTCAAACAGCCGACGCGTTAATACTTCGTTTACCAGACAAAATTGTCCTAAAGTGTGCCTTGGATGGTTTGCCCGGATATGTGGTAACACTCCAAGTGAAATTCGACCCGGTTCGCCAAGCCCCGCCCATCAACAAACGAGAAAAAGAGAAATCGTGTCAGCACCTGCTCATTCTGTCCGTCCCATTCGCAAAGCAATATTTCCGGTAGCCGGCCTCGGCACGCGTTTCTTACCAGCATCCAAGACCGTGCCCAAGGAGATGCTGACCGTTGTTGACATGCCGGTCATTCAATATGCCGTGAATGAAGCGCGCGAAGCCGGGATTGAGCACTTTGTCTTTGTCACAGGCAGAAACAAGGCTGTTATCGAAGATTATTTCGACCTGCAGCCGGAACTTCAGGAAACGCTGGAGAACCGTAATAAAACTGAAATGCTGAGCGTCCTTAAACAGAGCCAGCTTGCCGCAGGGACCACCAGCTTTACCCGTCAGCAGGAACCACTCGGGCTTGGTCACGCTGTCTGGTGTGGGCGCGAAATCGTCGGTAACGAGCCCTTTGCCCTGCTCCTGCCCGACATGGTTATGATGGCGGAAAAGGGGTGCCTTTCCTCGATGATGGAGGTTTACAACCAGACAGGTGGTAACGTTATCGGCGTCGAGGAGTGCGATCCGGACGAAGTCTCCAATTACGGAATAGTGGCGCCTGGAGACGAAGTCGCAGGAGGCTTTGAAATCAAAGGAATGGTTGAGAAACCAGCCAAAAACGACGCCCCATCAAACATGTATATCAATGGTCGCTACATCCTCCAGCCGGAGATTTTCGATCTTCTCGGCAAGCAAAAGGCTGGAACGGGCAACGAAATTCAGTTGACCGACGCTATGCTGAGGCTCGCAAATGAGCAGTCGTTTTACGGCACAAAGTTTACCGGACGAACCTTCGACTGCGGTTCCAAAGAAGGTTTCATTGCAGCCAATGTCGCATTCTCGCTGAGCCGGGATGACACCGGCACACTGGTTCGTGACATTATCGAAGGCCTGATGAAAAAGTAGTCTACCGCTGGACCCGAACACCAAAGCGGGCCGTAAAGGCGTCGTAGGTCGAACCCGGCTCGGTGCTGTCGACTGTTTCGTAGCCGAGGCGTCCAACAAGCGCCAGATTCGGGTTGAGACGCCACTCCGCACCCGCATCAAGTTGCAGGGTTCGGTCCTCTCGGCCCGAAGAATCAAAGACCTGAAGCGACCCCAATGCGCGAGCATCCACTGTGAGGTTCGGTTTGATCTGACGGCTGATCCCCAGTGAACCGGCATATGTTAAGGACCCGTTCTCGTCGAGATTTGTTGAGCCATCAAACCTCGTCGATAAGGCAGCAGAAACCGTTGTGAAGCGCTGCGGTGACCAGGCGACGTTGGCGTCAAGTGTCAGACCGTCAAGGGTCGCGATTGCCGGATCATCAAAGGTTTCAGCCCTGTAACCTATTGCGATCTCACCTGAGAGCTTTTCACCACGGTTGAATTCAACTCCCCCGCGCAGTCCGTAAATGATGCTGTCTCGCATGTTTCCGTTTCGGTCGATCTCTTCATCGTAAACACGGGTTCCCAGTGATGCTTCAACAAACGGCTGAAGCGCAGGTGAGGATTCATAACTTAGTCTGGCCGTAGCCAGGAACAGTGTATTGTTGCGATCATCCTGGCTGAGGCTGGAGCCGTCACTCAACGCGGCGCTCTCATAGTGGTTGCGTTCCAGCGCGCCGCGCAAGCTCCCGTTGAGCCTGCCCCCGGTCCTGGCAATTTCCGCAAACGCACCGGCGGAATAGACCAAGGGACGTTCTATGATTGATACCCCGACCGGCACGGTCAGGTTGTCGCTGGTAGCGCTTTCTGTTGCCACCCTCAAATTTCCACCAAACGTGGTTGTAAAGCCGTTGGAACGGTCAAGCCGCAACTCTGTGTCTGCATCAAATGTCGGGAGGTCCTCAGACACACCATTGAAAAAGGACTGATATGATCCACCGACCGACCCGCGCAACTGATGCAACGACCAGTCCGATTGATACTGAATGCGCGCCTCAGTCTGGGAGAATGCCGATTCCCGGCCGTTTGTCGAGAAGTCGGCATTACTCGTATAGCCAAGCGTCTGAGTCAGCGATGGGAAAAGCGTAAAGGTGCCGACACGGATGCCAAGAGGGGCATAGGGGTCGTCGATCGCCTGAAGATTTCCACCCTGCAGGGGCTGTGCCGGTTGGTTGGCCAAGGGGCGCAAAGTTCCATTGCTCTCCAGCACGTCGACACGCTGGGCAGGCCGCTCACGGGCATTGTTTTCAAGCTGAGAGGCTTCACGCTCATCGAAAGTGAGCGTTCCATCCCCTGTGTCATCGCCGCGGGTAAGGTCGTTACTGTCGCGTCGAAGTTGAGGGGAACCCGCCAGTGCTTCCACCTCAGCATCTTCAACATCCTGCAAAGTGCTTTCAAAGACCGGGGCAGCTTGTGTTTCAGTCGGCCCGGGATCCGATTGTTCGTCCGTCAGCTCTTCTTCGGCGTCTTCAATCCCGTTTAGATTTTCATCAGTCAGCGGAACGCCTGCAGCGATGGTTGATCGCAACACCGTCTGGCTCGCCGACTGCGAGGGAACGAGCGCGGCGACCACGGCAAGAGGCACGATCCAGCGCAGCGGATTGAAAACAACCGCTCTGTCCTTTGTGAAGCCTTTTTGCACCGACATAATCGCACAGCTGTTGCGGCCCGCAAGCGGACCTTTTTGGTTACTGAAGAGTAAACAGCCACGGTTAACGATTTCTTTCCAACTGCCCTGTGGCGTCAGAAAATATGCTGTTTGGCGTTCAACTTTGGATGGAAACGCGATAGGGAACGGCGATGAACAAAAAACCTCAAGAATCACCCACCGTTCAGTCTGCCTTGCGTACCATCGGCACCGAACAGGCTGGCATTGCCTCGCTCGCAGAGGCTTTCAAGGGCGAGTTGGCAGGACGCTTCGACGAGGCGGTCAAATCTATTCGCAAAATCAAGGGCCGCGTCATCGTGACCGGCATGGGAAAGAGTGGTCATATCGCCGCAAAGATCGCCGCCACGCTGGCATCGACCGGCACACCAGCGTTCTTTGTCCATCCCTCCGAAGCAAATCACGGCGATCTCGGGATGATTGCCCGCGACGATGCGATCATTGCCCTTTCCTGGTCGGGAGAAGCCCAGGAACTGCGGGGAACAATTGACTATTCAAAGCGATTCAACATCCCTTTGATCGCCATTACGGCTGGCGAGAAGTCGACGCTTGGTACCCATGCTGACATTGTCCTTGCCTTACCGCGCGAAAAAGAGGCGTGCCCGCACAATCTGGCTCCAACCACGTCGGCAATCATGCAGCTTGGGATGGGCGACGCACTTGCGATCGCACTGCTGGAAAACCGGGAGTTTTCGGCAGGCGATTTCAGCGTTTTTCATCCTGGAGGAAAGCTTGGAGCACAGTTGTTGCGGATCAGCGAGATCATGCACAAGGGCAGCGACATTCCGCTCATCAACAGCGGCGCGCAGATGACCGAAGCGATCATGCAGATTTCCGGTAAGGGATTTGGCTGTGTCGGTGTGACGGATGAGGCAGGCAGCCTGATCGGCATTGTCACCGATGGTGACCTTGCACGCCACCTTTCGACGACCTTGCTGAAAGAAACGGTCGACGACATCATGACCCGCGATCCACAGACTGTTCAGCCTGATATGCTGGCTCTGGAAGCGCTCGACATCTTAAACAAGAAGGCGATCGGAGCGCTGATCGTGACGACCGGCACAAAGCCGGTTGGCATCGTCAGCTTCCATGACTTGCTGCGTGTGGGCGTTGCCTGAATGGTCTGTCGTCAGGCAGGTTCAACTATCAGAACGCCATCTTCTTCGCCGGTAACCCTAACACGGCTGCCAGCCGGCTGATCCACGCCGCGCACCCGCCAGGTCGTATCACCCAGTTTCACGCGTCCGACACCGTTTTCAATTTCGTCGACAAGCGTCGCCTCAGAGCCCACAAAACGCGCCAGTGGCGTGTTGATTTTTGCCGCATCGTCGTCTCGGGCATCAGAGGGGAACAAACGCTGGCCGACAAGAACAAATACCAGCGACAAAACACCAAAAGCTGCGACCTGTGCCTGCCACGGCCACCAGGAGACATCCGTAAACGGGACAAGAGTGAGCGCACCAATCACCAGAGCAGCGGAACCAAACCAGATCATGAACACGCCGGGCGCCAGCACTTCGCCGACCAGGAGAAGCAATCCCAGGATCATCCAGATCCAGGGGCCAAGTTCGGAAATCAGATCGAAAATCATGTCTTCCTCCTAAGAATTGGCAATCGGCGGCACCGCACTCGATGAATTCCTGGGCGTTGTTGCACCATCGCTGTCATTGCCGAAAACTTCTTTCGCGATTTCACCAATTCCGCCCAGCGAACCGATCAGTGCGGTTGCTTCCATTGGCATCATAATCACTTTCTGGTTGCGTGCCGAGCCAATTGTCTGCAGGGCTTCGGTGTATTTTTGCGCGATGAAGTAGTTGATCGCCTGGCTGTTGCCGGAAGCAATGGCATCAGAGACAACCCGAGTTGCTTCGGCTTCAGCCTGCGCTTCACGCTCCCGCGCTTCGGACTCCCGAAATGCCGCCTCTTTGAGGCCTTCGGCCTCGAGAATTTGAGACTGCTTCTCGCCTTCCGCCCGCAAAATGGCGGCCTGACGCTCGCCTTCGGCTTCAAGAATCTGAGCACGCTTGAGGCGCTCAGCTTTCATCTGCCGTCCCATCGCATCGACAAGGTCGGCCGGCGGATTGATGTCCTTAATCTCGATGCGGGTCATTTTGATGCCCCACGGCGCAACCGCGTCATCAACCACGTGAAGAATTCGCGTGTTGATCTCGTCTCGTTTCGACAATAATTCATCGAGATCCATAGAACCCATGACGGTACGCAGGTTCGTCATCGTGAGGTTCAAGATGGCGTTCTCAAGGCCACTGACCTCGTATGTCGCCTTCGGTGCATCGAGCACCTGGAAAAACGTAACACCGTCAACGCTGCAGGTGGCGTTGTCTTTGGTGATGACCTCTTGCGTCGGAACGTCGAGAACCTGCTCCATCATATTCATTTTCGCGCCGATTTGATCGACGAATGGATAGATAATGTTGAGCCCCGGCTGAAGAGTCCCTTTGAAACGACCAAATCTCTCAACAGTATAATTGTAGCCTTGAGGTACAATTTTCACCATTGAAATAATGGCGACTATAAACAGCAGCCCAAGCAGCAGTATTGCAATATCAGCGATCGGAAATAGCATGGAAATCCCCTTATGTTTGTCAACAAATGGGGATTAATTTCCTAATTTTCAATGAAATCGGACAGAAATACCTAGATCTATATCCAACCCTGCAACTCACGGTTAACGATTTTCTCGATGAGTGTGACGCCTTCCTCGCTGTCATTGAGGCAGGGAATATGGCTGAAACGCTGGCCACCATTGTTTTCAAATTCCTCGCAGACCTCGCCGGCAATCTCCTCAAGGGTTTCAAGACAGTCCGACGCAAAACCGGGATTAACCACACAGATTCTCTTGACGCCTTTCCTGGCAAGAGCTTCAACAGTTTTGTCGGTATAGGGCTGAAGCCACTCCTCTGGGCCAAACCGGGACTGAAATGTGGAAATGAGGAATCCGTCCTTCCAGCCCATTTTTTCCTGGAGCAGTCGCGACGTCTTCAGACAGTGGCAGTGATAGGGGTCACCCTTGTCAAAGTAGCTTTTGGGAATGCCGTGGTATGAGGCAACTATGTGTTCCGGCTCGAAGTCCAACGCCTTAAGGTGCCTGGAAATCGAACGCGCAAGAGCGTCAATGTAGGAAGGATCGTCGTGATAGGGTGGCACGGTCCTCAATGCCGGCATCCAGCGCAGCTTCATCAGCGCTTCAAACATCTTGTCATTCACGGTCGCAGTCGTTGCCGCGCTGTATTGGGGATAGAGCGGGAAAACAAGAATGCGTTCACAACCTGCGTTTTGAAGCACTTCCACGCGGCTTTCGATTGAGGGATTG
>CALIOE010000118.1 GCA_938044775.1 uncultured Rhizobiaceae group bacterium
TCTTGAAGAGCAGAAGCCCCAGGAAAACGAGATTGAACAACACGAACAGGATTCCAATCATTGGAATGATCGCCAGAAACGAAAACAGGAGGTAAATCTTTGCCAGAGTGGTAATGCCAAAAGCATCGCGACAGCGCTTGAAAACAAGCGCGAATTGGATCCAGCAAAACACAGCCAACCAGATGATTGCCCAGAAAAGAATCCCAAGACCCAGATTGATCAGTTCCATAGGCGCCAACTGCGCTGGATCGGGAATGTCTTCAAACGCCAGATAAAGCCCGCCAACGGCAGACAACATGGCAACAGTGCCAACCACGAAAGAAGTTAGAAAATAAGTGAGACGGCCAATACGGCCATCATAGGAAAACAACAGCTGAAAAATGTCCACGGAGCCCTCCACCGGTCGACAAGATCGCAAAAGTGTCGTCGGTGGAGGTTAATTTTTACGAAAAGCGGGCATTTCCGCTAAAGTACCGGTTTTTTGCGTGGCCTTTTCTTTCGCCCCTCAAGCGTTGCCACCATGCCACGCAAGGCGTGGATTTCCTGCTGGCTGAGCTCGGCCTTTGCAAAAATGTTACGCAGGTTCTCCACCATGGTTGCCCTTTTGTGCTCCGGACGAAAATAACTCATTTCATCAAGCGCATTCTCCAGATGCTCATACAAGCCAAAGAGCTCGTGCTTTTCCGCGGGAATGCTGTCTGGTTCACTAATCGGCAATTCAGCATCGCCGGAACACATCCACTCATAACTCATCAGCAGAACGGACTGAGCAATGTTGACGGAGGCAAATGCTGCATTGACGGGAAATGTGACGATCTCATCAGCGAGTGCCACTTCCACACTTTCCAACCCCCAGCGCTCCCGTCCAAACAGGATGCCGATACGCTCGCTGCAATTGTGGCGTCGCCTCAGTTCTGCTGCTGCTTCACGTGGCCCACGGACGGGCTTGAGCATTTCGCGCTGCCGCGCCGTTGTGGCATAAACGAAATTGAGGTCACCGATTGCCTCTTCCAGACGATCAAACACCTGGACGCCGTCAATAATGTGGTCAGCCTTGGCGGCGTTGGCCCGGGCAACTTCGTTAGGCCAACCGTCTCTGGGGTTCACCAGCCGCAACTCGGCAAGACCGAAATTGGCCATGGCGCGCGCTGCAGCACCAATGTTTTCACCCAATTGAGGATTGACCAGCACGACCACCGGGCCCTCGGCTATCAACTTTTGGCGATGATCCGTGCCTGCCATTTCTTTTTCACAGTCCTTCAGCAATGTTGCGAGAAACCCCTACAAGCTGAAAGCACAATGGTGAAGAAGCTATTTTTGACTGCAGGCCTCATCGGGGTGCTGGCCACCGCGATCGTGCCAATTCCAGCGCAGGCGCAGAACCCTGCGCCGGCCCCTGGACAACCCAATAACGGCGTAATCCGACTGTTTGACAGCGTGCTGGTTTATCCCCTGCCTGACTGGACCAATCTGCTGCCGGCAAACAAAAAGCTGCAAGGTTCACTTTATTCCCGACAGCAATCATCCACGCGGTTTGGCCTCGAAATGGTACCGCGCAGCGAAAAATTCACCGGGTGGAAAAATCTCTATGCACTTATGGCGTTCAAGGACTTCAAAGGCGACTTCAACACTCATCGGGATCTCATCCTGGAAAACTTCAAGCAGGGCTGCGTGCTCGACAAACTGGCCTTCAGGCCGGTGGAAAGGAACGACCGTTTTGCGATCATGATCGTCGAATGCGGCGCCTACAAAAAGAACCCGGCCGTCGGCGAAATAGGGGCATTTGTCCTTTTCAAACATGGAACCACAGCCGTCCGCCTCTATCGTGAGTGGCGCGGACCCGCATTCAACCCCCAGGATCCAGCATCATGGCCCGTTCTTCCCAATTCACTGGAACAGACCGTTATCGCAATGAGCAGAGCCAGGCTCGGTCCTCCACGTTAGGTCCGGTAACCGCCACAGCACTGTTTGCCTTCCCATGACGGGGTGATATAGACGGCGCGATAAATCACTAACAGAGCACGCGCCAGCCCCTTGGATTGCGTGTTCATTGTTCCCCTCAGCACCACCGAAGGCTTCCCCTAATGGCAAAAATCAAGGTCGAAAATCCTCTTGTCGAACTCGACGGCGATGAAATGACACGCATAATTTGGCAGTTCATCAAGGACAAGCTGATCCATCCCTACCTTGATATCGATCTGAAATACTATGATCTGGGTATCCAGGCCCGGGACGACACCGACGATCAAATCACCATAGACGCGGCGGAAGCCATCAAGAAGTACGGTGCCGGCGTCAAATGTGCGACGATCACTCCCGATGAAGACCGGGTTGAGGAGTTCGGCCTCAAAAAAATGTGGCGCTCGCCAAACGGGACAATTCGCAACATTCTCGGCGGCGTAATCTTCCGAGAGCCCATTATCATGCAAAACGTACCGCGTCTTGTGCCCGGCTGGACGCAACCGATTATCGTCGGTCGTCACGCATTCGGCGATCAGTACCGTGCAACCGACTTTCGGTTCCCCGGCCCCGGCAAACTGACGATGAAGTTTGTTGGCGAAGACGGCGAGACGATGGATTTCGACGTCTTCGACGCGCCGGCCTCGGGCGTTGCCATGGGGATGTACAACCTCGACGAATCCATCAAGGATTTCGCTCGCGCGTCTCTCAACTATGGTCTGCAACGCGGTGTTCCGGTCTATCTGTCGACCAAAAACACGATCCTCAAAGCCTATGACGGTCAGTTTAAAGACATTTTCGAGGAGATCTTCCAGGCAGAATTCAAAGCCGAGTTTGATGCCAAGAAAATCTGGTATGAGCACCGTCTGATCGACGACATGGTTGCATCTGCACTGAAATGGTCCGGCGGGTATGTTTGGGCCTGTAAAAACTACGATGGCGACGTGCAGTCCGACATTGTGGCTCAGGGCTTTGGTTCACTGGGTCTGATGACCTCGGTTTTGATGACTCCAGACGGCAAAACGGTGGAATCGGAAGCTGCCCATGGCACCGTGACCCGCCATTACCGCGCGCACCAGAAGGGTGAAGAGACATCGACAAACTCCATCGCTTCGATATTCGCCTGGACCCGCGGCATCGCCCACCGCGCAAAGCTTGATAACAATGCAGAACTGACGAAATTCGCCGGAACGTTGGAACAGGTCTGTATCGATACTGTTGAAAGCGGCCACATGACGAAAGACCTTGCGCTGCTGATCGGTCCGGACCAGCCATGGTTGTCGACCACTGGCTTCCTCGATCAGGTCGATGCGAACCTGCAAAAGGCGATGGGCTAAGATCAGACCAAGAGCAATCACCAAGATCCTGCATGTTCGCCAGCGGCGAACATGCAGGGCCCAGGTGAACTTCGGCAAAATGGCCCTGTCTCTGCGGAGTGGACAGCGCCGCGACTGACTTATGGAGTCTTCGCCTGGACCAACACTCCACCCGCAGTGGGTTCGAGGCAGCCGGTTGTCGTTGGAAGCGTAAGCGGCAGCCCGCTGAGGCTGCGTACTGCGAGATAGGCAAAGGCCTGCGCCTCGAGCATATCACCTTGCAAACCGATTTCTTCACAGGCCATCACCTGGCTTTTAGAGGCCTCCACCAGCAGAGACATTTCGCGCATCAGCGTATCGTTGAGGCGCCCGCCACCGCAGATGATCCAGCGTCCCGGCGACTCCGGCAGATGCTCAACAGATCGCAGAATCGCTGCGGCGGAAACATGGGCAAGCGTTCGTGCACCGTCCGACAGTTCCGCGGACCCGGCGGCCAGGGGCTCGAAATCGTTGCGATCGAGGCTTTTGGGAGCGCTCATCTTGAAGAATTCCGCAGTCATGTAACGCTCGACGATCGAGGACACGACCACGCCCTCTGAACTGATCGAGCCACCCTGATCGAACGGAATTCCGCCCTCCGCCTGCACCCACTGATCAATCAGTGCATTCCCAGGGCCGGTGTCAAAGGCAATGACCTGGTTGCCCGCCCCAAGGTAGGTAATGTTGGATATCCCACCGATGTTCACGAATGCCAGCGGTAGATCCAGATTGAGCTTGGCGGCGATGGCCTGATGAAAAACAGGCACGAGTGGAGCGCCCTGCCCGCCTGCATTCATATCGGCCGCGCGCATGTCGTAAACAACATCGATACCTGTTTCGCGGGCCAACCGAGGCCCGTCGCCCAGTTGCACTGTCAAAGCATGATTGGGCCGGTGAAGAACCGTCTGCCCATGAAAGCCGACAACATCAATCGATCCCGGCTCAATTCGGTTGCTTGCCAAAAAGGTCTTCACAGCCTGCACGTGCGCTTCAGTCAGAACCCCTTCCAGATCAGCGAGATCACCAGGTCGTTGCTCGCGGTGCACAATTTTCCTGGCGCATTCCAGTCCTTGTTCCAACCGCTTGCGCATGGTGACGGGATAGTCGATCGCAAGATTGGGACCAAACTCTACCACCTGATCGCCGTCCGTACGCAGCAACGCCACATCGATGCCGTCCATCGACGTTCCGCTCATCAGGCCAATTGCGGTTTTCAGGCTCATCAGGCGGCTATCCCGAACTTATTCTGTAAAAAGGCGTGAAGTCTGATCATCCTTCGTGCTAAACGCCCGCTGATGGGCATTGCCACAAACCAAGAAAAACCATGACCACGTTCAAATCCGATTTTCTGCGCATACTTTCCGAGCGCGGTTTCATTCACCAGATTTCCGACGAATCCGGTCTCGATGACCTTTTGGCACAGGAAACGGTCACCGCCTATATCGGTTTTGATCCGACGGGACCGAGCCTCCATGTCGGGCACATGACAGGAATCATGTTGCTGTACTGGTTTCAACAGTCAGGTCACAGACCAATTGCACTGATGGGTGGCGGAACGACAATGGTCGGAGATCCGTCCGGCAAGGATGAGTCAAGGCAGTTGCTGACGCCTGAGAGAATTGATGAGAACAAGGCGCTGATCAAAAAAAGCTTTTCATCAATGCTCAGTTTCGGCACGGGGCCGAACGATGCCATCATGGCAGACAACGCTGAATGGCTGCTGAATCTGAACTACATCGAGTTTTTGCGGGACTACGGCAAACACCTGTCGGTAAATTCGATGCTTGCACGTGATTCTGTCAAAAACAGGCTGGACCGGGAGCAGCATCTGTCCTTTCTCGAATTCAATTACATGTGCCTTCAGGCCTATGATTTTGTTGAACTGAACCGGCGCTACGATTGCCGGCTGCAGATGGGGGGCTCCGATCAATGGGGCAATATTGTTTCCGGTGTTGACCTTGGTCGCCGGGCGGGGTCGCCGCAGCTTTACGCCCTTACTGCACCATTGCTGACGACTGCATCCGGAGCAAAAATGGGAAAGACGGCAACCGGCGCTGTCTGGTTAAATCCGGACATGCTGCCGGTGTTCGACTTCTGGCAATATTGGCGCAACACCGAGGACGCAGACGTTGGCAGGTTTCTGAGGCTCTTCACCACCTTGCCAATTGACGAGATTGTAAAGCTGGAGAGTCTCGAAGGTGCCGAACTAAACGACGCCAAGAAGCTTTTAGCTACACAGGCGACGTCGCTGGTGCACGGCAGAGCCGCAGCCGAACAGGCTGCCGAGACGGCCCGCAAGACGTTTGAAGACGGCACAATTGCAGCCGACCTGCCTTCGGTCGCTGTCTCCGCAGCCGAGCTTGAAGAAGGCATCGGCTTGTTGTCGCTGCTGGTAACGGCTGGTCTTGCCGGCTCCAACGGGGAGGCCAGACGGCATATCAAGGGTGGAGCTGTGAAGATAAACGACCTGGCTGTAACCGATGAACGCACAATAGTAGACACCACCCATGCCATTCAGGATGGTGCGGTGAAGCTGTCATTTGGCAAGAAAAAACATGTTCTGGTGCGCCCTCAATAGGCTCAGAACTCAAACAACTTCCTGAACACACCTGGAGCGATAAGCGAAATCGGGTTCAAGACGATGGCCGGATTTCGATAAGGGCCCCGCAAAAGAAAGGTCACACCAAAGATGCCCTTGGTCTTACCGCGTCCCAAAATCTGGCTGACCAGCGGGATCTTCGCGACGACCCGGTTCAATCCACGGGCGGGCAGATAGGTTCCCTTAATGTTCATTCTGCCGTTTCCATCGTATACGGTTCCTTCAAAGGCCGCTGCAGCATCTCCCCCCTGAACCCTGCCCTTACGGATGTTCAGGAACCCCGGACCTTTTGAGATCAGTGTCGTCAACCTTTCGATCCGAACATTTTTGGGGTCGCTCTTGGGAACCGTCCCGGTGGTCGCTGCACCATCGAGTTCACGGGCGCTTTGGTTATTGACGGCCGCGGCCCTCGCTGGAGCGAGCAGTTTTCCAAGTCGCGGTTCGTTTAGCAGGTTGAAATTCTCAGCAATAACTGTTCCGCGAAACACCTGATCCTGATCACGGACAAGATTGGCAGTGATCGAACCCCCGCGAATCTTCCCGTAGATATCGAGAAATCGAAGAACAGCTCCTGCATTTGCGGTGGAAATTTCAGTGAGAACACCGCCTTGCTGCGGCTCGAGACGAAAAACGGTCGGAGCTCCGCCTGCAGCCACCGCTTTGACAAGCGCTCGCGTGATCTGGCCGCCGCGCTGACTATAGTCGATGGTCACGCCACTCAAACTCTGTTTCCCGAACCCGGAAAGCCTGTCCACCCGCCCACTGAGACGCACGGTGCTGTCACCGGCAGATTTTCTGGCCGTATTGTCAAAAAAGGATCGAATAAGCGCTCGCCCGTCATAGGACTTTGCGTCAAATCTGATGTCAAAGCCTCCCTTGATCCGTTCTGCCTTGACACTGAAATTATCCGATTTGCTGAGCACAACGCGGGTAAATTCGGCGCTGGCCAGACCCGACTTGTCGAGCAGCAGCCTGCCATCTGCACTGAACCCCTTGCCTTTCAAGACAAGGTTCCGAAGCCTCGATTGCCCGTCCGACCGGCTGAGTATGAAATCTGCACGTGCAGCAATGCCGCTGCCCTTGGACCACCCCAGCCACGGCAAGCTGATCTTTGCTCGCTTCAGATTTACCGCAACGACCTGGTCACCGTCTTTTTCCACACTGACGTTGACCTCTACCGGCCCTGAAATGACACCGGCGGTGTCGATGCCTACGCGCTTACGATCTGCGTCATCAAGCACCAGCGTGATTTCCCGTTTCGAAGCGTCACCGCCACGCCCGTACTGTTCAACAAACGCCACCTTGGCCGGGACCCCATCAACGTTCGCAGAGCCGCTGATATGTGCAATGCCAGGTTCTGCTTTGATGGTCAGATTGGCGTTGGAGAATGCACGTCCGAGCAACGGCTTACGGGATGCGGCATCTGAGAGCTTCACATTGGCCGCCCATTCGACCCTCGATACTTTGCCCTGGTCGTCCAGGCGGAATTCCGAGGTGATGTCCGCCTTTGCGTTTCCAGAAATATCCCCGGGCCGAATATCGAGTGCTTCCGTGAAACCCAGCGCATCGGCCCTCCCAAGTTCCGCAAGCGCCGCGGCAGAACCACTCAAAGAAAGGGTCAGCGAGAACGGCATTTCCGGCAGCGAATGGTCGCCAATCGCAACAGTCGAGGGTGCGACTTGCAGAGAAAGCTTGTCCGGCAAAGCAACAGTTCCTCCAGCGACACTGATGTTTGTATCCATGCCTTCGTAACGAATGAGCCCTGTAGCATTTCGTATGGGAGGAATATCGCGATAGGTCTTAAGCACCGTTTCTTCGATGGGCACCTCTGCCACCAGATGGCTGTTGAGCAGGCGCTGCCCGTCGTTGATACGCCCCAGTATTCCTGGCGGAATATCGGCCTTGACCCAGGCATTGCGCACCGTTCCCCCAACGATCCCATCTCGGGTCCACAGGCGTGCCTGCGTGGCCAGCGCCTGTGGCCACAATTGCTTGAAATCAGACACCGAAATCGAGTCCGACTTCAAATCAAGCATCAAACTTGGTGTCTCTCCTTTCAGCCCGACGCGACCACGCCCATAGACAGCACCGCTGTGGGACTTGATGAGAATACGTTCAGCGTCAAAGGCCTTGGCACCGACGTCAATCTCCCCCGTGATCTGTGCATTGGCGAGAGCGGGCGGTTGATCCGCAAACATGCCGCGGGCGACAACATCATTTGCAATCAGCTCAAACAGCGGTTTTTCATCACCTGCCTCATCGCTGGGATAACGCAGTCCACCGATCAAAATTGCAGTACTGTCCTGGAACGAGACCGGCGACCTTTCCAGTTCGATCTGATTTTTCTCGGGCAGAAACCGCAAATTGATCTGGGCCGAGGCAAGACGCGCCAGATGATCTGATCCCAATTCAAATCTGCCGTCGCCAATCTCCACCCGTGCAGTGGACTGCAGCGGTGTACCATCAGCGTCAAACGGAACCCGCAATGACACAGAAAACGGACTGTCCATATAGGCGGCGGCTTGCTGTCCGCTGGGCTCTACCTGAAAAAACTCGCCAAAATCCATGCCGGAAAGATCGAATTGCAGGCCTCGGGAACCATCATCGTTGTAGCGCCAGGTGCCGTTAATCTCCCAATTTCCGTTCTCGGTGGCCACACTGCCTTCAAAGAAGATGTCGCGGGTCTCGTTTCCTTTCCGGATGATCTTGAAGCTCTCAATGCTCGCGGTTCGAGATTTGAGGTCAAGTTTTTCGAAACCGATGAGCTTGGTGTTTTCGAGCGTCAGCCCCTCCAGATGAGCTGCATCGAGTGAAACAGCCAGCTTCTCAAAAGCTGCTCCAAAACGCGCCACTCCGTCTTTCAGGTCTACAAAGGTTGGCCAGCTATCACTCTCTTTGCCAAGATCGACAGAAAGAAACGGATCAATCGAAATAGCACCGCGATCCAGGCGTATGCTTCTGGTTTCGAGCTTGCCCTGTAGCAGCGAAAGGGCGCTTAATTTTACGCCAACGGAACCGGCGACCCCAAGGTTTGTGCCGTTTCGATCCAGAACCTTAATGTCACGTGCATCAATGGCCAAAAGCCCATCTTCATCGAAGGCAAGACGGGCCTCGGCTACGCGGGCGGCGTGGTTATCGCCCAAAAATGTGGAAAGCTGTGTCTCAATACTGGCGCGAAGTTGATCACTGGATACCGGTCCTTGCGACAAAACGAAGTACAAGCCGGCAGCGCCTGCAGCCAGAATGAAAATCAGAAACAGACAAAATCTGGCGGCAAAGCGGAGCATGCCAAGCCGACGCTTTGGCGGAACCACCGAACCCGCCACGGGCGCACCGTTCTGAGCCTGAGCAGAGGGAAAACCATGCAGGTCGGGCCGATCGGATTTGTCTAACGTTTCTATCATATGGCCAGCAAGGTTGCCCCACCTACGCTTCGAATCAAATATGACATGCCTCTGGGTAGCTATAAACCAAAATCGGCGCAGATGGCCGGTCACAATATCGTCGGCAGGGACAGATGGATCAGTTTGAGCGGTATAACTTGGCTAAGAGTTCAAGCTGCTTTACCAAGACGCGAAAGCTCATCAGGAACATTCCCATGGTTGATATCGGCGATCAGGCGCCTGCATTCACCCTTCCAGCGAACGACGACGGCACTTTTTCAATGCCGAGCGGTAAACCGACTGTCCTCTACTTTTATCCCAAGGACGATACTCCCGGATGCACCACAGAGGCAAAGGACTTCACGGCGATGAAGGCAGAGTTCGCCGGTCTCGGAGTCGATATCGTCGGCATGTCACCAGACAAGCCAACAAAACACGACAAGTTCCGCGCTAAACACGATCTCGACGTAACATTGGTCTCCGACGAGGAGAAATCCGCTCTCGAGGCCTATGGGGTCTGGGTCGAGAAGAGCATGTACGGAAGGACTTATATGGGAGTCGAGCGCACAACGCTGCTGATTGACACCGATGGGAAGATTGTCGGGGCATGGCGCAAGGTCAAGGTAAAAGGGCACGTTGAGACAGTGTTTGAAGCCGCGCGCAAACACTTTGGCCAACAATGACCCCACAGGAGTCGCAGCCTGCCGACCGGCTGTTCAATCACCGGGAGTGGCCAGACGAATGGAAACCTGAAGGATTTAATGGTCACGGACCGCCCTCCTCACTAAAGCACGGAGCGATTGCAGCTCTGTCGGCCCCTGACCTGCACGATAAGATCGGTCTGACCCGGATTACCGCACGGCAGTGGTTCAACGGAGCTCTGGGCCAGGGCGGTGTCCAAACTCTTGTCGTTCCGGATCGACCGGGACGACCAGAAAGACCTCTCCTTGTGCCGCCCAACAAAATGCGCAAGCGCTCCATCCGATCAGAATCCGGCCGCATAGCACTGCTTCATGCAATTGCCCACATCGAACTCAACGCCATCGATCTGGCCTGGGACATTGTCGCCCGCTTTGCAAACGAGCGCATGCCGCGCTCCTTCTATGACGGCTGGGTACGAGTGGCTCTCGAAGAGGCAAAGCACTTCTCCCTGCTGCGCACACGGCTCAATGATCTCGGTGCCGATTACGGTGATCTCGACGCTCATGATGGGCTTTGGGAGGCCGCCCAAACCACGCAACATGAGCTGAGAGCAAGGCTTGCAATAGTGCCGCTCATTCTCGAAGCGCGTGGCCTGGACATTACTCCCTCGGTGATCCGTCAGATGGAGGACGTCGGCGATCAAAAGAGTGCTGAAATATTCCACATCATCTATCGCGACGAACAAGGGCATGTTGCCGTTGGGGCCAAGTGGTTCCGCTTTCTGTGCCTGCGCGAAGAACGCGAGCCGGCAGCAGCGTTTCAGGATCTGGTTCGGACGCACTTTCGTGGTGCGCTCAAACCGCCCTTCAATGACATGGCTCGAGCTCGGGCCGGCCTTACCCCAGTCTTCTATCGCGCCCTGTCGAGTGCCGGCAGATAGATCGGATTCGGCAAGCTTACGTTAACCATAAGAGCCCACAATGAACGGATTCGATTCATGACTTTCTGGTGCGTCCCTCCACATGGTGGAATCCTCGAACAACAGTGCTACCGCGCAGTCGCGCCCCTTTGGACGCAGGCTTGAAAGACCCGTCGTAACCGTCCGAAATCACCGCGGCGAACGAAGTTTCACCGTGTCACCGATTTCGACTTTTTCGTTGTGTGTTCTGACCTGTGTCATGGTCGTTGGTCTTTGCGTATCGAGCGCCTACCTGTTTCTGCGTGACGATCTGCTGGGCGCAACCATCGCCCGCAGCGCCCGCATGCAGCACGCTTACGAAGACAGAATCAGCGCCCTGCGCTCAAAAGTAGATCTCATTACAAGCCGACAATTGCTTGACCAGCAGGCTGTCGAAAGCCGGGTTGGCGAGCTCATGGCGCGACAAACCGAACTGGGTGAGCGCGCCGCCCAGATGCAGGCGGCCATGTCTCGCGCAGCCAGGATTGTGCCTCAAAAGCTACCCGAGCTTACGCCGGAGCAACGCTCCGATGTAACCGGGTCCATCAAGCCGCAGGCCTCACTGAGTTTCGGTGGCCTGGTAGGATCGACAAGCCCATTCGCCGACGGCACTGACCGCATCGACATCGATCAGGACTCCCTGGTGGCCCGCATCAAACCTGACGAGGCACTTTTCAATACGATCGAGGCATCGCTCCAGGAAACAGAGCAGCAGCAATTTGAAGAACTGATCGGGCTGAAGGAAGAGATTGACTCCAAGTCAATCCGCCTGGCGACCATACTCCAACGACAGGGCATCAATGTATCTGCCAACGGCGCGACCGGTGGGCCACTGATCGAACTCAAGAGCACCGGCTCGTTTTTGGACGCCATTCAGGCGCTTGATGAATCACTTGCGGAGCTTGAACGCAACCGCAGCCACGCCAACAAACTGCCGCATGGCAGCCCGGCACGTGGGAAATCGATTTCCTCACGCTTTGGTGGTCGCAAGGACCCCTTCACCGGACGCACGGCAATGCACAGCGGCCTCGACTTCAGAGCGCAGCGCGGATCACCGATCAGGGCAACCGCAGAAGGGCTTGTAGTCAAGGCAGGAAAAAACGGCGGTTATGGCAAGATGGTCGAAATCGACCACGGCAACGGCCTAACGACACGCTACGCCCATATGAGCCGCATTCTGGTAAAAAAGGGCGACCGGGTACCGCGCGGATACAAAATCGGCAAGGTGGGCAGCACCGGCAGATCCACCGGCCCCCACCTACACTACGAAGTGCGCCGCAACGGCCAGTCGCTTAACCCCATCCACTATGTCCGGCTTGGCAAGTTCCTGAAGCCTTATATGTAAGCCCGGCTATCGCGCGTTGGACAGTGCAACCACATCAAGAACGTTGCGCAAACGGGCCACGGCTTCATCCACATCCTGCAGCTTGTCCAGTCCGAACAGCCCAATTCGGAACGACCGGAAGTCATCGGGTTCTCCGCATTGTAGCGGCACTCCGGCAGCAATTTGCATTCCCTGCGCCGCGAACACCGAACCGTTTTGAATGTTGGGATCATCGGTATAACAGACGACAACACCGGGAGCCTCAAATCCCTGTGCAGCCACGCTCTTGAAGCCTTTCTCAGCCAATAAAGCTCTAACCCGATTGCCGAGATCCCATTGCTGATCGCAGACTTTGTGAAATCCACACTCCCGGGTTTCGGCCATCGAGTCGCGAAACTTAACCAGAGCATCTGTAGGCATGGTCGCATGATAAGCGTGTCCGCCGCCGAGATAGGCCTGCATGATCGAATGCCACTTTGCCAGGTCAATCGCAAAACTGGTGCTCTTTGTGTCGGCAAGCTGGCTGACCGCTCGTTCACTCATCATCACCAGCCCGCTGCAAGGTGATGCACTCCATCCCTTCTGAGGCGCGCTGACCAGCACATCAACGCCGGTCTCTTCCATGTTCACCCAAATGCAGCCGGAGGCGACACAGTCGAGCACGAAAAGCGCGTCGACATCGTGCGCGGCGTCAGCCACGGCCTTGAGATAGTCTTGCGGCAGAATGATCCCGGCCGATGTTTCTACGTGGGGAGCAAACACGATTTCGGGTTTATACTCGTCAATAGCGGCCAGAACCTCCGCCAATGGTGGCGGCGCGAACGGCGACTGGTGCTCTTCTGCTTCGCGGCGTGCGGTGATCACCCTCGACTCAGCGGGAATGTCACCTGCTTCGAAAATCTGGGTCCAGCGAAAGGAAAACCAGCCATTGCGAATTACCAGGCAACGTTTTCCAGTGGCAAACTGACGGGCCGCAGCCTCCATACCAAAGGTTCCGCCGCCCGGAACCACCACTGCTGAGGAGGCGCGATACACTTCCGTCAGCATGGCATGAATGTCACGCATTGTTTGTTGAAATGGCTGTGACATGTGGTTGAGCGAACGGTCTGTAAAGACGACCGAATACTCAAGCAATCCATCGGGGTCGACGGAAGAAATCGGGTTGGTCATGGGCAAGTCCTCGTTGAGCCTTGCGCCAGTTAAGCCGCTTGTCGGCGCCTGGCGCAATGCGTCAGGCGGCAGCAACTCGTTTTAGTGCTCCATCCACGGAGGCAATAATCTCATCGATGTCGCTCTTTGTGGCAATCAACGCCGGCGAGAAAGTCAAAGTGTTATTGAATCCGGCCAACGATCTGTTGGTCGCACCGATCACCACCGCATCGGCTTTAAAGCACTCACCCACAACCGCCTGGGTGACACTTTCGTGTACCGGTTCGCGGCTTTCACGGTCGGCAACCAGTTCGGCACCACAGAACAAACCCTTGCCGCGCACTTGTCCGATCATCGCGTGTTTTGCCTGCAGGCCTTCGAGTTGTTCAACAAAATAGTCGCCCATTTTCTCGCAATTGCCGAGTAGATCTTCATCTTCAAGAATGCGCATGTTTTCCAATGCAGCAGCCGGTCCGGCTGTACAGCCGCCGAATGTCGAGATGTCGCGGAAATAGCTCATCGGATCTGCCGGATCGGCTTTGAACATATCAAACACTGCCTCGGTCGTCACCGTACAGGAAATGGCCGCATAGCCCGAAGCAACTCCTTTGGCCATCGTCACGATGTCGGGCTCGATGCCATAATGCTGATAACCAAACCATTTGCCGGTCCGGCCCATGCCGCAGACCACTTCGTCGATGATCAGCAGAACGTCGTATTTTTGACAAATCTCCTGCACCCGCTCCCAATAGCCTGCCGGTGGAACAATGACGCCGCCACCTGCTGTAATCGGCTCGAGAATCAGGCCGCCGACCGTATCAGCGCCCTCACGCAAAATGACTTCCTCGATGGCATTTGCGGCGCGCAGGCCGTAATCGTCGACTTCGCCCCATTGTGAGTGGTATTCGAGACAATGCGGCACTTCGATAAAGCCCGGCGTGTATGGTCCGTACTGGGCTTTGCGTTCGTCCTGGCCACCCGAAGAAAGAGCGGTAATCGTCGTGCCGTGGTAGTCGCGGGCACGATAGAGAATCTTGTTCTTCTTGCCGCCATACTTGTTGTGGGCGATCTGGCGCACAATCTTGTAGGCTTTTTCGTTGGCCTCAGAGCCGGAATTTGAATAGTACACCCGGCTCATACCCGGCATCTTACCAATGAGGCGCTCCGCGAACCTGGCTCCCGGAATGGTGCCCATGGAACCTGCAAAGAAGTTCATTTTGACCAGCTGATCACGAACCGCGTCGGCGATCGTCTCGCGGCCATAGCCCACATTCACGGTCCACACACCACCGGACACTGCATCAAGGTGCTCTCGCCCTGCCTGGTTCCACACGCGCAAGCCCCTGCCCTCGACAATGATCAACGGGTCCTGATCGTCGAACTTCTTATGTTGTGTCAAATGGTGCCAGATGTGGGCCTTGTCGGCCTCAATCACATGGCTGATATCGTTTTCACCAACATGCACGTTCATGGCACCACTCCCGATGGTTTTGCGGTTAGCCATCATCTCAACAGAAATTAAAACGCTTGAACAGTAAGGCGAGCAGACCAGATGGGTTGTTTCAATGGTGCCAAAAGACTGGACGGCATGAAACACAAAAAAAAGTCCGCTCCATTTTCACGGAACGGACTTGTGATCAGCGAAAGCGAGAAAGCCTAATAGGAGACTTTTACCCGACCACCATGGCGTCTTACCATCGAGAACAGGGTGGCTGCATTTTTTGGATGCAGACGGATGCAGCCGTGGGAGGCAGGACGACCCAGACGGCTGATGGAATTGGTTCCGTGCACAGCGAAACCGCGGTGGTAGAACATCGCGTAAGGCATTGGCGCATTGTCATACTTCTTGGAGTAATACTCCTTGTGCATGCGATGGATGCGCCAGGAGCCGGTGGGCGTGCCGTAGCCTTTGCGGCCGGAGGAAATCTTCCAGGTGTATTGGTGGACACCATTCTTGTAGACATTCATAGTTTGGCTCGACAGGTCGATATTGGCGACAACACCCCCACCACCAGAGCTGCGGCGCTTGGACTTTTTAATCCGTTTTGCCGGTCGGCGTGAAGCTGACGCCTTGCGAACGAGGCTTTTCCGCCGAACCCGCTTTTTCTTCGTCGATTTGGCTCCACCGCGATAGGTCAGGCCTCTTTTGGCGTACCAAACAGCTGTCCAGTATTCCTTGTCTTTCTTGGCATAAGTCGTTGTTTTTCCGTTCACAGTAACGGAATAACCAGCCATGGCAGGCGCTGTTGCCAAGGCGAAGATAAACGCAAGAAGAAGTGTCACTCGTTTCATAATTAAATACCCTCCAGTATGTACTAACAAACTGCCCCGATTTTTTTTGAACCGCATACGGTCAATAAAAACCGCAACGCCCAGCGAAGCCTTAGGAGCCGAATATTAGGAACCGGTGAACGTTAAGGCGCCCACGGATCTATTCAGCGCATACATTGAAAATGACCTAAACACAGGCTTAACACTGTGTTGTTTGGCACAATTTTGATCACCGACAATGCAGGCTGGTCCCTCAACCTATGATATTCTAGACATGTCTTTTTGATTGCGGCAACACGCCATTAATGGAAATGTTGCTGCTCTCGAAATCGTGAACAATGCCCTTGCTCGAAGAACTCAACAGACGCATCGACGACAAGACCAGCGATCTGGTCGGTTTGACTGTGGATCTGATCCGGATCCCAACGATCAATCCTCCCGGAGACGCATACACACCCTGCGCGGAGTTCATCGGCCGGCGGTTGTTATCGCGTGGCTTCCAGGTGGAGTATGTCAGAGCCCACGATACTCCTGGTGACAGCGACCGCTTTCCACGCACCAATATTATCGCCCGCCGGGAAGGCCGGGCTCCCGGCAAGACAGTTCACTTCAACTCCCACATCGATGTTGTAGAGGCTGGTGACGGCTGGACGCTGGATCCCTTTGGCGGCGATGTTCGCGATGGCAAGATCTACGGGCGCGGGTCTTGTGACATGAAAGGCGGCCTCGCGGCTTCCATTATTGCAGCTGAAGCCTATATCGAGGCATACCCGGATTTTTTCGGGGCCATTGAGATATCTGGCACCGTCGACGAGGAATCAGGTGGTTTCGGCGGCGTCGCTCATCTTGCTTCCAAAGGGTACTTTTCCAGGCCTCGCGTCGATCACGTAATTATTCCCGAACCGCTCAACAAGGACCGCATTTGTCTGGGGCATCGCGGCGTCTGGTGGGCCGAAATCGAAACCTTCGGCAAACAGGCTCACGGTTCAATGCCATTCCTGGGCGATTGTGCCGTTCGGCACATGGGATCGGTTCTGTCAGCCTTTGAGGACGAACTTTATCCACAACTGGCACAAAAGCGCACTGAAATGCCGGTCGTGCCGGAAGGCGCGAAGCAATCGACCATGAACATCAATTCGTTCCATGGTGGTGAGGGTGAGCCGGGAACGCATGGCAAGCCGCTGGACTATTCCGGCCTCCCCAGCCCCAATGTCCCGGATTCGTGCCGTATGGTTATCGACCGCAGATTTCTGATTGAAGAAGACCTCGGAACCGTGAAAGGCGAAGTTGTCGGTATTCTCGAAAGCCTGAAGTCGTCGCGCGAAAACTTCAACTATGCGATTACCGATCTGATGGAGGTGTTGCCGACAATGACGGACAAGGACGCGCCCGTCGTGAAGGCCGTAAGTGACGGAATTAGCGAGGTTTTAGGCCGTCAGCCGGATCTGGTTATCTCGCCGGGAACCTACGATCAAAAGCACATTGCCCGCATCGGACACTTGCATGATTGCATCGCCTATGGCCCTGGCATTCTCGACCTGGCCCATATGGCTGACGAATATGTGGGGATCGAGGATATGGTGCAGTCAGCCAAAGTCATGTCATACGCCATACACGCTCTTTTGACCGAGGGCCGCGCTTGACCAATCGCGGCTCAGCCTTTTTATGTAATGTCACGGGAGCTGACCGCCGGGCGGTCTGAGTTGAAGGGCGATCATGAAGATTTTGAACTATATTTGGGCTCTTGTAGCCAGCGCGGTATTGGTAACGGCAACTGCAGAGCACACCCCGGCCGATGCGCGCGTCATCATTAAGGAACGCACCAAGTACTATTCGCTGCGCGGCAATAACGGGAGGCAGCTTTACAAATCAATCGGCAAGCGGGGCCCGAAGGGCAAGAACGGACGTCATGCCATTGCTCAGACACGTACAAAGTTTGCTGTAAAGCGGATAAAAACCGGCATCAAAGGTGGCCGGTGTGTGGTCAAGTCGGCCGATGTGATCGTTGATATTACCTACCTGATTCCACGCTGGAACGCCGGACGCAAAGCGTCTCCAAAGATACGTGCCGTTTGGAAGAAATTTCAGGCCCGCGCCATCAGGCACGAAAACAAGCATGGCGACATCAACAAAAAGTTTGCAAAAGAAGTGGAGCGAGAGCTTCTCGGCACTCGGGCCCGGGTATCGAGCGGCTGTAAGAATTTTGGCGACCGGGCGATGAAACGCATCGGCCGACTGTCCAAACGCGCTGCACGCCGGCACAGGAGTTTCGATCGCCGTGAAGCCTGGGCAATCAGCCGGTCGGCCCGGCTGCAGCGCGCCCTTTACAGGTCTGAGTAGCACCGAAAACTCATTGTGCGAGCGTCGCGCCTGGTGGCCGCTTGATGCAGATGGCCAAAAGGGCTTACGCTGTGCCGAATTTGCGCCACAGCAGGAGTCCGCATCATGCCTCGTCTCAAGAATCTAGCCCTATCAACTGCGCTTGCCATAGCGATCGTACCGACCGGAGCGCTGCCTGGAATGGCAGCCAAAACAACCCTCACCATGGGCATGGTCCTGGAGCCCCCGCATCTGGACCCTACTGCCGGCGCGCCTGCAGCTATCGATGAAGTGGTCTATGCTAATCTCTTCGAAGGCCTGACACGCATCGGTTCGAGCGGGGAAGTCTTGCCAGGGCTGGCAGAAAGCTGGGACATCTCAGAAGACGGCAAAACCTACACATTCAAGTTGCGCACCGGCGTGAAGTATCACGACGGTACGGATTTCGAAGCAACGGATGTTAAGTTTTCGATCGACCGGGCCATGGCCGAAGACAGTGTGAATGCCCAAAAGGCTCTGTTCGCCGGAATTGACTCTGTGGAAGTTGTCGATCCTGCAACCGTCAAGATCACCCTGACCACTCCTGCCGGAAATTTCCTTTTCAATCTGGGTTGGGGTGACGCGGTTATCGTCGCTCCGGAATCTGCCGAAGGGAATAAGGCTAATCCCGTTGGAACCGGCCCTTTCAAATTTGCAGCTTGGGCGAAAGGCGCATCTGTCGATCTGGTGCGCAACGACGACTATTGGGGCGACAAAGTCGCGCTGGAAAAGGCCACTTTCCGCTTTATCTCAGATCCTGCCGCGGCCCTGTCAGCGATGCTGGCTGGTGATGTGGATGCGTTCGCCAACTTCCCGGCGCCGGAAACAATCCCGCAGCTACAGAGCAATCCGCAGTTCAAAGTTGTCATCGGATCAACCGAGGGCGAGACAATACTGTCCACAAACAACACCAAAAAACCTTTTGATGATGTGCGGGTGCGTCAGGCAATTGCTCACGCGATTGATCGCAAGGCGATCATTGATGGAGCGATGTTTGGCCTCGGCACCCCGATCGGCACGCATTTTGCCCCTCACCACCCCGCCTATGTTGATCTGGTGGGCACCTATTCGTTTGACCTCGAAAAGGCAAAGGCTCTGATGGCAGAGGCCGGGCTCAAGGACGGATTCAAGGCAACCATCAAGCTGCCTCCCCCAAGTTATGCAAGGCGCGGCGGAGAGATTGTCGCGGCACAACTGCGCGAGATTGGCATTGAGCTGGAGATCATACCGGTGGAATGGGGCACCTGGGTGCCGGAGGTTCTAAAGAACAAGGATTACGATCTGACGATCGTCTCCCATACCGAGCCGCTGGATATCGGGATCTATGGGCGCGATGATTATTATTTCAACTACAAGAGCGACGACTTCAAGGCGATTATGAACAATCTGAACGTCGAGACGGACACAGAAAAACGCTATTCCTTGATGGGCGACGCCCAAAAGCGCATCGCGCAAGACGCCGTTAACGGATATCTGTTCCAGCTCGCTAAAGCTGGCGTTTGGAATGCCAAGGTCAATGGTCTGTGGGAGAACTCGCCAGTGCAGGCAAACGATCTGACAGGCGTTAGCTGGAGCGACTGATTCAGCATCGGTTCGATCGTCCCCGGTCCGCTGTTCCTGTCTGCGAAGGGTGGAGATCCAAAGATGCGTGGAGAAGGCCTTGTGTGCCACCAAATCCCTGGCTCTGGATCCCCGTCGATTGTGATATCGGCGAGGCGGTTCGGGGCGAGAGCCGACTCAATTTGATCTGGATTCTCTCCACTTGACCCTCTTTCTGGCACGAAAACTGACATGGACTCTGGCGACCTTACTGGTCGCCTCTGTCGTGATCTTTCTGGCGCTGGAAATCGTCCCTGGCGATCCGGCGCAGGTCATGCTGGGCATAAATGCAACTGATGAGACGGTCGCTGCCCTGCGCAAATCTCTGGGCCTGGATCAACCACCCCTCACCCGCTATCTTAGCTGGGTAACCGGCATGCTGCAGGGCGATTTCGGAAAGAGCCATACCTATTCCGTTCCGGTGGTCGATCTCGTCGCTGAGCGCATCGTTGTTTCGTTGCCACTCGCCCTGATTGCACTGTTCATGTCTACGATTGTCGCCCTGCCGGTTGGCCTCATTGCTGCAGCTCGACGCGGCGGAGCGGCCGACACCGGGATCATGGCAGTCACCCAATTGGGCATTGCCATTCCCAACTTCTGGTTCGGGCTGGTCCTGTCGACGATCTTTGCGGTCTGGCTGCAGTGGTTGCCGTCTGGAGGGTTTCCCGGCTGGAGCGCCGGTGTTTGGGCTTCCCTGAAGGCTCTGATGCTTCCGGCTGTTGCTCTTGCGCTGCCGCAGGCGGCCATCCTTGCCCGTGTCACCCGGTCGGCACTGCTTGAGACGCTGGGCGAGGACTATATTCGAACGGCCCGGGCAAAGGGACTTAGTCGCCGCGCGGTGCTGTGGAAACATGCCCTGCGCAACGCGCTCATTCCCGTCCTCACGATCATGGGTCTGCAATTCGCCTATCTGCTGGCCGGCACGATCATTATTGAGAATGTCTTCTATCTGCCTGGTCTGGGTCGCCTGGTCTTCCAGGCGATCAGCCTGCGTGACCTGATTGTGGTTGAAAGTGTCGTGATGATGCTGGTCGCTGTAATCATCGCCATCAACCTGGCTGTCGATCTCGCCTATCTGGTGGTTGACCCGAGATTGCGGGCAAATCATTGAGCGACTTTTTCAGCACAGCCATGCGCAACCGCAGCTTCGCGATCGGATTTGTTATCACGCTCGTCATAACTCTGACCGCCCTGATATCGTTCGTCTGGACACCCTTTGACGTTACGGCCCTGAACATCGCCGCCAAACTGCAAAAGCCGACCGCGGAGCATTGGTTTGGGACCGATCATTTTGGCCGCGACGTATTCTCCATGATTATGGTCGGCGCACGGAACTCGATCGCCGTCGCCTTTGTGGCCGTCATCATTGGTGTCGGATTCGGAGTGCCGTTTGGTTGTTGGGCCGCTGCCAGGGGTGGCCTGATGGACGAAGCACTTATGCGCGGCAACGATGTAATCTTCGCCTTCCCGGCCCTGCTTTCTGCGGTGATGATCACGGCGATCTTCGGCCCCGGCGCAATCAACGCAATCATCGCCATCGGAATCTTTAACATTCCGGTCTTTGCCCGCCTTGCCCGCGGTGCGGCGCTGGCATTGTGGCCCAGAGACTTCATTCTGGCGGCGCGTGCAGCCGGCAAAGGTGCGGCCAGGATTACGATCGAACATATCATTCCCAATATGGCCAACCTGATCATCGTCCAGGCAACGATCGCCTTCGCGCTGGGCATCATTCAGGAGGCTGGTCTGGCTTATGTGGGCCTGGGCACACAGCCGCCGTTCCCCAGTTGGGGAAAAATGCTCAATGAAGCACAGACCATGATGAGCTTTGCCCCGCATCTCGCATTCGTGCCCGGTCTGGCCATCGTCATTACCGTCCTCGGGCTCAATCTGCTGGGCGACGGCCTGCGCGATGTGCTCGACCCGAAACTGTCGCGGACACGCCGCTGATGCTCGAGATAGAAGATCTCAACCTGACGATTGGCGAGACGCCAATCCTGCACCAGGTGAACGTTTCGCTGAAAAAGGGGCGCGTTTTGGGGATCGTCGGCGAGAGCGGATCCGGAAAGTCGCTGACCGCACTTTCGATCATGCAGCTTTTGCCAAACGGTGCCCGTGCAAGCGGAAGCATCCGGTTCGGCGACCGGCAATTGCTCAACGCCAGCGATGAGCTGATGCAGGATATGCGCGGTGACGACATTGGCATGATCTTCCAGGAACCCATGACGGCCCTCAATCCGGTGCAGTCCATCGGCGACCAGATCGCCGAGGGCATAATATTGCATAGCGGCGTCAGCCGGGATCAGGCCGACAGGCGGGCTGCGGAAATGCTGGAGAGGGTCGGTCTGCCACCTACCCGCTATCCCCTGTCACGATTTCCACATGAGTTGTCCGGTGGCCAGCGCCAGCGCGTCATGATTGCGATTGCCTGCGCCCAGGGGCCGGATTTGTTGATTGCCGACGAACCGACGACCGCTCTTGACGTAACCCTTCAGGCCCAGATTCTGGATCTTCTGAAATCCATGGTGGAAGACGAAGGAATGGGGTTGGTCCTGATCAGCCATGATCTCGCCGTGGTGGCCCAGGTCACCGACGACATTCTCGTCATGCGTGACGGACGCGTTCTCGACTCGGGGCCAACCGAACAGATACTTCGCGAACAGAAACACCCGTATACCAGACAGCTCGCAGAAGCCTCATCACATATACCCGAACGGCAGGAGCCAATTCTCAGCGACGACCAGACGGACCTCGGCAGAACACCTCTGCTTGTCGCCGAAAACGTCGTGAGAGACTATCCAACAAAGCGGGAAAGCCTGTTCAGAAAAGGCAAACCCTTTCGCGCCGTAGACCATGTGGATTTGACCCTTTATCCGGGCCAGAGCATTGGTCTGGTCGGAGAATCCGGGTGTGGAAAGTCCACGCTCGCCCGCATGGTACTGGCCCTCGACAGACCGACAAGCGGGTCTATTGCCTTCCGACAGGCCAATCTGGCGACAGCAGACAAACAAGAGCTTCAAAAGGCCAGGCGCGACATCCAGGTCGTTTTTCAGGATCCGTTTGCCTCCTTCAATCCACGCCACCGGGTCGAAAGGCTGGTTTCCGAGCCGCTTTATCTGGAAGGACACATCAGCCGCGAAGAAAGGCGCAGGCGGGTTGCCGAAGCGCTGCATGAAGTTGGTCTGAATGCCGGCGCCCTGGACAAGCATCCACACGAGTTCTCTGGTGGCCAGCGGCAAAGGCTGGCCATTGCCAGGGCCCTTATCACACGCCCTGCCCTCATTGTGCTGGATGAGCCGGTTTCCGCGCTGGATGTTTCCATACGGGCCCAGGTGCTGGATCTGCTGGCCGACCTTCGGGCCCGGCTTGGGCTGACCTATTTGTTCATCAGCCACGATCTCGGCGTGGTGCGCGCGATTTGCGACGAAGTCATGGTGATGGATGCCGGGCAAATCGTGGAACACGGAACCTGCGGCGATATTTTCGACGCGCCGCAGTCAAGCGCTGCAAAACGTCTGGTGGAAGCAACACCAGACCTTGAGCGGGCGCTGGCAAAGCGGTTAGATGGCTGACACAAAAAGCAAACGGCAAGCAGGCAGCGTGGTCGACTATCCATCAGAATACGATAATTCAGGCCGCGTCGCTGACGCGAAGAGCCTGATCGACGCCTTTTGGGGCAATGCTGCACGGTTTCGCGAGGCCGAAGGGTTGGTCGTTGAACACGGCCTGGCTTACGGCCGGAACGAGCGAAACCGCCTCGACATGTTCTGGCCTTCGACAGACGAGGGGCGCGCCAGGGAAGTGCCGATCGTCATGTTTGTCCATGGCGGCTATTGGCGCTCTCTCGACCGCACGGCCTTCAGCCATCTGGCCTATGGATTGCTGGTCAACAACGTCGCAGTGGCTATGCCGTCCTACACCCTGTGTCCGGACATCGAAATTGCCGGGATTGTAAACGAAATTCGCCGGGCCTGTTTGCTGGTTTATCAGACCTATAACCGCAAGATGACGGTTGTCGGCCATTCCGCCGGAGGCCATCTTGCTGCCTGCATGATGGCAACAGACTGGGACGAAATTCACCCGGACCTGCCGCATGACCTGGTGACCTCTGGCATGGGAATATCGGGCCTCTACGACCTGCTGCCCCTGCTCCAGACTCCAATCAACGACGATCTGAAAATGGACCGGGACCAGGCCCTGGCCGCCAGTCCGGTTCACTGGGTACCAGAAGCCAGCCAGGTTTTCGAAGCCTGGGTAGGCGCAGACGAGTCAGACGAGTACCACCGTCAAAGCCGCGATTTGGCGGAGCGCTGGACGTTGCTTGGAACCCCGACGAACTATGTCAGCGTTGAAGGAGCCAACCACTTCACAATCGTTGACCATCTGACAGATCCACTCAGCCCGATGGTTCAGCGAATCATGGAAATCGTTGACAAGCCCAAAGTTGACTTCGATCTCGAGCGCGCCGGCCAGATTGCAGACGAGCCTCAGGAAGTTCAGGCGGTGCCGGAAGAAACAGCTGACGAACTGGTCGAGAAGATCGATGCGGCAGTTGAGGACTTAAAGCCGGAAACGGAAGCTGAGCCAAAAGGAACCGCAGATCCGGAACCAGGACCGGCGCCAGAACCAGCGCCAGAACCAGCGCCAGAACGGGCGCCACAGAATGGCGAAAAAGCCGAGAAGACGGATGTCGACAAACCGGCTCCTAAAAAGCAGCCGGCTGCTAAAAAGAAACCGGCGCCCCCAACGAGTGCTGCCAAGAGAGCGACGCCCGCAAAAGCCGGGGCCAAGGCCAGGACAACGCGCAAACGCACCGTCAAACAGGTCAAGAAACCGACGGCCGCCAATAAAACCCGCAAGCCGAAAGCACGTGTCTCAAATAAGCAGCCAGGCAAGGCCGGTGAAGCCAAGAAGACTGAAACAGGCTCCGCGGAAAAGAGCTAATCCTTTCTCAATATGGCCTGTTCTGGCCTCGTCCAGCCCTTCCGGATTGAGCATCGGTGCATCGACCAGCTCCATGCCGTAACGTCGCGGTCCACCCAGTGACAGCCCAAGCGAAGCAGCAAACGCCGCTTCCGGCCAACCAGCATTGGGAGAGCGGTGTGAGGGCGCGTCACGTCTGGTCTTTGACCATACTTCAGAGGCCGCGTTACTGCCCTCGGAAACAAGAGTAACAAAGACGACCAACAATGCAGATAATCGCGCGGCTGGCCAATTCATGGCGTCATCAAGGCGGGCCGGCAAATTGCCGAAGTGCTCGTATCGCTTGTTGCGGTGGCCGACCATGGAATCAGCTGTATTAACAGCCTTGTAGAACAAAATACCCGGCAAGCCGCCGATGATGTACCACAGTGCCGGCGCCACAACACCATCTGAGAAATTTTCCGCCAGACTCTCAATCGCAGCCTTTACAACACCGCTTTTCTCCAGTTGCGAGACATCACGGCCAACAATCAGCGACACTGCTTCACGGCCATGCTCGACATCACCTTTATGCAATGCGGTCTCGACCGCCTCAACGTGATCACGCAGACTTTTTTGCGCGATCATAACGCCCACGACGACGACCTCGATCACAAACGACAGCGGACCGACGAAACTGCCAACCAGCGACAAGATCCACCAGATTGATATGCACAGGACCAGCAGGCCAACAAGCATGACCGCACCCCAGCGGCGCAGGCGTTGGTCGCTGGTGCCCGTAAACAGCGGGTGACTCTCGGCAATCGAACGGTTCTTGTCGAACCACTCGATTAGACGGCCGAATCCAGCCACAGGATGCGGGATGCGTCGCCAGACAAAGTCCGGATCGCCAATAAACCAGTCGAGAACGAGCGCGAGTGCCAGGACAGCCAATCTATATCCAGACCAAAGAGTTATGTCGCATTGTCAGAGCCAGACAATACGGCCTTGCATGGCTGGACGAAAGCACCTCCCGCAGTGAATTTTGGAGCCGGCGCGGTTGATCGCATTGGCGAATGATTGCCTTGCGAACAAATCCTTGAAACAGTCGTCATATGGGTGGTCCAGAGTTGAAATCGCCGTCGACTACAGGCAACGCGGTCTACCGAATATTCGCGATGACGATGTCCGCCCTTGTGATCGGCATCGCCGTATCGCTGGCGGCGATCGCTTTTGTCGAGTTGGTTGCATGGATGAACAACGCACTTTTGATTTCGCCCCGCATGCGGGTGCAGTTCGACGGCGCGCCCTGGGTGATTGGAGCCGCAACACTTCTCGTTCCTGCGATTGGCGGCCTCCTCGTCGGCATTCTGTTGATACGGTTTTCGCCCGAAGAACGTCCACTTGGCCCGCCCGACATCATACAAGCTGTGCAGCTGGCCGCGGCGCCACCCGGCGCCAGGGCGGGGTTTTTATCAACCATTGCCGCCATGATTTCCCTGGGATTTGGGGCGTCGGTGGGCCAATACGGACCGCTGGTCTACCTGGGAGCGATGATGGGCAATTTCCTGACCCGTCTGAATTTGCAGGTTCCAAATTTTGCGGCCATCGCGATTTCCTGCGGTGTCGCTGCCGCGATCTCCACGGCGTTTAATGCCCCCATAGCGGGGCTGGTTTTCGCTCATGAAGTGATTTTGCGTCACTATTCGATTCAGGCCTTTGCGCCAACAACCGTCTCTGCCGCAACCGGCTATGTGGTCGCAAATGTGATGTTTGAGAGGGAGCCATTGTTCCTGGTCGAATTCTCCGGAGTGCAGCATGGATATGAGTTCGTGCTGTTCGGCCTGCTGGGTTTGCTGGCATCCGGAGTTGCGATTGCTTTCATGCTCCTGACGCTACGCTGCACCGAGCTGTCGCGGCGCGCTCCGATCCATCCTGTGCTGCGGCCGGCATGCGCAGGTCTTGCTGTGGGAGTCGCTGCTCTGTGGTTGCCCGATGTCATGGGTGTGGGCAATGAAGCGCTGCGATTTGCCACGATTGAGGGTGCATTCCAGACCTGGGAGCTGGCACTGCTTGTCATAGCGAAGACAGCACTTACAGCTCTGTGCATCGGGTTTGGGTTCGCGGGTGGCGTTTTCAGTCCCGCCTTGTTGATTGGCATCCTCTTCGGCGCCATGAGCTGGATGTTTCTTGATTCCACAGGCCTGGTGGCGACATCTGGCATCGTCGCCTATGCAATCTGCGGGATGATGGCGGTAACGAGTGCCGTGATCGGGGCGCCCCTGACAACGATCCTTATCGTCTTTGAGCTGACCCGAAACTACGATCTGACCATTGCCGCAATGGTGGCGGTGGTGTTTTCGAACCTCGTTGCATACAGGCTGTTCGGTCGGTCGTTGTTCGACGTACAGCTGGCGCGCAGAGGCATCGATCTGTCGCAAGGTCGCGACAGGGCCTGGTTGTCGACCCGGCTTGTATCTGAACTTCTGAGCCAGGACTTTAACACTTGCGCGTTGAAAGACCCGGCCCACAAAGTCTCGAATGATGCGAGTGCGACGCGCTGGAATGAGGTCTTTGTGCTTGGTCCGGATGGCGAGCTGGCAGGCATTTTCGATGCACGCGACCGCGACGATGATCCCGCAATATCCGTTGCATCTTTGATGAAGCCACCGGCTTTGGTGTTCGATGAAACAACAACGTTGTCACAGGCAATGCGAGACCTGGAGGGCTTTGTCGGTGATGTTATTCCCGTTGTTGATGGGACTTCCGACCGGCTTCTTGGTGTCGTGACCGAGACAACAATCATCCAGGCTTATCTGAACGCCGTCCGCGAGCTAAGACGAGAAGAAAATGCAACTGCGTAACCTTTTCATAGCGGTCATCCTGGCAGTCACCGTGGCCAATCCCAGCCTGGCTGAGGAATCTATCACCGTGGTTTCCTGGGGCGGTGTGTACGAGGAAGCCCAGAGGCGCGCGATCTATGATCCCTTTACGCGGGCGACCGGGATTGAGGTAAAGTCCCTCACCTACCGCGGTGGTGTGAGCGCGTTAGAATCGCGCGCCGTAAAAGAAGGTTGGGACGTGGTCGACATGATCGAGGACCAGGCCATCACGGCCTGCGATGCCGGATTGCTGTCTAAAGTCGGGGTCGATCTGGTTGCCGATGCAC
>CALIOE010000119.1 GCA_938044775.1 uncultured Rhizobiaceae group bacterium
GCTGGATACTCTGCGGATTGAAGATGACAACCGAATTGTCTGGCTCAGCCTGAGCGGCAGCGGCAACGAAACGGCCGCCCATGTAAAGGCGACGGAGCGGATGACCCTCATGTTCTGCGCATTTGAGGGCAGTCCGCTGATCCTGCGCGTGTATGGAAAGGCCAAAGTCCTTCATCCGCGCGATGCCGAGTGGGATGACCTGGTATCCGGTTTTCCTCAACTGGCTGGAAGCCGCCAGATCTTCGACCTGAGTATCGATCTTGTTCAAACCTCATGCGGCACAGGCGTACCCGTCATGCAGTTTCAAAAATCCCGCGGAGAAGACGAGCTGGTACCCTATTACGACGAGATGGGAAGCAAGGGTGTGGAAGACTACTGGCGGCGCAAAAACGTCGAGACAATCGATGGAAAGCCCACCGGCATATTTGAAGACTGAACCTGATGAATATGGACAGCATGACAGAGAGCTCCGCCATGAGAGCCAATGACGAGGAACGAAAAACAGACGCTGGCCGCTCCAATCCTTCGGCAGCCAGCCGCCTACGCCCCGGTGACTATTGAACGTCTGCTCAGAGCTCAAACCAGCCCTCGGTCGGCTTCGTCTTAATCAGAACGCTATTGGAAGTCAGCGCGACTCGATTTCAGCCCCAATCGGAGAACGCAACTTAAGATTCCTGGATTCTGTAAGTTCCAACCAGAGCGGCATCCAGTCATTTGTATCGTTGGTAAAGAACTTATGACAGTGCTCGGAAACCAAGTTCCCAGCGTCTTTCGAGAGGCGAGCACACCGTCTGTTAACCTGATTTGACCGCGAAGTCTCATCGCCTAGAGCTGCAGTCTGGACCAGATTAATGGGTTCTTCATTCAACGAGGGAAGACTGAATGGGCACTAGCTAGATGGAGTTTGGTTATTGACGGTTCAAAAAACGAACCAGTTCTAGGTCGACTCAACGGACCTATTTGAATGCCCCCGTTGAACGCGGCCCATGAGCTGACAGCGGAGGGAAATATGATTGATGTTCTTAGACTACTACGTCTATCTCTATTGGCGGCGCCCTTGCTCTTGCCAGCCGGCAGCGCTGAAGCGGCCCGGAATTGTGGCGAGCGAGTAAAATTCTCCAAGCATTTGGCTTCCAAATACAAGGAGCACTCCAGAGCTCTTGGGGTGCTGCAATCGGGTAAGGCCGTTTTTGAGGTGTATGTATCACAAGAAGGGAGCTGGACCCTTCTGATGACCATGACCAACGGAGCAACATGCATCATGGCCGCTGGGCATTCCTGGCAGGAAAAAGACAGGCTGAGCTATTTGCCGAAAAGCTGAGGTTTCTTATCGGGCCAAAGTTGGGCAATCCCGATTGGCGCTGATTGCGCTACATTGCGGTTCTGGGTGCTCAATTCGATTGGAGCATCAATTGCAGGCTGCCAATCCCGCCCATGACATTCTCAGTCCACTCGGCTTGTGTTGCGCCCAAGGCATTCGTGAGGAACAGCGCACGTCGCTTTGTCCACAGAGCCGCCAATTGGCCCCACTGAGCCCGAGCCACGCGCTCCCCGCCAGTACTGAACGTCTGCTCAGAGCCCTTAGCTGACCCTGTTTAAACCACACCGAAGTGCCGTATCGGCCCATGGTCGCCTTTGATCAGGCTTTAAAGCCCAATGGTACTTTCTGAAAAGCAGACATTCGAGCGGAAGATGGGGCTGATGGGCGAAATGGCCGCATGGCAGACAACGCGAGGATGATAACATGATTGCTCTGTAGCATTTCCGACAGCGGAATGGATGCTCGTGGATTGCACAACAAGTTAACAAGAGAGCTGCGGACCTTAGACGCGTTGTCTGATTTGACTAGTCAACTAGTCTGAATTACCGTTGGCCTATGAAAGCGAACGCGGCGGTAACGCGATACCTCATCCTGGCGAACGATTTGCGCGCGCGAATTGAAAACGGGACGCTTGTGCCGGGCGACCGGCTTCCCAGTGAGACCGAGTTAGCCAGCCAGTATGGCTTCAGTCGCGGCACAGTGATCAAAGCGATCGAACTTCTCGTCGGTGAAGGTCTGGTGAATCGCCGACAGGGATCAGGCAGCTATGTCTCGGGCCGCTCCCTGCACCGCCGCGCTGGGAAACTTCTCAGTTTCACGGACACGGTCAAAGAAGACGGCCACAAGACATCGCAGAGACTGCTTGATCTTCATCGCGCAGATCAGGCTACCGCACAGGAGTTTGGGGTAGCGCCTCCGGCAAGGAGCTTTCGGCGTTTACGCTATGTGAATGGCGTTGCTTGCGCGATTCACCGTTCCGTTGTTCCACAATCCGTATTTGGTCGTCTTTTCAGCGGAAACGCAGACGCCGAAGATCAATTGAGCCGCCCCGATTTTTCCTTGTACCTGCAGATGGAACAATGCGGATTGCGCGTGAACGAAGCACGTGAGCGGGTAACCGCCAGAATGATAACTGCAACCGAGGCCGAACTTCTCGATGCGCACAAAGGTGACCCCGCGATAATGGTTTTCCGTGTCAGTTATTCGGAGAGCGGCGAAATTCTCGAGGCTGTCGAGGCTACCTATCGCGCAGACTTCTACACTTACGATATGCACCTTGTGAGAGGTCCGGCAGCGACCGATGTCGGATTACGCATCGCAGCAACTTCAGAAGGATTTTCAAACCGACAACCACGTTGAAACAGAAGGGAGAAGTCATGAAAAGAGTAATCAGGTGTCTACTCGCAGGCGCTGCGCTGAGCATCACGACATTGGGTGTTTCGGCTGCAGACGTTAAACCGGCAGCATTGATCATCGCACAAGGTGGTCTGGGTGATGGTTCATGGAATGATACAGCCAATGCCGGATTTCAGGCGGGACTGACGGCAACAGGCATCACCGGCAAAGCGATCGAGTCCAAGGATGTCGTCGCACAGGGTGAGGAAATCATGCGCCGGGCGGCGGATGGTGGTTTCGGTCTGGTCGCCAGCCTCGAATGGATTCACGGCGAGCCGATGGAAAAACTTGCCGCTGATTATCCCGATGTGAACTGGGTCATCATGAACCAGACCAGAAAAGGTGACAACGTGGCCTCTGTCGTGTTTGCCGAACACCAGGGATCGTTCCTGGCCGGTGCACTGGCCGCACAAGTCACCGTCGACACATCTATCAAGGGCATAAACGAGCAGGCAGTGATCGGCGTCATTGGCGGTGTGAAGGCACCGGGAATCGACAAATTTATTGTCGGGTACATACAGGGCGCCAAGGCGATCAATCCGGACATCGAGGTGAAAGTTGCTTACTCGGAATCCTTCGGAGACCCGGCAAAGGGTGAACAATTAGCCAAAGCGATGTTCAATGAAGGTGCGGATATTGTCTACCAGGTGGCCGGCGGGACCGGCATCGGTATTATCGAGGCCGCCAAAGCCGAGGGCAAGTTTGCCATTGGCGTCGACACCGATCAGGATTCAATGGCGCCCGGAAACGTGTTGACCAGCATGGTGAAGCGGGTGGATGTCGCCACCGAAAGCATAATCAGGGACTATGCAGACGGGAAATTTCCTGGCGGCAAGGTTCTTCAATTTGGTCTCGATGTGAAGGGCGTTGCACTGTCCGACATGAATCACACCAAGGACATCATTCCGGAAACCTATCTCGCCAGGGTCGACGCCCTGAAAGCCGATATCATCAGCGGCAAGATTGAAGTGTGGGATGTCAGCGCGAGCGGTTACCCGGATTTCTTCAAGTAGGACCGGACAATCCTCCGTATTCTGATCGACGACAATTGTCGGGATACGGAGAACATCGCCTCAGGAAAAACATGTCGGCTACAATTGTCCAGCCGCGCGGAAGCGTGGAAATCCGAATCGGCGCGAACCGGATTTTCAAGAGTTACGGATCGGTTCAGGCAAACCGAAATGTCTCGATTTCAGTCGGGCCCAGACAGATCCATGCTGTGGTCGGGGAGAATGGCGCCGGAAAGTCGACCCTCATGCGGGCTCTGCAAGGTCTTGAGACGGTCGACGGCGGAGAGGTCATTGTCGATGACCTGCCGGTTCGTTTTTCGGGCCCGCAGCAGGCGATAAGCGAAGGCATCGGAATGGTGCACCAGGAATTCATGCTGGCTCCGGAACTGACGCTTCTCGAAAATCTCGTCCTGGGAGACGAACCGACAAGACCTTCATTCGGCTTCCTGCAGACGGTGGATTGGGACGTCGCATTGGGAGAAGCCCGGCAAATCGGGGAGAGAGCCGGCATCTCGATTGACTGGCACCGATCCACCAGCACTGCGCCCGTCCATATTCAGCAATATGTCGAGATTTTCCGACTTTTGCGGCGGGGCAGCGATGTGCTGATCCTGGACGAGCCGACGGCCGTTCTGGCACCGCAGCAGGTCGAACAACTTTTTGGGCTTTTGCGGCAGCTGAGGGAAAATGGGGCCTCCATCATCTTTATCAGTCACAAGCTTCAGGAAGTCGAAGCTCTGGCGGATCACGTCACGATCATGCGCAAAGGCGAGACGGTCGCATCGGCCTCCGTTGACGAGATGAATACGTCACAAATGACGCGCTATATCATGGGCGAAAATGCTAAGGCCGCGCAGCAAACTCGCGGCGAGCCAGGCAGACCCAAAGACACGGGAGCGCCTCTTGCCAAAATCACCGGTTTGAATGCGCACACCGCAAACGCGCAGCAACCGCTGTATAACATTTCGATGGACGTTAGCTGTGGGGAAATTGTTGGCATCGCCGGCGTTGCAGGTAATGGCCAGGAAGAGCTGATCGAGTGTCTGGTCGGGTTGCGCAAGGCGCAATCTGGCTCAATTTCCATCAACAATGCCGAGTTGTATAACGCGGAAAATGCCTCATTCAGGGCGCACGGACAGGGATATGTCAGCCCCGACCGCGCCCATGAGGGATTGGCGAAATCCGCCACCATTGAGGCTAATGTCATGGCCGGCAGCCAGCGCGAACCGGCTTTTCTTCGCGGGCCCATGTTGGACCGCACGGCCTTTCGCAAGGAAGCGCGGGCGAGGTTGGATAGACTGGATGTTCAGTATGGTACGCTGAACGACCCTGTATCGAGCCTTTCCGGCGGCAATCAGCAGAAGCTCGTCTTCGCCCGCGAGACGGCGCGGCACCCAAAACTGCTTGTCGTTTCCCAGCCGACACGGGGCGTTGATCTGAACGGTATTGCGACAATCCATTCCTATCTGCTCAGCCATCGCGAGACCGGCGGTTCGGTGGTTCTGGCCTCTGAAGAGCTCGATGAGTTGATGTTTCTTTGCGATCGCATTCTCGTCATGTCCATGGGTCGGTTCGTCGGTGAAGTATCCAGGGCGGAGTTTTCGCCGCAGAAAATTGGAGAACTTATGCTGGCAGATCCGCTTCCACAGAAAGCCGCGAATGGTTGACGGCGGATCGGAAAACGTTGTTGCAATCGACGCCAGGCCGCCGCGGTGGACACTTGCCGCAGAAAACGCGATGCGTTTTTCTTTGCCCGTGCTGCTCGCTTTCCTTGCCGGTGCCGTCTTGCTGCTCGCCATTGGTGAAAATCCGGTTGCCATCTATCAGCTTATGCTCAGCGAAGGGTTTGGGTCAGAGCGCCGCATCGCTGCGACCCTGTCGGCGTCAACGCCGCTCCTGTTTACTGCCGTGGCTACGGCGGTCTGTTTTCGCTCTGGTGTTTTCAATGTGGGTGTTGACGGTGCATTCGTTCTTGGCGGTCTGGGGGCAGCAGTGATCGGTTATGCACTTCCGGTTGCCCTTGGTTGGACGATTGCACCTTTGGCCATCGGTTCTGCGATGCTGATTGCGGCGTTCTGGCTCTGGGTGCCTGGCGTCTTGCTGGCAAAACTGGAAGTCGATGAAGTCGTGTCCACGCTGATGCTGAATTTCGTGGCCCTCGGTATCTCCGGCTTTCTCGTCAATTCCGTTTTCCTGTCGGAGACGTCCGGCAACAACACCACCGAGACGATCCATGAGGTCGCTGAACTGAGCCGGCTGCTTCCACCATCCACCCTGCATTCGGGGTTTCTTCTGGGCCTGTTGTGTGTTCTCGGCTACGCATTCTGGACGCAACGAACCCCACAGGGTTTTGAAGCCGCGCTGGTCGGTTTCAACAACCGGTTCGCCCGGTCCGTCGGTATTTCGGTTCCCGGAACGATCATTCTGGTCATGATTATATCCGGCCTGGTTTCCGGCGCCGGAGGGGCTGCTCACGCGCTCGGCCAGGTTCATAAGTTCTCCGATGGGTTTTCCGCAGGCTACGGCTTTACAGGCATGGCGATTGCGCTGCTCGCCAGAAATTCCGCCATCGGAATACTGCTCGGAGCGATTCTGTTCGGGGCGCTCGCTTCAGCCGGCACCACGGTTCAGCTGTTCTCCGATATACCGCTCGATATCGTCAACGTGATCGAGGGTACTGTGATGATCTTCGCGGTCGTCGAGCTTGGAAGACTCACGCTCTGGCGAGGCACCGGCCAATGAGCGACATGATCGACCAGGTCCTGGCTTCGACGCTGATCCTGACCACCCCCATCCTGCTGGCGGCAATCGGGGGCCTGGTGAACCGGCAGGGCGGGATCGTCAACATCGCGCTGGAGGCGAAAATGCTGGCAGGCGCATTCGTTTCAGTGGTCGTTTCGTCAGCGACCGGGTCATGGTTTCTGGCGGTGGTTGCTGCAGCTCTGTTCGCAAGCCTGGTCGGCCTTGTGTTTTCACTGACCATCACAAGGGCACGGGCCAACATGATCATATCCGGCCTGGGCTTCAACGTGCTCGTTGCAGGCCTGCTCGGCTTCCTGTTGAGCCGGATTTACGGAACCAGCGGGACGTTGCGTTTTCCAGATGTCCAATTGCTGCCCCGAATTCTGCCGGAAAGCGTATCGACCATCCCCATATTTGGCGAAGCATTGGCCGCTCTGGACCCGTTAACTGCTTTTGCCTGGTTGTCGGTTGGTGCCCTGCCCTTTCTCCTTGCAAACACCCGTATCGGGTTACGCCTTCGCGCGGCCGGCAATGCGGCCCAGGTGGTTCGTGCTGTCGGACTCAGGGAAAAGACAATTCAGGATTTTGGAACTGTTTTTGCCGGTTTCTTCTCAGGATTGGCCGGTGCACACCTCGCCCTTTACTCAATTGGCTTGTTCAATGAAGGCCTGACCGCCGGGCGTGGATTTATTGCCCTTGCCGCGTTCTACTTTGCACGCAACCAGCCCGTTCAGACCGCAATGGCTTGTCTGCTTTTCGGGTTACTGGATGCGACCCAAATTCGGCTCCAGACGGCCGGATATCCACCCAAGCTTATGGGCACGCTTCCCTACGTCATGGTTATCGTCAGTCTGTGCATTGCGTCATGGAGCCAGAAGAAAAAGGCACACACATGAATTTGACCGCACTTATCGTCATCGACATGCAGAAGTCGTTTCTGGACCCGAAGGGCGAGAACTTCTTCAAAGCCAGCCACAGAACCATTGAACCAATCCAGGATCTGCTTTCCGCTGCGCGCGAGTCGAAGTCTCTTATCGTACACACCCTAGACCGCCATCGAAAAGAGTTGCCCGACTTTGAACAAAAGCGTCTGCCGCCACACTGCCTCGAAGGCGATATGAATGCCGACTACTTTGAGGGCTTTGGGCCACGACCGGATTCAAATCTCGAGATCGAGATCGTCAAACGCAGGTACAGCGCCTTCTTCGGAACTGATCTGGCGATGACCCTGCGGGAATGTGGCATTGAAAGGGTGGTCATTTGCGGTGTGAAGACCAATGTCTGTATCCGGGCAACTTCGCAGGATGCCTTTGCGAATGGGTTCGAAGTCGTGTTGCCCAGGCCGGCGGTGGCGTCAAACCGCGAGCATCTTGGAGATGCCTCACTGGAAGACATCGATCGGTATATCGGCAAGGTGGTGGATCTTGACGATGCCATGGTCAATTTTGCTGGAGACCCGGCATGAGCGAACTCGTGGTCACCGGCTATGCGAGCCTTGACTACCCGGTCAGCCTGGCCGGCACTGTACAGCCGAATCAGACAACCCACATTGCGCATCGCGATCCGTCAGCCTGGCCCCGCGTTGGGGGGTCTCCATACTATGTCGGGGCAGCCGCAAGCCGAGCGGGTATGGATGTAGCACCGATAAGCTGGACAGGAGATGATGCGCCGGCAGAGGTGTTCATGGATGCCTGCAAGCAGGCTGGTCTGTCGACAGGAGGAATCCAGTCCCTGACCGGTCGTCGTTCGCCGGTATGCTTGCTGCTTCATCAAAGCGATGAATCGACCGCTTGTCTGTTCGATCCGGCGTTCCCAGGTGAGGAAAAACTGACGAACCAACAAATCACGTTGCTGGAAAATTGCGCTCATGCCTGCATCACAGTTGGCCCCGGTCATCTGATCGATCCAATCCTGAAATGTGTTCCGCAATCTGCACAGATCTACTGGGTGGCAAAGAACGATCGGGCAGCCTTTCCGGACGAGGCACTTCCTTCCCTGTCGGAGCGATCATCCGTCATCTTTTGCAATCGCAGCGAACGCGACTGGGTTGGTCGAAATGCTATTGGGAGCCCTATCATCGTGGAAACGCTTGGCGCAGAAGGCTGCCGGATCACACAGAACGGCCACGAGCAGTTCGTTCCAACGAAACCAATGAAGGTTCGTGATCCAACTGGCGCAGGAGACACTTTTGTCGGCGGATTTGTACACGCCTTCTCGAAAAAGACAGACCCGGTTGAAGCCGCAAAGGCCGGGACAGAGCTTGCTCATGACATGCTGGAGAGGCGCGCTGCCAATGAATGAAAAAACAACAAAGAAGGCCTGGTATCTCGGGCACGGCGCTGATGATGTCGGCGAGGCTGCAATTCTCATTGGCGACCCCGACCGTATCGACAGAATTGCCGAACACCTGACCGACCCGGTGTTTCTGCCCGTCAAGCGAGGCTTGAGGACAATCACGGGTCATTTTCAGGGCATTAAAGTCACCGCGGCATCCTTCGGTATGGGGGCTCCAATAGCAACCATTGTCATGAGCGAACTGGCCGACCTCGGGGTGTCGCAATTCATCAGAGTCGGCACGGCTATGTATTTCCCCCCCGCCGAAGCCGCAAACCTTCTCGTCAGCGAGGCGGTGCAATCTTTCGAGGGAACGTCCGGTTCCTACACCGACGACGCTGACGCTGGACGGGCAAGTATGCGGTTGAACCGGGCGATATCGGCAATTGTGGAGAGGGAACGGCAAACCGCCTGCTTCGGTCGCTTTGCAACGTTCGACGCATTTTATCGCGACATGTTTCCGCTGGATGAAGGTTCCGTTTCGCGGGTTCAAAACAAAGCAAGGCTTCTGGCGGAAAACGGAAACATCGCCGCCGACATGGAAACGTCGGCTTTGGTCAATGCTGCGCTCTATCTGGGAGTCGACTTCACCAGCATATGCGTTGCCACCGTCAATGGCGAAAACCGCGAGAAGCTCAGCCCCGACGTGCTCGCGCCGCGCGAAAATACAATGTTCGACACGGCACTGAAGGCGCTTACGCGACTATCAAGGGAGGAAGATGGAAAATGAGCGAGATCGCCAAAAGATATTTCGAGATCATGATCGAACGGATGCAATCCGTTATCGACAATCAGGAGGCCGCGATCGACGCTGCTGCTGAAATCTGCGCTGCATCGATAGGAAATGACAAACTTGTCTTCACCTTCGGCACCGGCCATGGCTCCTTTGCAGCCATGGAAATGTTTCCCCGCACCGGAACCGCCACTGGCTTCAGGCCAATTGTGGAGAGCACGATGATCAGCTTTCACCGGGTTTTGGGAGACGGCGGTGCACGCCAATATCGATTCATTCACAGTCAGGAAGGGTATGGCGATGCCATCCTTGCAGCGCATCAACTTGATGCCGGCGATGCCATGCTGATTTTCTCCCATTCCGGTCTCAACGCTGTAACATTGGATATCGCGGTGGGTGCCAAAAAACAGGGAATGAAACTGATCGGTGTCACATCAGTTCCGCATTCCTCCTCAACGCCATCAAGACACAGCTGCGGCAAGCGGCTGTTTGAACTTGCCGATGTTGTTATCGACACCGGCGTGCCCAAGGGGGACGCCTCGATCCCGGTTGAAGGTGTGAAGGGAGCCGTTGGCGCCACATCGACATCCATCGCGATTGCGATCGGACAGGCTATCAATGCTGTGACGGTCGAGAAGCTGGCCAGTCAAGGCAAGAAGCCATTTATCATGGTATCCCCCAACACGACTGACAAGGAAGAAGCCACCAAACAAAACGACCGGAATTACGAGGAACTCTGGCGCCGTCTGAGAAACCGCTGAATAAGCAAGACAGGGAGTAACCCATGAAAAGAGGCTTCTTCATAGGCGGTGTGTGGCAGTCACCGGACGATTGTGAATTCCATACTGTAACAGAGCCTGCAAGCGGGAATCCTGTCGGCAGCGTTTGCCTTGCAGATGAAAGAATAGTCGACCAGGCCGTCGAGGCCGCTGAGAGCGTCGCGCCGCAAATGGCCGCGATGCCGGGGAGCCAACGCGCCGCTATACTGAATGGCACGGCAGATCTGATGGAGCAGCGCGAACAGGAGATGGCCATCCTGCTCACCCGGGAACAGGGCAAGCCCGTGCAGGACAACATCAAGGAAATCAGATTTGGCGCTGAAGTGCTGCGCTACTATGCCGGAGAGGCACTCAGACTGGGTGGCTCCATTCGCCCCGCTTCGTCAGCGTCTGTCCGCAATCTCGTCACCTACCATCCGATTGGCGTCTGCGCCGCAATTGTGCCCTGGAACTATCCGGTCGATCTCTATGCGTGGAAAATCGGACCTGCCATTGCCGCCGGTTGCCCGATTGTTATGAAATCGCCCCATGAGACACCGTTTGCAATCGGTATGGTTGTGGATTGCCTGCATGAGGCCGGAATGCCCAGTGGTGCGATTGCAGACCTACCGGGCTTCGGTCACATAACCGGCAGAGCTCTGTCGTCTCATCCCAAAGTACGCATGATTTCGGCAACGGCTTCGATTGCGGCCGGTCAGGACATAATGCGTTGCGCTGCAGGTAATCTGAAACGGGTCAATCTGGAACTTGGCGGACATTCTCCGTTCATTGTAATGGACGACGCCGATATCGAGGATGCGGCCCGTGCAGCCCATCGCAGGAGTTTTTCCAACATGGGTCAGATCTGTATAACGGTGAACCGCATTCTGGTCGCGCAAAGCGTTCATCGTGAATTTTCAGAAATCCTGGCTGAACTTACCAACGCAACGCAATTGGGAAATGGATTGGACGAGGGAGTCGATTATGGCCCGGTGCTCAATCAGTCAGTGATTGATCGTGTCGAGTCTCACCAGAAAGACGCACTGGCCAAGGGTGGAACTCTTCTGGCCGGTGGTTCGCGTTCGGCGCAGAGCGAACACAAGAATGGATTTTTCTACCGGCCGACACTCATCGACAATGCCCCGCTCGATAGCCTGCCGATGGGCGAAGAAACATACGGGCCTCTTGCTGCCATAGCCTCGTTCGAAACAACCGAGGAAATGCTGACAATCGCCAACAGCCTGGAATACGGCCTTGCAGCGTACATCTACGGTGAAGACCTGGAGCGGGTCTGGTCACTTGGGGAGCGTCTTGATTTCGGTGCTGTCGGTGTGAATGTCAACGATACCAGCGAACTTCATGCACCCTTCGGTGGATGGAAAATGAGCGGCATGGGCCGGGAGCTTGGACCGGAGGGTCTGGATGCTTTCCTTGAGGCCAAACACATCAAAATCAGACTTCGACATAACGGAAAACAGTGAGATACGCCGGGCTCAATTAACCAGCTCCTGGATAACCCATTAGCGACCGGCAACGAACTGCGAGTACCGGCTCGGAGCTGATTCAAATTGAGTCCGGACCTTACTGTCGCCGAATGACCGGTTCCGACGAACTGTCGTGAGATCCACTATGCTGGTCGATGTCTTCTTCCCCCATTGCCAGCCATTTGCAAGCAATTGGAACCTGGTCGCTTTGTCCGAACAGCCGCCATTCGTCCAAGCCGCGCGCACGTCGCGCCAGCCCAGCACAACTCCTCACCCGTGCCTCTGCCTGCGACAGCACTGAAAGCGCGCTGTGAGCCCAAAGTGGGAACACCTGGCGCTGTCACAAAGGCCGATTTCTCAGGAACGAACTTTAGCCAACCAACCGACCCAGCGACTGCAACAAATCCGAGGAACAGGCCAAGCGCGACCAGCCAGTGAACAAAGGTCTTCAGACGCTTACCTTTTCGTGGAAACCAGTCAAATCTGCGCAGCCAGCCAAGAATCAAGTCAGCAAACATCAGAACGAAAAGAATGTGACGGAAGAACAGATAGACAAACAAAATGGCAAGAATGACCCCCGCCAGCGTACTGGCCGGAACAATCTCCCAGCTGTTGGGAAAATTTGAACTGGTGATCACAGGTTCCAAATGCAGTTCCCCCTTTTGCCTAGGCCCGTTGTATCCAATTAGCCGGATGTCACAACCGGATGGAATACCATGAAGAACATGAGAGCTTTCATCGTCGCCAATTATTCGAACAGCAGCATTGTCACCGCAGTGTCCCCTGCCCCTACCAAGCGCCCGCCCGCTCCCAACCCTGGGAAGCGCGGCACCTGCGCCCCTCCTCGTGATATAGATAGCTGTCCGCTGCGAGCCAATTCAGCATTGTGCTGCAGAATCGTCCAACGCCCGTTATGAGCATCTCTTAATGAGAATGTGGAGGGTATTAATTGTTGAATTGGAACTCTCAGGCCGGGTGGCAGTTCAGCATCTTCGGCGCAGGACTGTTCGCACTTGTCTTGGTATTTACTTTCTATCGAAACAGAGTTCGTCGCAAATCTCTGCGCCAGCGTGAGGATGGAATATACGTGTGGATCGAATGGCACGGCGGCGAGCGTACTTCGCTGAGTGACCCTTCAAAACCGGGAGGCGATTGGGATAGCGATGGTGACGGAGACGGTGGTGATTGAGATCATCAGGTAGAACTCCTGAAAGGCGGCTTTGGCACATCCGCAGCGAAATCACACTCAATCCACAAAGCCGCCGGTAGGCCTAACTGGGCCCGACTAATTGCCCCCTATTCCATGGTTCGAACGGATGTCCGCTTCCAACCCAAAGTGACCGCGCGATTGCTATTTGCTAAACTCCTCCTTCCCAACAAAGCAGGAATATATTTGCTATGCCGAAAATCCCAACTGCGGACTGGACCGCGCACGAAGGTAGCCCTCACCCAATTTCGGGGCAGGACGATGGCCCATATGCAGAAATTGTTCTTGGGAACGCGGTGGGTTTGTCTCAATTTGGTGTGCGCTTGGAGCGCATTCCTCCCGGTTCACGTTCTTCCCACCGGCATTGGCACGAAAATGAGGATGAGTTCATCTATTTGATTTCAGGACAGCTTGTGTTGATTGAAGACGAAGAGGTCGTCATAGAAGCAGGCAACTCTGCGGGCTGGAAAGCAGGCCAGCCAACCGCTCACTGCCTTGAGAACCGCTCTGATTGCGACGCTGTATTGCTGGTTGTTGGAACTCGCAAAGACAGCGATGCAGTCCACTATCCCGACCACGATATGGTTCTTCATCGCGAAAAGTCGGGAAAAACCTTTACTCGCGGAGACGGAACTCCGATTAACAGCAATGACTGAACGGCAGCAAAGTCCACACGACCGCCAAGCAATCCAAACCGAGCGTACGCCGCGCCAGCCCAGTACAGCTTCCCACGCGTGCCCCCAACGGTGATGTGCACGGAGGTCCGCTCTAAGATCTTTTCTACCCAGGTATTCGGACATAGTGTCGACTTGAATACATCGAAATGAGATTACGAATTGGCTCTTCTTCATCGAACTGCTGCAAGTCTTCGCATGTCGGGAGACGATCTGGATCCAACAGAAATTTCTAAGCTGATTGGTAAGCCCGCCAGTGTGGCCAGGAAAAAGGGGGACCAATTCAAAACACCCATAGGCAGGTCGGTAACCTCTCGAACTGGACTTTGGAGCATTGGGGTCGACGACAGGGCTCCAGGGGACCTCAATAGCCAAGTTGTCGAAATTCTGGAGGGAACCACTCAGGACGTTGAAGTTTGGCGTGCACTGTCCAGGAAATTTAACGTCGAGATCTTTTGTGGCATTTTCTTCGAACACGGCAACGAGGGTTTCAATATTTCTCCAGATACAATGTGGCTGCTGGGATCAAGAGGAATCGCAATCGAACTGGACGTATATGGAGTGAAATGACGTAGAGGCGATTCCCTTATTTCACTCTCCCAAACTTCCCCTCAACTACGTTGAAGAAGACAGCTCGTCTGCAAAGCAGGCACCTGGCCCAACCAAATACACGGTCGCGCCAAACCACTGCAGCTTCCCACGCAAAGCCCGCCTTAGCTTCTGGTTGATGCGAGCCGGCAGCTCCGCAGCCAAACAAGAGAACGCCTCAG
>CALIOE010000120.1 GCA_938044775.1 uncultured Rhizobiaceae group bacterium
TACTTATGGGGACGATTCTGGATTCGTCTTCAATAATGCTCATACTCGTGCCTCTGATGCTGCCCGTCGTTTCAGGCATGGATGTTAACCTGGTCTGGTTTGGCATCGTTACTGTACTTGCGGTGGAAATTGGCCTGCTCACCCCGCCTTTCGGCATCTCTGTTTTTGTTATCAAGTCTTCGCTCGACGACGATTCAATAAGTCTGGGAGATATTTTCGCAGGTGCGGCGCCCTTTGCTCTTATGATGCTGGGCGTCCTGATCGCCGTGCTCGCTTTTCCAATTCTTGCAACCGCACTCATCTGACCAAGGAGTAGACAATGCCTCGCCGTTTCGTGGATATATCCGTTCCTCTTGAAGCCGACATCGCCTCAGACCCGCCACCGATGCTGCCCAAAATCGACTATGTCGACCACAAACAGTCGGCCGAGGGTATGGCCGCCTTCTTCCCCGGGCTGGAGGTTGAGCAACTCCCCGGCGGTGAAGGCTGGGCCGTAGAATTTCTCCAGATCGCAACGCATAACGGCACTCACCTGGATGCGCCTTATCACTTCCATTCGACGATGAACGATGGCGAGCGCGCCATTACGATTGATGAGGTGCCGCTTGAATGGTGCTTTAATCCAGGCGTCAAACTGGACTTCCGGCACTTCGAAGATGGCTATGTGGCAACTGCGAAAGATGTTGAATCCGAGCTGATGCGCATCGGACACGATCTACAACCTCTGGACATCGTGGTGGTCAACACTTCCGCCGGCGCCCGGTATGGAAGCGAAGATTATCTCTTAAAGGGCTGCGGTATGGGACGCGAAGCGACCCTCTATCTGACAGAAAAGGGTGTGCGGGTGACCGGCACCGACGCCTGGAGCTGGGACGCCCCGTTTGCATTTACGGCGCAGGAATTCGCCAGGACGGGCGATCCATCTATCATCTGGGAGGGGCACCGCGCCGGCATGGAAATCGGCTACTGCCATATCGAAAAGCTGGGCAATCTCGACCAATTACCGGACCATGGATTCGAGATCTCGTGCTTTCCCTGGAACATCAAAGGCGCGTCGGCAGGATTTACCCGCGCTGTTGCCATCTTCAACGACTGAACAGGAGACTTCATCATGGCTCGAAAAATGAACAACGTCATCATCACCTGCGCAGTAACCGGTGGTGTCCACACGCCGACAATGTCTGATGCACTGCCCATAACACCAGATGAAATCGCGCAGCAGTCAATTGAAGCCGCCGAGGCTGGTGCATCGATCATTCATCTTCATGCCCGTGATCCGGAGACTGGCAGGCCGACTCCGGACCCAGACGTCTTCATGCAATTCTTACCGCGCATCAAGCAGTCCACCGATGCTGTCATCAACATTACGACGGGCGGCGGACTGGGCATGAGTGTTGAGGAACGTCTGGCCGGACCACTCAAGGCGGAACCTGAAATGACTTCCCTGAACATGGGGTCAATGAATTTTGCCCTCCATCCACTTGCAGGCAAGTACAAGGACTGGAAGCACGAGTGGGAAAAGCCGTTTCTGGAAGCCAGCGATGATTTCATTTTCCGCAACACCTTTCGTGACATCGCTTACATTCTCAAGCACCTCGGTGAGGGATGCGGAACACGCTTCGAACATGAATGTTACGACATCGGGCACCTCTATAATCTTGCCCATTTTGTGGATCAGGGCCTGATCAAGCCACCCTTCATGGTGCAGTCGATTTTTGGCATTTTGGGCGGGATCGGCGCCGATATGGAAAACGTCATGTTCATGAAACAAACCGCCGATCGGCTTTTTGGTGACGACTATGTATGGTCGGTGCTTGCAGCCGGGCGGTTCCAGATGCCGTTTATCACGCAGGCCGCGATGCTGGGCGGCAATGTGCGGGTCGGGTTGGAAGACTCACTTTTCATAGGCAAAGGTAAACTCGCGCAATCCAATGCCGAACAAGTTCGCAAAATCAGAACCATTCTTGAGGAACTGGGTCTTGGCGTGGCCAGCCCTGCTGAGGCACGCGAAGTTTTGCAATTGAAGGGAGGCGATCGGGTGAAATTCTGATGACCAGGTCGGGACTGACCCCGGATGTTTTCACTGGAACATGAGCGAGGAAGCGTGATGAGTGACACCAATCCCAACAAGGGACTGCCCGCGAAAGCCCAGGTGCAATTCGATTGTCATGGACAGGCCGTCGGCAAAATGCGCAATGAGCTGGAAGTAAATATGAAACTGCCGTTCGAAGAAGGCCCTTTCGTGCTGGCGACAGATGAAGGATCATTCCACGGAGGCGACGCGACCGCTCCCCCTCCGCTTGCCCTGTTCGTCGCCGGGCTCACCGGTTGCATCATGACCCAGATCCGGGCTTTTGCGAAGCGGCTTGGCGTGTCGCTCAATGACCTTAATACAGATGTGCGCGTGACCTGGGATTGGGAGGCGAAAGGCAGAGTCTACGAAACCGCGCCGCATTCATTTGAGATTGATGTGCTGATCGATAGCGACGACGCGCAGGAAAAAGTTGTGGCGTTGATCGAAGCCGCAAAAAAGGGGTGTTTTCTTGAACAGACACTGGGACAATCCAACACAATTCGCCATCGAATGAAGACGGCAACGGGATGGGTCGACGTCTAAACTCTGACCCTGCGGATAAAGGAGACAGGGAGAGAAAACGGCCACTGCGAACTCCGGAAACAGGGGCCGCAAACAAACTTGACTCAAAAACTCTTTTTTAATACACGAGTCTCAGGCTCCAGTTTTAGCCGTGTATTCTGACCCCAGCACGGGCATCGTGCCCGAAGACCCAAGGACCCTATGATGACTCTTCGTAAGAAGAACACTCCCCTTCGCAAATCCATGATCGCATTTGCCGTTGCCGCCGCTACTTTGACACCGGTGGCCGCCGCAGCCGATGGCGAAGTCAATATCTACTCCTACCGTCAACCCGGACTGATAAAACCGCTTACAGACGCCTTTACTGCCGAGACCGGCATCAAGGTCAACGTTCTGTTCGCCAATAAGGGCCTGGGTCAGCGGATCAGTGCAGAAGGTGAAAACTCACCCGCAGATGTCCTCTTGACAGTTGATATCGGACGCCTCGACGCGGCAAAGGCACTGGGAATTACCCAATCAGTTTCCAGTTCCGTTGTTGATCAGAACATTCCGGCACAATATCGCGACCCGGATGGCCACTGGTTTGGTCTGACCACCCGTGCGCGGATCATCTATGCATCCAGGGATCGGGTGAAACAGGACGAAATTACTTATGAAGAGCTCGCTGATCCGAAATGGAAGGGCAAGTTGTGCACCCGATCAGGGCAACATGTTTATTCAATTGGTCTCATTGCGTCGATCGTCGCCCATGCGGGTGAGGAAGCGGCCGAAAAATGGCTCGCGGGCGTAAAAAGCAATCTTGCACGCAAGCCCACTGGCAACGACCGCGCTCAGGTCAAATCTATTCACGCAGGTGAGTGCGATATTGCCCTCGGCAACACCTATTACATGGGCAAAATGCTGACCAATACCAAGGAACCGGAACAGAAGGAGTGGGCCGCTTCAGTAAAACTTCTGTTCCCCAATGCCGGCGATCGCGGTACTCACGTAAACATCTCCGGCGTCGTCATGGCCAAACATGCACCGAACGCCGATAACGCCAGGAAACTGATCGAGTTTCTATCCAGTGACAAAGCGCAGCAACTTTATGGCTCGGCCAATTATGAGTATCCGGTCAAGCCTGGTGTCGCAGCGGATGAATTGACCGCTTCCTGGGGGAAGCTCAATCCCGATACTTTGTCTCTGGCCGATATCGCGAAAAGCAGAAAAACGGCTTCGGAACTGGTCGACAAAGTCGGACTGGACGACGGCCCGGCTTCATAATCCCGCCGAGACCCAGCGATTGATCCAGGGCGTTGCTACGGCAGCGCCCTTTTTCATTTGCTGATTTATGTTCACCAGAAGTTGTCTCGATGCGGTCGGTCCTAATGGAAGCGATCCTTGCCCGGCCTGGTTGCAATGTCCTCAATCACGTGTCTTGGGATCGGAAGCATCACCTGCTCCAGACCGGACAAAGTTTCCGCGAAGCGTCGCGCCGCATCTTCTAGAATGTCACAAGTCCCCCTACAGGCGAGGTGACCAAGGCAAAGGTCGACTGCATCGCTTTCGTGCTGCAATCCTGCAATCAACCCCATCGTCAGACATTCTTCCCGACATAGGTGCCGGGAGTTGAAGGGGAATGACCGCAAAGGACAGGTCGCACATTTTCGCAGGGTGCGGACATAACCCGACAATTCTGACAATGCCCGCCGCCCATCATGCGAGCCAAGTTCGGCCGCATAGATGCTCCAGGCCAGCTCCCAGGGCTCAATGGAACCTGTCTCATAACCGGCAGACCAATGCCGGTATCCCTCAAGAACCAGGCGCTCGGGTGTTCTCTCAAAGTAACAACGGTTAGATCGACCTGTACGTGCCAGGCTTTTGGTCATTTCAAACTCTTTGGTTTCAGGAAAGCGGCGGCGACGAACTGGCGGGTTCGGGCCGCGGGAATTTTTAACTGGATTATAATACTCCACTTTATTGCATGGCAAGCCCTTTGACGGATCAGGGCTTGCCTCCTCTTGTTGCGAACGATTCTTAATATTGTTGACTGTTGCGAATGGCTCGCATATTCAATGGTGAGTTCTGAAACAGTCGGAAATATTTGATGTCTCAGCCCCGATGGCCGTCCGGCCTGTCCGCAGTCCTGGCATTGTGTGCAATACTCAACTGCGGCAGCGCCTTTGCCTCGGATAAGTTCAAGGCTGTCACGACCTTCACCGTTATCGCCGACATGGCAAGAAATGTGGCAGGCGATGCAGCAATTGTTGAGTCGATTACAAAGCCGGGGGCCGAAATCCATGGCTACCAACCGACACCGCGTGACATCCTGCGGGCTCAGGATGCGGATCTTATCCTTTGGAACGGGCTCAACCTGGAGCTGTGGTTCAGGCAATTCTTTCGCAATTTGAAGGACGTACCGAGTGTCACGCTTTCCGACGGCATCGAGCCGATGGGAATATCGCAAGGGCCCTATTCGGGGAAACCAAACCCGCATGCCTGGATGTCTCTGGCTTCGGCAGCGATTTATGTCGACAACATTCGCGATTCCTTCATCAAATACGACCCTTCGAACGCGGAAACCTACCGCTCAAATGCTGAATCCTATAAGGCGGAGATCGAGAAAGCGGTGGCACCGCTCCGCGAAAGGATCATGGCAATTCCCGAAAACAAGCGCTGGCTGGTGAGCAGCGAGGGCGCCTTCAGCTACCTGGCACGCGACTTCGGCATGAAGGAGCTCTACTTGTGGCCGATCAACGCCGACCAACAGGGGACGCCACAACAGGTACGCAAGGTCATCGACGCTGTACGGGAGCACAAAATCAAGGTGATCTTCAGCGAAAGCACGGTTCCCGACGCGCCGGCCAGACAAGTAGCCCGTGAAACGGGCGCCGAATATGGCGGGGTTCTCTACGTGGATTCACTCAGCGGACCGGACGGCGAGGTACCAACTTACATTGATCTGTTGCGGGTGACCGCCAATACGATCGCCAACGGCCTGGCCGAGTAGTGATGGGCACCCAGATCCAGCCTGCCCCCCCCAGCGGCGTCGCCGTCCACGACATTACTGTGACGTACCGCAATGGCCACACGGCCCTGCATGATGCCAGCTTTGAAATCCCGACAGGAACAATTACCGCGCTGGTGGGCATCAACGGTTCCGGAAAGTCGACCCTGTTCAAATCAATCATGGGATTTGTTCCGCTGGCCAAAGGTACCATTTCGATACTTGGTCAAACCGTGACCGAAGCGTTGAAACAGAACATCGTCGCCTATGTTCCGCAGGCCGAAGAGGTCGATTGGAGCTTTCCGGTACTCGTGGAGGACGTGGTCATGATGGGCCGCTACGGCCATATGAACTTCATGCGCATCGCCCGTGACGTCGATCGCACGGCGGTGACCGATGCTCTTGAGCGTGTCGGCATGTCGGACTTTCGAAAACGCCAGATCGGCGAACTTTCCGGCGGACAAAAGAAACGCGTTTTCCTGGCCCGGGCGCTGGCACAGGAAGGAAAGATCATTCTGCTCGATGAACCCTTTACCGGCGTCGATGTAAAAACCGAAGACGCCATTGTTGAACTGTTGCGCCAGATGCGAGACGAAGGCCGCGTGATGCTGGTGGCGACCCACAATCTGGGTAGCGTCCCGGAGTTTTGTGACCGGACAATCCTGATCAAGGGAACCGTGCTCGATTACGGCCTGACAGCCCGTGTTTTCACGCAGGACAACCTGGAGCACACCTTTGGCGGTGTATTGCGGCACTTTGTCCTGGGCGGCTCCGACCTCCACGACGATGAGGATACGCGTCAGGTCACGGTCATCACGGACGACGAACGCCCCTTTGTCGTTTATGACGACAAGGATAAGCCGACAAAATGAGTGATCTGCTGCTTCAGCCCTTCGCCTACAACTACATGGTCAATGCCATGTGGGTGAGCGCGCTGGTCGGCGGAGTTTGTGCCTTCCTGTCTGTATACCTGATGTTGAAAGGCTGGTCGCTCATCGGTGACGCACTGAGCCATTCTATCGTTCCGGGAGTAGCCGGCGCCTATATGCTGGGTTTGCCCTTCGCGCTCGGCGCCTTCTTTTCAGGCGGACTCGCTGCCGCGGCTATGCTGTTCCTGAATCAACGCACCGGCCTTAAGGAAGATGCGATCATCGGTCTCATCTTTACCTCATTTTTCGGCCTTGGACTGTTCATGGTTTCGCTGTCGCCCACCTCGGTCGACATTCAGACAATTACATTGGGCAACATCCTTGCCATCACGCCAGAAGACACCCTGCAACTGGTGATCATCAGCACTGTGTCGCTCGCCGTGCTGCTGCTCAAATGGAAAGACCTGATGGTCACATTTTTCGATGAGAACCATGCCCGGTCCATCGGGCTGAAGCCCGAGCGATTGCGCATCATATTTTTCACGCTGCTGTCAGCCTGCACTGTCGCTGCACTGCAAACCGTGGGAGCGTTTCTCGTAATTGCCATGGTGGTAACCCCCGGCGCGACGGCATATCTGTTGACCGACCGGTTTCCGCGTCTGCTGGTTGTCAGCGTTACGATTGGCACTCTCACGAGTTTCGTAGGCGCCTATATCAGTTATTTTCTCGACGGAGCCACCGGCGGGGTTATCGTTTGCCTGCAGACGGCGATCTTTCTCGCGGCTTTCTTTCTTGCTCCCAAACACGGCCTGCTGGCCGCCAAGCGACGTTCAGCGGCGGCCCTCGCTCAGACACAGGCGTTGCAGTCATGATGGCAATAGAGAACCTCCTGTTGCCATTTCAACTTGGTTTCATCGTCGACGCGATGATTATCGCGATAATTCTGTCAGTGCCATCAGCGCTGCTGTCCTGCTACCTCGTCCTCAAGGGCTGGTCGCTCATGGGCGACGCCGTCAGCCACGCGGTATTGCCCGGTGTTGTGGTCGCTTATATCGTCAATATCCCGCTCATAATCGGCGCTTTCGTCGCCGGCATGATCTGTGCACTTGCCACGGGCTACCTCAACAACAACAGCCGGGTGAAACAGGACACCGTGATGGGAGTCGTGTTCTCTGGCATGTTCGGACTTGGGATCGTGCTCTACACCAAGATACAATCCGATGTGCATCTCGACCACATTTTGTTCGGCAACATAATGGGCGTGAGCCAGAACGACATTCTGACGACCGGGCTCATCGCGTTCATTGTCACCGCCATCATATTATTGAAATGGCGCGATCTGCTGTTGCACTCTTTTGACCCGGCTCAGGCCAGGGCGGCGGGTTTGCCGGTCCAGGCAATCCACTACGGGTTGCTTTGTATTCTGTCGCTGACCATCGTCGCCGCGTTGAAGGCCGTCGGGATTATTCTGGCCATTGCCTTTCTGATTGCGCCAGGAGCCATTGCATTTCTTCTCACAAAGCGCTTCGGCGTGATGCTTTTTCTCTCGGTGTTGGTGGCTGCATTGTCGTCGTTTTTTGGCGTCTATCTGAGCGTGTTTTTGGACAGCGCCCCCGCCCCCACAATCGTGTTGGTCATGTCGGCGATTTTCATTGCTGCCTTTGTGCGAACTGCCATAAAAGCCGGTCGTGACACCGTTGGGCCTGCACCGCTGTAACCGCCCGAATGCGCGGCCATGCCACGCAGTCTGTTCGACATTGACCTCATCCCGCGGTCAGTCCCTACGCTGCTTGTGCCTCCGGCGTTGTCAGCTCCAGCTCAAGATGCTGAACCAGGTCACCCGGAAGGTGCATACGGCGCGCTAATTCGTCGAGATAAGCACGTTCCTTCGGATGATCCGGGTCGATGGCCAGACGCGAAACCACGTAGAGCTCGCTCGCCTGCTCATAGCCGGTTGCAAAGGATGCAATCGTTTCGACATCTGGCGGGTTCTGTAAGGTATCGAACAACAGCGCTTTGTCTTCCGCCTCCAGCTGCATCTTGCCGATTGCGGAAAACACCGTCTGTTGTTCCTCGGCGTCAATATGTCCGTCCGCGTTGGCAGCAGCAATCATCGCTTTGATCAGCGATAGCTTGAAGGGTTGACCATCAGATGCAGTGGCCTTGTCGGGATTGAAATCTTCCGGGATTGGATTGACGGATGCAGGCCTCATCGCCTGGGAGGAAGCGGCTCCGCTGCCCGGCTTTTCCGGTGGTGAGTTGTTGCTGTTCGACTGCCAGTTTTGATAAGCCTTATAGGCAATTGTACCCAACGCCGCCGCGCCGCCGGCCACAGCCACACCACCAGCCACTTTGCCTGCAGTCTTGCGAACTTTTTTGTTGCCAGCCAGCAAGCCCATCAATCCGCCAGCCGCGAGACCGCCGGCAAGACCACCGGGAATTCCGTTCATGAGCGAACCGATGCCGCCGGCGACGCCGGGACTGTCGGCAGTGCCGCCCGCACCGGTTTGAGCCTCGTCCTGCGGTCTTTGTTGTCCACCAAGGAACTGGTTGAAAAGCTGATCAAGGCTCATAGTTTCTCCATTTGATCTGGGGTTTTCGTCTGCTGTCGATGTGGTGACGCTGCACCCTCCACACCAATTGAGATCGGCTATCGCAGTGATCGAAAGGGGCAATAAGAACGTCCCAAACGGCCAATTCTGATCTCGCGCGCCGGCACGTGCTGATCACAGGATGGCGAGGCAGCCTAAAACCTCTCGGCCCGCATTACCTCGACGGTCGAAAGTGTGACAATCAGGCCGTACTCTTCGAGCAGAGGTTCAAGTATCGCCAGAAACTTGTCGGCATTATCCTCGTCCGAAATTGCGGAGAAAATAATTTTGCTGCCAACACCACCCGTGACGCGATCATCCCGCCAGCGACCATCCTCGCCACCGCCGCCCAGTGCACGTTGAAGCGTGTGTCCGGTGATTCCCGCTTCATCAGCCAGCATCCGAACACGGCGCAGCAACGGAGCATCGACAATTATCTCGATACGTTTTCGCGAGTGAGTAACAACCATAATCAGACCATCCATGTGGCCATCATCGAATACAGCGGTATTCCAATGATGATGTTAAACGGGAACGTAACGGCCAATGACATCGTCAAATAGAGCCCTGGATCGGCCTTGGGAAGCGCCATTCTCATTGCCGCCGGCACGGCGATGTAAGAGGCACTTGCAGCAAGGATACCAAGCGCGGTTGATGTCCCGGCATCCAACCCGATGACGGCGCCCACGAAACATCCGATCGTTCCGTTGACCAGTGGGAAGAATACGGCAAGTCCGACAAGCCGGAGCGTCAAGTTGCGTGCATTGCGGAGACGATGAGCTGCGAGCAAACCCATGTCGAGCAAAAACAGGCATAAAAGACCGGTAAAGCCAGTCTCAAAAACCGGGGCGATGGAAGCGAACCCTTCTTTGCCGACGACAAGCCCGATCAGGAAACTGCCGGTAAGCAGCAATACCGAACCGTTGAACAGGGTCTCGCGCAGCAAGTCGCCGCCTGCCTCGGTTCTCACACCTGGATCCCGGCGTGCCAGCATGAGCCCGATAATGATTGCCGGTGTTTCCATGATTGCCAGAACAGCGATCATGTATCCGGCAGGTGGCATGCCGTCATCACTCAGTATTTCGTTACCAGTAATGAAGGTAACAACGCTCACCGATCCATAATGTGCGGCAACGGCGGCAGCGTTGGTTGAGTCGAGGCGGCCAAATCCACGCAGCAGCACAAACGCGCCTATCGGGATTAGACAGCTAAGTGCAAGACCGGCGACCGCGGCCAGCACCAGGTCGATTGTGAACCCGCTCTGCGCCACCAGCACACCACCCTTCAGACCGATGGCGGCCATGAGGTAGAGAGAAAGAGCTTTGGAAAGCGCCTCGGGAATGGCGAGGTCGGAGCGGACATACGCTGCAAAGACACCCAACCCGAAAAACAATATGACGGGTGAAAGAAGGCTTTCCATTCACCGCTTCCTGCTTGGAGAGGATCAGAAACGGCGCCTGATCGTCAGGCTACGCCGGCAGTTGCTGTCAGCCCCGCCGGAGACTTGGCCGGAGACCCAGCCGGACGCTCTTTGGATTTTGCAGAACGCTGACCAACGACTGGCATGCTCCCGTCAGGATCGACGTGAAACCGCCAAGTGCCATAGCACAGCGTGGCGATCAGCGGGCTTGTCAACAGGACGAGTATTACTTCCATCAGGGTCATGGCGATAATCCGGTTTGTGTTTCCGCCGATATCTGGTGACGGGTCTACAAATCTCCAATTGATCCACGCCTCCATACCGATAGAAAATAACTATCATCCAGCCCGCACTTCATCCGATCCGGCTTTGGCAAGTAATGCATTGACTCGGTCGAAGAAAATCACATATGCGATAGTCACAGTCTATCGAAGAGGCAATTATGGCAACGCTGAGACAATTAAAATATCTTGTAGCTCTCTCAGAGGAACTGCACTTTCGCCGCGCGGCGGAACGCGTACACGTGACCCAGCCGACTCTCAGCACTCAAATTCAGGAACTGGAAAAACGGCTAAAGGCCCCGCTGGTTGAACGAGGGGCCACCAAAGTCATGATGACGCCGTTGGGTCGCGAGATTGCGGCTCGCGCCCGCTATGTGCTGGCCGAGGTTCAGGATATCGTCGATCTGGCCGCCTCATCGCAGCACGGGTTTGACGGAACAATTCGGCTTGGCGTTCCGCCAACTCTGGGTGCTTATCTTTTGCCGCACATCATTCCCGACCTTCACGCCAGTTATCCCAATCTGAAGCTGTACGTGCAGGAGGGGAAACCCAATGAGTTGCAACACGAGCTACAGGCCGGCAGGTTTGATCTGGTGGTCTCGCCGTTGCCTATCAATCATTCCGACCTGGCTGTTGAGCAGATTTTTCGCGAACCCCTGCAGATCGCAGCGGCTCCCGACCACCCGCTTGCTCAAAAATCCCGCATCGAACGGGTGGACCTTGCGGGTCAGAAGGTTCTGGCCATGGAAAAGGGCCACCATCTGCACGATCAGGTTGAACAATTGTGCGCCGATTTCGATGCCACTCTGCTGCGGGATTTCGAAGGCACAAGCCTGGATACATTGCGGCTGATGGTCGGCATGGGCGTCGGCATCGCGTTCTTGCCTGCCCTCTATATCAAATCGGAAATCTCCAATCGCGGAGAAATAGCCGTGCTGCACCTAAACGCTCCGGACCTATATCGGCAGATTGGCCTCACGTGGCGCAAGCGCTCCGTTCACGACACATTTTTCAAAGAGATCGCTGACTTGATCAGGACGACCGCATCAGAAAAGCTGCATGAAATTTCCGTTATTCGCTAGGGACTCTGATAGGTATTCTCTATCGCTACATTTTGCAGAACCAATTGGCGAAAGCGCTCTTTCGCAACCAATTGACGTGTATCGAAGAAAACGTCTCGCAATGACGAGGACCCAAAGTGAACCGCTTTACGAGAGCTTCAATGCTCGCCGCCCTGCTGATGGCCGGCCTTATGCTCGCCCTGCCGATCCGTGCCGATAGCCTGCGGCAGACTGACAAGGTTTCCGAGGCCTCGGACGGCAACGGAAACGCTCGCAGTGGAGCCTCATTCTTCGATGGTGAGCTGCCAATTGGATTGCTCATTGTGGAACCCGATCCGGGTGAACCACGGCTGATGCGCATCCAGGCGTAAAAGCCGGACTTACCGGGACTTGTGGCGATCCTGGTCTCAATTCAACAACCCGCCGCCTGCACCAGCAATTTGTTGTCTGACACAGCAATTTCCGTGTCCAAGATTTACCAGGACCCAACACTATGAGCCGCGTCGTTACTCGACTTCAGGACTTTATGAAACTGGAGACATCGGCGAGCATAACGCTGATGCTCGCCGCCTTGCTGGCGCTGCTGGCCAACAATTCCGCGCTCAGCGATTTCTATACCG
>CALIOE010000121.1 GCA_938044775.1 uncultured Rhizobiaceae group bacterium
CAGTGCAACCAGCTTTTCAGCAGCCAGTTTCTCCACAACCACTCCAGCAACGCCGCAATGGTGGGATCGGGATATGCAGGCAATCGCAATGCCACATTCGCGCGTCATTTCCGGCAAATGTCGCTGGACGAGATCAAGAGCCGGATAAGCAAATCCGTTTGCGGCATCAACTTTTAGCGATGCCACTGCAACCCTGTCGGCGACCGCGGTGGCGTGCCCATCCACTTTTCCGGAGGCCGCTTGCGCCGCATAGGATGCGACCCGTCGTAATCCGTGGCCGGTCTGCCCCACCAGCTCGGCAGCAATAAGCGCTTCGGCCACGGACGCTGCGTTAACGGGCGAAGTGTTGCAACGCTGCAGGGTCTCGTCGACGAGCTCAAGTGTGTCGCTGATTGAAAGGCAGGTCATGCTTTGGCCGTCCCCTCAAGAAGCTGGACAAGGAAACTCAAAATCAATGTGAATGTGATCATCGTGACGGACCCATGATTGGTGTTTATTAAACCTGACTGACCGCAAACCAACGGGATCAGATGCGAACAGCAGGGGTTGAAGATCAGGTGCAAAGAAGACACGCCTGACCTTTCCGCCGCGTTTTCTTGCTTGCTGGTCTGCCGTCACAATGAGGCTGGCGAGAACATCAAAGTCAATTTGTCCATCCTTGCCCTTCCCCGTGAAATTGAACTCGGCGTCATAGCCAAAACGGTTTGTGACGCTGGTTGCAATGACCCTGCCGTCAGTAAGGGGAACCATCAAGTCGACCGACAAACCTTCGCGATGAGTGCGATGCGGTCGAAACTTCCCGCCGTTGGGGAAGCCGATTTCACCATAGAGATGCCGGGTTTGTGGATGCGAAACTGCTAAAGCCTTGTAAGTTGCGGTTATCGTTTCGATCACTGGTTCCCGGGCAAAAGTACGCAAAGCTGCAATGCAGGGCATGCAGTACGAGCCGAAGTTGGTTCCCGCAACGGGCATGGCCCTGGTTGGCGCCGTCCCTCCTTGGCATTGGATGGCCCCGGCCCGGGCGCCGCTCAGCCACAGAAAAGGGAGGATGGCCAGGCAGATGGAGCCGAGCAGAAGAAGTACAACTCTGCCCGGCCATTTCGTCATTGCCTCTTAAGCACTCCGATAGAGTTTCGTCATAGAAAACTCCCGGTGACCCAGTGCTTCAGCCGCAGTGTTACGGCCGTTGGCTGTCCGCTTGATCATTTCGATGAGATCGTCACCGGCTTCATCAATGGTTTTTTCGCGCGTCAGAATGCCTGTCACGTCAACATCGACATGCTCGCCCATGGTCCGCACAGTGCGCGGATTGGCCGTGATCTTGATGACCGGAACGATCGGGTTACCTACGACATTGCCCTGCCCGGTTGGGAAGGTGTGGACAACAGCACCGCCTGCGGCCATCAGCGTTACACATTCAGCGGCGGCCGACGACGAATCCATGAAATACAGACCGTTGCCTTTTGCGGGCGCTTCTGCAGGTTCCAGAATGTCGATATATTTGCACTCACGACCAATCTTCTCGAGATTGCCGAGAGCTTTTTCTTCAATCGTTGTCAAACCACCGAGAATGTTGCCTTTCGTAGGCTGAGAGTCGGACAGATCGTCCGTCTGGTGGGCGAAAATCACATCATCCTGATAAGCCTTCCACATGGCATACCAGCGCTCGCCGGTCTCCTTGTCAGCAGCACGCTCCTTACAGATGTGTTCGGCGCCCGTGATTTCTGAAGTTTCGCCAAAAAAGCCAGTAACACCCTGTGGAATCAACTTGTCATACATATTTCCGACGGTTGGGCATGAACCAAGACCGGTTGTCGTATCGGACTCGCCGCATTTCGTGGAAATCCAAAGCTCGTTCATTTTGCATTCTTCGCGCTGCAACTCAGAAGCGTAATGAACGAACTCTTTTGCCTTCCATGAAGCCTGACGCACTGTTTCCAGATCGCCCTTCTGTTCAATCGAAATGCCGAAGACCGGTTTGCCTGTTTCGGCAATGCCGTCGACGATTCTCTGCGTCCAGTCGGGTTCAATACCGATCACAACAACGGCGGCAACGTTGGGATTAGCTCCCGTGCCGATAATGGTGCGAAAATGAACATCGAGATCTTCTCCAAACTGCAACCGACCATAAGCGTGCGGAATGGCCATGGTGCCTTTGATGTTGTTAGCGACGCTTTCACATGCAGCGTTGGAAATATCATCAACAGGAAGAATGATAACGTGGTTACGAACGCCTACCCGACCATTGTCGCGGCGATAGGCCATAATTGTATCTGACATAGTCTTGGCTCCTTACCAGCGTTTCGTTTTGAGATTGTGGGTATGAACATGGTGGCCTTTTTTGACCGCCCCGACGAACTTTCCGATGTCTTCGCCATATTTGATCGCCGTGTCGCCTTCAGAAATGTCCTTGAGCGCGATCTTGTGACCAATTGGCACATCGTTCTCGGCCTTCAGATTGAACGATGAATTATCGTGGGTCACGACGCAGAGCATTTCGGTGCCGGCCACGAGCCCCTCCACCACGACGACGCCAACGTTGTCTTCATGGTCATGAACCAGAAGCTGCGGGATATTGCTCATTTTGGGGGAACTCCTCACCTGAATTTGGGGACTGGCTTGAGAGGCACAAGGCACTCAAGTCTTGTATAAGACATAAGATATGTGTTTTAACTCTGTCAACGCATTTCGTTCAATCGGATTCGATGACTGAAGCCGCTCAACAGTTTCGCCTGAATCAGCAACCGCTCTATGCACAAGTGCGGGCTGCGTTGGTCGAACGGCTTATTTCGAAGGTCTGGTCGCCGGGCAGCATGCTGCCATCCGAGTTTCGGATTGCTGAGGAATTGGGCGTAAGCCAGGGCACGGTCCGCAAGGCTTTGGATGAAATGGCGGCTTCCGGTTTACTGGTGCGCAAACAGGGCCGCGGGACATTTGTTGCCGAGGCCGCCGACAACGAAGTCCTGTTTCGGTTTTATCGTCTTGTTCCCAATGGTCAGGACGGACTGTCAGCAAAAGGTTTTCCCGAATCAATTTTTCTCGAACGCAAACGCGCCCGGGCCAATTCCCGGGAACAGACAATATTTCAGATCGGCGGAACTGAGACCGTCTGGAGGCTGCAACGAATCCGCAGCGTCAACGCAGAGCCTGTATTATGGGAGGAGCTGGTTCTTCCCTCCTCCAGTTTTCCCGACATTGAACAAGTCGATCCCCTGCCGAACAACATCTATCAGCTCTACAGCAGCCGTTTTGGCATCATCGTTGCCCATGTTCACGAGGAATTGCGGGCCGTTAACGCTTCTGCAGCCGTTGCCGGACACCTGGGCATTGCAGAAGGTACGGCGCTGTTGGAGATCGATCGGCGAGCCGTTGCGCTGGACGGACAGACCATTGAGTGGCGCACATCGCTTTGCCACACAAAAAACATGCACTACCGGAATGAGTTGTAGTCCCATCCTTTCATGCAGCGGTGGATTGCAACAATTCACCGAAAGGTCTAGGCATCTGCCAAATAACCACTTTTAGAGCCGCACCGCTGGAATCCAGGCGCTGCCAACGACTTTCAAAAGGAAGCAAAACGTGTCCACTTTTGACAAAGTAGCCGATATTATTGCCGATACGAGTGAAATTCCGCGCGAGGAGATCAAGCCGGAAAGCCACACGATCGATGACCTCGGCATCGACAGCCTCGACTTTCTCGACATCGTATTCGCAGTCGACAAAGAATTCGGCATTAAAATTCCGCTGGAAGCGTGGACACAGGAAGTCAACGACGGAAAAGCCTCAACCGAAGACTACTTCGTTATGAAGAACCTATGCGGAAAAATCGACGATTTGATTGCCGCAAAGGCCTAGTGGCTGAATCGTGCACCTCGAATACTTTCAGATGATCGACAGGGTCGTATCGGTTTCGCCACAGGTCGATGTGCTGGTTGCACAGTCCACTGTGCCCGCTAAAAGCCCTGTGTTTGAAGGTCATTTTCCTGGTCTGCCGCTGGTTCCCGGCGTCCTTTTGATCGAGACCATGGCGCAAGCGTCGGGCTTTCTTGTCATGTCGCGCAACAGGTTTTCGCGTATGCCGTTTCTGGCAGGCGTGAAGGAAGCCAAATTGCGCACCTTTGTGGAGCCGGAAACCGCTCTCGCCATAGAAGCCCGGCTGGAACACGACGGATCCGGCTTTGCCATCACCAGGGCCAGCATCAAGTCAGGCGAAAGGAAAATCTGCGACGCGCAGCTAACCTTCAAAACGATGGAATTCCCCGACGAATCGTTCGCCGGAATGATTGCCGACCGGGCCCGCGAACTTGGAGTGGATGAAGCGCTGCTGGGTTAAGCAGCAACGTCTTGCTGTGAGCGGAGATTCACCAATTACGTCGCCCTGCCACCCGGACCCGACGCGATTGCCGCACGCATCTCAGCGTCCGCAAGGCAAACAGAAGGCGGACAATGGTATCGAGACGGCTTCGCTCACCTATCACAATCCAAAACAATTGCGCCCTTCCCCCTAGCCGCCGCCCTAATTCAAGCTTAATTGAGAGCCGCTGCAGACCATTTTCGAGCCCAAACCATGACCCAAAGCAATATACCCGTCTGGATCACAGGACTTGGGCTTCTTTCGTCGCTGGGCGAAGGGCCAGATGCGCATTGGGAAGCGCTACAGGGCGGTAAGCCGCTGAATGTGGATCTGGAGCGCTTTGCCCCTTACCCCGTCCATGCCCTGCAGGAGCCCGACTGGGCCACCCAAATTTCGCGGCGTGACATGCGGCAGATGGAGCCCTGGCAGCAGATAGGAACTTATGCAGCGGGCCTTGCCCTCGACGACGCCAACGCCAAGGACGAAGAGCTGTGCGGCCGCATGGACATGATCGTCGCGGCAGGCGGCGGTGAGCGGGATGTGGAGGTCGACACCGCCATTATGCAGGGTGCACGCGAAACAAACGACCGCGACGCGCTGCTAACAGAACGGCTTTCCAATGACCTGCGTCCGACCTTGTTTCTGGCGCAATTGTCCAACCTCCTGGCCGGAAACATTTCCATCGTTCACAAGGTCACTGGCTCTTCCCGCACTTTTATGGGCGAGGAAGGGGCCGGAATCTCCGCAATTCAAACCGCTGCAGCGCGGATCGCCTCGGGCCAGAGCGACATCGTTCTGGTGGGAGGCGCCTATAATGCCGAACGTGCTGACATGATGCTGATCTTTGAACTAGGTCAGTACATGACGAAAAGCGCCAAGCCGATCTGGAGCCGAACCGGAGAGGATGCCGGCTTTGCGGTGGGTTCTGTCGGCGCGTTTCTGGTACTGGAATCTGAAGCGCATGCGAAGGCTCGGGGCGTCACACCCTATGCAAAACTGCGGGGCGTCGTTGCCGATCATGGCTCCCGCTCCGACGGTGAGGCAGCAAAGCGCATGGACGGCGCAATCGACTGCCTGCCGGTGAGCGAAAAAACCGCCATCTTGTCCGGAGCCACAGGTTGCGACGGCATTACAGCTGAAGAGAGCGCCTTCCTTATGAAACATCTGCCCGGTTCGCCGGTGCGCGGTTATGGCACGATTTTGGGTCACAGCCTTGAAGCGCACTTCCCGATGGGAGTGGCGATGGCGGCGCTGGCAATGAAGCACAATCATTTCTACCCACCTTTCGAACCAGCAGAGCAAGCGACCGACGACGCCCCAAAAAACATTCTCGTTTCAACCTTTGGTCATTACCGCAGCGAGGGGCTGGCCCTTGTTGAAACTGTGGACGCATAAGGAGCACGGACATGAGCACAAAGCGCGATCATCTTGACCGTCCGATCGTAGTCGTCACTGGAGCCGGAGTGGTTTCGTCGCTTGGCAAGGGCAAAGATGAAAACTGGGTGCGACTCACCGCGGGCGAGTCCGGCATTCACCGAATCAACCGCTTCGGCATTGATGGCCTGCGCACAACCGTGGCGGGCACTGTCGATTTTATGGATCTCGACGGTCAGTCGGCGCCTGCGCTGTCCTATGCTCTGGCAGAGACAGCCGGTGTCGAGGCTCTGCAGCAATCCGGCATAGAAAACGGCACCTTTCCCGGCCCGCTTTTTCTCGCTTCGCCGCCGGTGGAGATGGAATGGTCGCATCGCTTCGAGATGGACGGTGAGATCGAGCTGGGTGAGGCCCAGGGCTACACCCGCCTGCTAGAAGCAGCGCGTGCCAAGAAGCATGAGGACTGGTTCGATTTGTTCCAGTTTGGACGTACCGCGGACAAGCTTTCGGAGAAATTCGGAACCAGGGGTCTGCCGGTCTCGCTTTCCACTGCATGCGCGTCCGGCACCACCGCTATTCAGATGGGTGTAGAAGCCATTCGGCGCGGAGAAACCGACGCGGCGCTTTGCATCGGTACGGATGGTTCAGTCACCATCGAGGCGCTTATCCGCTTTTCATTGCTTTCTGCTCTGACCACGCAGAACGACAATCCCGAAAAGGCAGCTAAGCCTTTTTCCAAGGATCGCGATGGCTTTGTCATGGCCGAAGGTGCCGGTGCCCTGGTGCTGGAATCGCTGGATAATGCGGAGGCGCGTGGCGCTGAGATACTCGCTGTGATCGCCGGATGCGGTGAAAAGGCTGACCATTTTCACCGCACCCGGTCATCGCCCGACGGCTCGCCGGTTATTGCGGCGGTCAGCCGGGCCCTCGAAGATGCCGGCAGCAGTCCGACCGATATCGGTTATATCAATGCCCATGGCACATCGACGCCCGAAAACGACCGAATGGAGTACAATTCCCTGAAGGAAGTCTTTGGCGACCGGATTCATCAAATTCCTATTTCATCCAACAAATCGATGATCGGCCACACACTCACGGCAGCCGGTGCCATTGAGGCGGTTTTCTCAGTCCTAACGCTGCAGAAGGGTGTTATCCCGCCAACGATCAACTACGACACGCCTGATCCTGATATTCCCCTCGATGTAGTACCCAACGAGGCACGCGAGCTTCAGGTCACCTCCATCCTGTCAAACTCCTTCGGCTTCGGTGGGCAAAATGCCTGTCTGGTTTTGAACAAGGAGATCGGCTAAAAGCCGCACACTCATCAACCGAACGTCAGGCCTTCCATGCGCGCGCTGCAGCTTGTTTCCGACCGCGAGGTCAAAGCCGTTGAACTGGACCAACCCGATGCCCCGGCACCGGGCGAGGTGCAGCTTAAAATCCGTGTCGTCGCGCTCAACCACCTCGATGTCTGGGGATGGCGCGGCATGGCCTTCAGCAAGCGCGAAATGCCACTGACGATTGGCGCCGAAGCCAGCGCAGAAGTTGTCGCACTCGGCGAAGGTGTTTCGGGATTGAAGCCTGGTCAGCTGGTTTCCATTTTTGGGGCTCGCACCTGCGGAACCTGCATCGACTGCCGTTCCGGCCGAGACAATCTCTGTAATCATGTTGAAGGAGTGCACGGTTTTCATCTGGGTGGCTTCGCCCGTGAGCTGGTCAATCTGCCGGCCCGCCAATGTGTCCCCGCACCGCCGGGTTGCGACGATGTGGGGGCCGCCCTCGCGCCGATCACTTTCGGAACCTGCGAACACATGCTGTTCGACAACGCGCTGCTGAAACCGTCTGAAACCGTCCTCATTCAGGCTGGCGGGTCCGGCATAGGTACAGCGGCCATCCAACTTGCAAAGGCAATCGGCTGCACGGTAATCACCACAGTAGGCAGCGACGACAAGGTCGAACCAGCCAAGGCGCTGGGTGCTGATCACGTCATTAACTACCGCCAGGACCGGTTCGAAGGCCGGGTGCGAAAGATCACCCGTAAACAGGGAGTGGACGTGGTCTTTGAACATGTCGGCAAAGAAACCTGGGCCGGATCAATGTTGTCCCTGAAACGTGGCGGGCGCCTGGTCACCTGCGGTTCGACCAGTGGAGTTTCAGCCGACACCAATCTGATGATGTTGTTTCAGCGGCAGTTGCGGCTGATCGGTTCATTCGGTTGCCGCATGCAGAACATGGCAGACGCGATGGACAAGATGGCAGCCGGAACCGTCAAACCAATCATTGACACCGAGATCGAATTTGGCGACATGGCAACCGCACTTGAGCGCATGGAAACGCGCAAGGTGTTTGGGAAGATTATCATGCGCATGGCATAGGCCCAACCATGGCGCGCTTTTATCGAAATCGTCATGTCGAATGGACGTTCTTGCGGCTTAAGACCGCCAAGGACTGGGTGGTGGCTAAGTTTATCGGTCTCATCCTGCACTGGGCCAAGAAACTGCCACCGGAAAAGTCCACGGATATTGCCGAGAAAATCGGCCAGCGCCTCGCGCCGGTATTGCCGCGCAGCAAGCTGGCCAAAAAGAACATGCAGCTGGCATTTCCGGGAAAGTCCGAGGCCGAGATCAACCAGATGCTGCGCGGCATGTGGGGCAATTTTGCGCGTAACGTTGCTGAATACGTTTTCCTCGATCAGCTGTTTGACTTCGACCCCGACAAGCCCGGTGAAGGACGTATCGACGTCGTTGGGGTCGACAATTTCCTGAAGCTTCGTGATGCCAGGAAACCGGTGATTATTTTCACCGGGCATACCGGCAACTGGGAGATTTTGCCGATTGCGGCCTCGAAATACGATCTCAACGTCACCGCTCTGTTTCGGCCACCCAACAACCCGTTTCTGGCTAAACGGGTGCTCAAGGCGCGGACGACTGACAATGGTGATCTTGTTCCTTCACGGGCCGGTGCCGCCTGGGCCCTCGCTCGAGTGCTGGAGGACGACGGAGCCGTTGGCCTGTTGGCCGATCAGGCACTGACCCGGGGGCCGCGCATTGAGTTTATGGGCCGCGAGGCAACGGCCAACCCGCTGGCGGCTAAGCTGGCGCGACAATTTGACTGCGATATCTACCCGGCCCGCTGCGTGCGATTGCCAGGTGGTCGATTTCGGCTCGAACTGCACGACCGGCTCGCGCTGTCGCGCAAAAAGGACGGTGCGCTCGATATTCTGGAGACAACCAGGTCGATTAACCGGGTGATCGAGGGCTGGGTGCGCGAGCATCCGGAGCAGTGGCTGTGGCTGCACGATCGCTGGAAAATCAAGGGCCCTCCCCGCAAGATGGGTTAAACCGGGGCCGACCATCTGCCGGAATGACGTGCGGCACCCCATTAGCAAGCAGAAACATGCGCCATCGAACCGACGACCACCGGCAAACGATCGCATTCGCGACCGACAGCGGCCATGTCTTGAGGCACGAGGGTGAGTCGACTTGATCAATAACCGCGTCATGAGACACGGGTTCCCCAAAGTGCAGCTGTATGGATCAGATCCAACAGACCTTGGTCCGATTGAGTGCAGGTTGTGGTGAGCATAAACTTCAGCGCATGACGCTTGTCTCACACACAACAGACGGCGCAAAGACGGCTCGCACACGTTGGCGCGGATTTTCTCTTACACAGCAGTTCATCATCATGGGTGGGTTGGTGGTGGCGGCTGGTATGGTTATCATTGGATTTTGGGTCGCCCGGCAAATTGAAGATGGCGTAACCCGCAATGCCGCGGTAGCGACAGCGCTTTATGTCGACAGCTTTATTTCTCCTTTGGCAGGAGAACTGGAAACCGCCGACACCTTGTCGATCGGCCCCATTCGCGCCCTCGACGAAGTCTTCAAGGACGGTCCGGTCAGCAACAGACTGGCTTCAGTCAAGATATGGAAACCTGACGGATCAATTGTCTACAGCAGCAACTATGATCTAATCGGCAAAAAGTTTCCGGTCACCCACGAACTGAGCGAGGCGAGTTCCGGCAAGGTCGTTGCCGGGTTCGATGATCTCAACGACGAGGAAGACGCGAGTGAGCGTGCCTCCGGGTTGCCACTTCTGGAAATTTACAGCCCAATCCGTGCACCCTGGTCCGGAGAAATAATTGCAGTTGCAGAGTTTTATGAAATCGCAGCTGAACTTCAAGGAACTATCGCCAGTGCCCGCCTGAAAAGCTGGATGATCGTTGCTGCAGTGATGGCCGGCATGGCAGGACTATTGATGACGATCGTCCATCGCGGGTCCAAGACCATCGACCGGCAGCGGAATGCCCTGCAGTCGCAACTGGTGGAAGTCACGCATGCATCTGAACAAAACCGCCTGCTGAAAAACCGTGTTCAGGAGGCGTCCGAACGAGTCTCGGAGCTGAATGAGCGATTTCTCAAACGTACCAGCGCAGAACTGCACGACGGGCCGGCACAATTGCTCAGTTTTGCTTCCCTGATGCTTGGGGAAGCAAGCAAAATCGACAACCGGCAGGATCGCGACAATGAGTTGAAGGTCATCAAGACCGCCCTGGACGATGCGATGCTGGACATCAGAAATGTCTGTAAGGGCCTGTCGCTGCCGGACATCGAAAGGCTAACCGTCCAGGAAATTATCCAAAGAGTTGGTCGATCGCACATTGAACGCACCAATGCGCTGCTTGAAATCGCCGTAACCAATCAGAAAATTCAGGCCCGCAGACCCGTCAAAATCTGTATCTACCGCTTCGTACAAGAGGCTCTTAACAATGCCTGGAAACATGCTCGGGGCAGCAGACAAACGATTAGCTGCATCTTTGATGATGAGGACATGTCACTCAGCATCGTGGTCAAGGATGATGGCCCTGGATTTGATCTTGCAGTCCAAAAGCCAGATGCGGATGGTCTTGGCCTCGGTGGGTTAAGAGAGCGTGTCCGAAGTATAGGCGGCGAGCTGTTGATTGAAAGTAAGCCGGGCCGCGGCACGGCGCTTACCTTGCAAGTCAGTATCACCACAGATTGATCGCGAGAGAGAACAAAGTATGACCAGATCGATAAGTGTAATTGTGGCGGATGATCACCCTCTGTTACGCAGCGGCGTTATCAAGATGCTGCAGAGCCGCGACGACATCGTTGTTTTAGGAGAGGCAGATACAGCTGAAGGCGCAATCGAACAGGTTCGGACCTGCCGTCCCGACATCGCTTTGCTGGATATTTCCATGCCGGGAAGCGGGATCGAGGCAGCACGCGCAATCGCAGCACAGCCTTCGGCTCCGCGGATAATTATGCTGACGGTTTCTGAGGATGAGGATGACGTTGTAGATGCTTTGAAAGCGGGAGCGAACGGATATGTGTTGAAAGGCGTGGATGCTGACGCGCTGGTGTCGGTCATACATTCTGTGCATGGCGGTCAGTCATATATTCCGCCCGCACTTGCAGCCCAAGTCTTGATCGCGATGAACAATCCTCACCCAGAGCCTCCGGCTGCGGGCGAGTTGCTGGAATCCCTGACCGCCCGGGAAACGCAAATCCTGCAACTGGTTTCGGTCGGAAAAAGCAATAAGGAGGTAGGCAGGGAACTCGATCTTCAGGAGAAAACAGTCAAGCACTACATGACCAGCATTCTTCAAAAACTCCATGCAAAAAACAGAGTCGAAGCAGCTATCAAGGCCCAGGAAGCCTGGAGATAAAATCAAAAATCGAATGATCTTACGGAGTTACTTCAACGCCCGCCGCAATCGCCAGTAATCGGAGATTCTGACCCGCCGTGAGACCACAGTTCTGCGGCGTGGATTTTTCAGATAATAGTGGCCGCCGCTGATGCTTTCGCTCCAGCCATCCGAATAGTTCACCTGCATCCTCTCGCCTGTTCGTGACGAGCTGACAACGTGTCCAAACCGCGAGGGAATTGAGCGACCATTGGCCCCCGTGCTGGTTCCTGAACCTTCGCCGGATTCGCCAGATGAGCCTGGACCAGAATTGCCATTTTCTCCGGATTCGCCGCTTTCACCTGAGTCTCCGCTTTCGCCGCTGTCACCAGACTCGCCAGACCCGGAACCTGAACTATCTCCACTCTCACCAGAATTTCCGGAACCTGAACCCGAATTATCGCCGCCCTCTCCAGAGTTACCGGAACCGGAGCCCGAATTGCCGCCACCACCCGAGCCTCCGCTATCGCTATCGCTGTCGCTGTCGCCATCCGAGGCATGGGCCAGCGAAGCTCCAATCGAATAGCCTGAAATTCTGAAATCGAGAGGGACAGATGTAAGGGAAACGGCAAGCACGCTGGTTCCCAGCATGGCACGCAGTTTTCGCTTCAGATCGGCTTCTGTTGACACGTGTTCAGCTCACTACCCCGTTCGACAATGACCTAAGGTCAATGCAAATTTTGTTTCTCGTGGAGGCATGGGCATTCTACAACCCAAATGAGAAACAACCATCGGACCAAGGTCCGATGGTCGCGCTTCAACCGAAATTAAGCTGGCCGACAAACCGTTTATTGGAGCCTGATCAGCCAAAACTTTGGGTTTAAGCTTACGGAGAATGCCTCCGGCCTCCCCGACCTTGTCCACGTCCACGGCCGCGTCCACGCTCGTTAGCGGCGAGACTTTGATCGGACGACCGCTCACCTGAATCATTACTCGAACTTTCTCCCGAGCTCCCGCTTTCACCGCTTTCGCCGCTTTCGCCGGATTCACCCGAGTCTCCGCTTTCGCCTGATTCTCCGCTTTCACCACCGCCACCGGATTCGCCGCCACCTCCGGAATCACCACCTTCGCCTCCGCCACCGGAATCACCACCTTCGCCGCCCTTCGCCCAGGCAGACGTCTGTTCGAGCACTCCGTTCGACAAATCGAAAGCGACGGGTGTTGCAGCCAATCCTGTTGCCATCACACCAGCGCCGAGCATCGTCGCGAGTTTCTTTTTCATTTCAACTTCACTTGCCATCGTCGTTTTCCTTTTGACGTTGTTTCCTCGCGGATGGGTGCAGTTTGTCTATTGAATGATGAAAAACAATTACTCCTCGACTTCTGCGGCACTTTATCCGACTCTTGCGGCCACCGCACCGGACCAATGTCCGAACCGAAACATCGGCGAAACGGTCCGGGCACGCTCGGCCCGGACCTTCCGACCCGGAATGCCGCGAAGAAAGTTCTCCCGAGTCGATCTGCGTTTGCTCTTTTGCCTAGTCGACCCAACGGCGCGACAGGTTGGCATAGACCTTGAAGGACAAGTCGGTTTCAGGGGCATCGGGAGCCAGCTGGTGCAGCTTTTGGTTCACTTGCTCCAATTCCATTAAAATCTCCCGGTCTTGCTCGTTACGGATGAAGCTTTCCATCCAACACACGGCGACCAGTCTTTCGCCCGACGTAACAGTGCGGACTTGATGCAGAAACTTTGATGGATAGGTGATCGCATGTCCCGCCGGCAACTTGAAAGCTGTCATGCCGTAAGGTGTGATGATTTCCAGCTCTCCACCCTCGTAGTCGTCCGGATCGCTCAGGAAGATGGTCATAGAAACATCAGAACGGCTTTTGTCACCGACGGACCCGATCTGGGCATCGTCAACATGGTAGCCATAGCCCATTCCCTTTGTAGTCTTGCTAATCAGAGGGGTCGATATTCGCTTGGGAAAGCAGCTTCTCGTAAGTTTCTTGTGGTCTTCGATGGCGTCGAGAATCTTGTTTTGAATTTCAGACGCGATACCTGGGTCCCACTTGAGCTGCTCATTCTTCTTGACGCGTTTGGCACGATAGCCGGCCGTCAACTTGCCATCTACAAACTCGCTTTCGGCCAGCTTGTCGCGAATTTCAGAGACGGTGCCAGGAGCTAGAATATCTTCAAATGTGACGATCATTTATTCTGGCGACCCATGTTCGATTCAACCACTCTTGAAGCATATGAACGCCCGTCATGCTCAATCAAGTCTGTTGCCCTAAATCATTTTGAAATTGGACCAATGAGATTTGGCGACTGGACCTTGGTCTGGTTAGCGAATTTAAGGGACGCGCGAATGGGCACTTCTGCGATAGGGAAGCATTGGGTCTGCCGGATCCCGGCAGCGAGATTCAACGGCCCGCTATTGCACACGCAAAGACCAATTCTGCGTCGCCAGTGAACCAACAGAGCCTACTTTGGCGGCTGGCCTACGGGGAGAAACACGGAATGAACCTGCGGGCAAACTTCCGAACAAATTGCCGGCCAGATAACCAAATCAGTTCTGTCAACTTTGCCCTAATGTCGACGATTTCAAGCCATCGTCGTGTGGTGGAGCGTTGCAATCTGCCCACGAAACGATGGTCTGGCTCATGCAGCACAGAGTCTCCGCGCGTCCAGATGCCGGCTTGTGAGTTCAAAACTCACTGGTTCTCTCAAACGATTTTGGTCAATGCAGCTGTCGCATTTGTCAATTCATGCGGATCCGGGACCTTGCTCATATATTTGTGAATGAGGGGTCCGTAAACTTCCCACATCTCCTTCCGAACAGCGCTCCCCTTCTCTGTAATCCTTATCACTTTTCCTCGCCGGTCGTTTTCAAACACAAACTCTTCCACCAGTCCGCCACTGATCATACGTTGCAGCAAACGGGACAGATTTGATTGCTGGAAAAGCAGCTTCGCCTCAAGTTCAAACGCGCGCGCGCCGCAGTCTTTCGCTCGCTCGAGCTCCCACAACACGTCATACCACCGCAAAGGCGGCAAGCCCGCGGTTTTGAGTGCCGCGTCGATTGCGGCGTATATTTTTCGCTGGGTCAAATTCAAAGCAACCCAAAGGGCGGTTTCATCGCGTGTCGGATACATCATCTCACATTCCCGTGATTGTTCGGGTTCCCCTTTGCGCAAAGCGCCATGGACATATAGATGCATTTGCATCTACTATCTTAGTCCTGCCCACCAATTCGGACATTAGCACAAATGGCTAACGTAAGCTTGAGTGCTCCGGATGCCCCCATTTAGAGGAGAGTTAGAATGTCTTATTCGCGCGTATCACTGTTGGCTGCACTATCGCTTTTTGTTGCTTTACCGACGTCGTCGGCCCTTAGCGCCGAAACGTACTACACTGATCAGGGACACACAGAAGTACGTCTCGTCTGGAGCCATGCCGGTGTTTCTATGCAAAGCGCCGAATTCACGACAGTGAACGGCAAGCTGGACCTTGATCCGGACAATCCTGAAAAATCAGTCATCGATGTGACCATAGATTCGAGCAGCATATCGACCGGCTTCGGACCACTCGACGATCATCTGAAAAGCAAGGACTTTCTTGAGGTCAAAACCTATCCTGAAATCACTTTCAAAAGCACAGAAGTGAAGAAGACCGGCGACGACACCGCTGATGTGTCCGGCGATCTGACCATTCATGGCGTGACGAAACCGGTGACGTTGAAAACCAAACTGACCCACCGGGGTGAGCACCCTCTGGGTAAGGCAATCGATTATTATAAGGGCCAATGGGTCGCATTTTCCGCGACAACCGAAATCGACCATCAGGCCTTCAATGTCGGTGGGTTCTCGACTGGACCGATTTCGATTTCAATTACAACAGAGCTGAAAGATCGCCAGTAATCGAGCGCGTGAAACTGCTAAACACACGGTTTCGATGAGCCAATTTGACGCCCGGCTATCGGGCGTCAAATCCCTGCCATGAAGCATCGCCCAGAACCAAAGATTCCGTCGAGGACGCTCGCATGCTCACGAACACCACCGAGACATACGGGCTGGTTGCTCAGCTGCTTCACTGGACCACCGCTGCGCTGATCCTGGTACTCATTCCACTGGGTGTGTTCATGCACGAACTACCGGTCAGTTCAGCGGATGATGTGGCATTCAAGTCCTGGTTCTATTCACTGCATAAAACTATTGGAGTTGCGGCATTCCTTGTCGCAATCCTCCGTGTCACCTGGGCAATAATGCAGCCCCATCCAAGCCCCCTCAATGCTGGCCGAAAACTCGAAAGTCTGGCGGCGCAAACCGTCCACTGGATGCTGTATGCGGCGATTATCCTTATGCCTCTCACTGGCTGGCTCCATCACTCTTCTGCCGAGGGTTTTGCCCCTATTTGGTGGCCGCTTTCACAGGACTTACCACTGGTCCCAAAAAGCCCGGCACTTGCTGAATTCTTTGGCCTTGCTCATTTCCTGACGTCGATTTTTCTCGGTCTGACGCTCGTTCTCCATATTGCCGGCGCCATGAAGCACGCCCTGATTGACAAAGATGACACTTTGAACCGCATGATCCCGGGCAAAATTGCAGTAACCGGCACCAAGCTCCCAGGTTCACAATTCGGAAGACTTCCGGCGTTTCTGACTGTGATTGCAATCGCGATCCTTGGCAGTGCAACCGTCGCCGTTTATGCCATCAATCAGCCGGACGTTGCTGTCTCTGTCGAAAAGAGCATTCAACCGGCCAGCACGTCCAACACCTGGGTGGTCGACCATCAAAGGAGCGAACTTGCAGTCCAGGTCAAACAATCGGCTTCTGAAGTCGAGGGACGCTTTGAAACGTGGACGGCCAGCATAGATTTCGATCCCGACGATCTGCCCGCGTCAGGTGTCAAAGTCGAAGTTGATGTGTCAAGTTTGGCGCTCGGGAATGTGAGCAACAATGCCATCTCTCCTGACTTCCTCAATGCGGCGCGTTACCCTCGCGCAACATTCGAATCCCAGGCGTTCGTCAAAAAGGGCGATGACTTATACGAAGTGAGTGGCCCATTGGCTCTCGCGGGGCGAACCAGGCCGATCGCGCTGCCGTTCAGATTGACGATCGAAGATGACCGTGCATTTGCCGAGGGGAAAGTCGTGATCAGGCGTCTTGATTTCGGTATCGGTGAGAAGGGCTTTTCCGGTGATGGCATGGTGGGGTTCGACGTTGTGGTCAAGTTTCGCATTGACGCAAAAAGAGCGGAGCCAAAATGATTGTGATGTCTCGACTGCTGATTGTTTTAGTTGTTGCCGCTCATTCGTTTTCGGCAATGGCACAGACACCGCCCGATGCGAATGAGATTGCCGGCTACGATGGACTGCACAAGGCGGCCCACTCAAACGACATCCGTTCAATCCGGAAATTGGTCGCCGCAGGTGCTGACATCAATGCTCGGGATCAAAACAATCGAACTGCTGCTCATGTTGCGGCGTTTGCGTCGAACGATGAAGCCCTGGCTGCACTCGCAGAGGCCGGCGCCGATATGAATGCGTTGGAGGGTGGCAGGTACGACGTCGTAACAATTGCAGCAGTGGCAAATGACCCGGAACTGGTTTCACTGGCCATTGAATTAGGAAATAGGCCGGGACTCACCACCAGCATCTATGATGGTACCGCTCTGATCGCTGCCGCTCATCTGGGTCACCATGAAGTTGTCCGTCGTTTGATCAACGGCGGTGCTCCGCTCGACCATATAAACAATCTGGGATGGACAGCGCTTATAGAGGCCGTGATCCTGGGGGATGGAGGACAGCGGCATATAAAGACCGTCGAGGTTCTGGTCGGGGCCGGAGCGGACATCGCCATCGCAGATCGCGATGGCACCACACCACTGGAACATGCGCAATCGCGAGGATATCTTGAGATCGCGGCGATCATCAACAATGCAGGGGCCCCCGACTGATCTCTGCCATGGATGCCTCTAAAATCCGTCGGGTCAGTTGCACCTCTAATCGCGCACACAGCGCAAATTGAGCGTCATTCAACCGGTCCGGACGAAAACTCCTCGAAATCTGGCTGCGACGTCAATTGCTCCGATCAAAAACTTTCGTAACCGCCTGGTATGCGAAAAGAGTGTGGTTATCGAGCTGTCAAATTGCCAAGTAACCAGGCCCGATGTCCAACCAGTCAAGCAGGTTCAACCTGGCGCCGGTCGACGCATATATCGCCAGGCGTCTTCGATAATGGTGTAGAGGGAGCTTCGTTCCGGTTGCCACCTCAGAATTTCACGGGCTCTACCGGGATCGGAGACCAATTGAGCTGGATCGCCCGGCCGGCGATCGGAAACACCGACCTCAAAATCTTCGCCGGTGACTTTTCTGACTGCTTCAATGACTTCCCGAACAGAGAATCCTTTGCCTGTACCCAGGTTGATGGGCTGATAGAAACCGTCATCGTCATCGAGCGAGAAGAGATGTTTCAGAGCTGCAATATGGCCTTTAGCCAGGTCGGTTACATGAACGTAGTCACGGATGCAGGTCCCATCGGTTGTTGGGTAGTCATCGCCAAAGATGGAAAACTGCTCTCGCCGACCTGCTGCCGTTTGAAGGACCAGAGGTATCAGATGAGTTTCAGGATCGTGCCGTTCGCCCAAACGGGCCTGGGAGTCCGCTCCGCCGGCATTAAAATAGCGCAACGCTACCGTTTTCAGCGCAGATGAATCCGCAACATCTTGCAGCAGGGCCTCCACTGCGGCCTTTGTGCGACCATATGGATTGACGGGCGACATCGCCAGGCTTTCATGAAGCAGCTGGTCACTCGATTGATTTCCGTAAACAGCTGCCGTCGACGAAAACACCAGTCTGTTTAGGCCTGCTGACTGCATGGCCTCCAAAAGTGATACGGTGGAAGCAACATTGTTGCGATAGAAGCGAAGCGGCTCCAACACAGACTCGCCAGCTTCAATCAGAGCGGCAAAATGAATGACACTGGAAATGTCAAATTTCAGGATCGTCTCGACCAGCCGGTCCTTATCCTCGAGTTCTCCTTCAACAAAATTCCCGGTCAACACAGCATCTCGATAACCCGAAGACAAATTGTCGTAGACAACGGGATTAAAGTCCTGCTCCATCAGTTCCAGAACGGTGTGAGACCCTATGAAGCCTGCACCTCCGACGACCAGCACGTTTCTTGTCATGATCTTGTCTTTCCCGGTGCGAAGGCGTTCATCGTCTGATCTGCCTTTGGGGGAGCAGGAGGTTACTCATTTGATCGGCTCTTGTTCAAAACGAAACCTTGAACTCCACTCCTGCAAACCAAGCAGGGTTGTCGGCTCCGTCAAATGCCTTACCTGGCAAAAATACAGCGCCAATCAGGTCGATGTCGACTTTCTCCAACTCTCGAATTGCGATGACAACATCCAGCTCATCGCCTATATGGCCGCTGTCTCCAGACGGATCCTCATCCAACGCACTGTCCCTGATCTCAGCCATTTTCTGGTGTTGAAAATAGTGATGATACACAAGATCGATTGTTGTCTTTTCCGATATGTTGATTCCCGCTCCCAATGTGACAATCCCAAGATTGCTGAGTTCCGGATCAAATGCCTCACCGTAGTACTTGAAGCTTTTACGCCCGCCAAAACGGTCGCCGTTGCCCTGTATTCCGGTCTGTCGATAGGCTGTGTCTCTTCCCGAACCATCGTCTCCGGTTCCAAATGCAAACGCCCCGGTGAGGCGTGGATTGAATCTCATATGCTCAAACTCTTTGGTCAAACCAATATCCAGCCCGAATCCCCTGACACTTCTCCCGTCCTCGGTTCCAGACACGCCCGCGGCTTCAGTCCAGTAGTTGATTCCATGGTCGACCTTCCCGATCAGAGATCCGCCAATCCAGAAGAGATCAGCGGAACCAGGCCCGCGTCCATGCTGGTAGAGGCCATAAATACTGGCGATACTGTCCTCAAACACTGGCCCGTAAAGACGACCATAAAGGTGATCGGGATTGCCTGTGCTGCGAGCCTCAAACAGATCTTTTTGAAGGATTTCTTCACGGGCATACAGAAATTCGGCCGCCAAATTCTCTCCGCGCCAAACCAGTTGAACACCGTCCAGATCTTCGTCGAAAAGCCATTCTCGTTCGTCCGAAACCGACCAACGCCCCACTGTCAGTGCCAGGTTCCGATCGTCGCTAAGCAACGTAACGTTTGCCTGTTTGATTTCTAATTTCGTATCAGGCGAGCCCTGATCGGGTGCCTTCAATTCCAGATCCCGCGACAATTCAACCTCAAGATAGGCGCGCAATTGAGAATTGTTGTCGTATAGGATACCCAGCTCCAACTGAGGCATGAACAGCACTTCGTCCTCATTGTCGTCGCGGTCCAGATTGAGGTTAAATTCTCCCTCCGTATCCAGTTCCAACGTGACGCCAAACGAAAACCCGGAGCCAAGTGCATGCGGTGCATAAGGCGCTTCATCGAAGTAGAAATCGATCCACTCGAATCTGCCTTTCGCGTGTACCTGGGAAATCAGGAACACCATCGAAATGGTCGCGGCGATAACAATCCTGCAAATATACCTGCCTGGATGTGACAGAGTTCTATCAGCGAGCGGCTCTCGCTTCGTTGCAGTGCCCCGCATTAGTCCCCCTCCCGGAAATCAGCGACAACGCTCACGGTGGCACCAAACATTCGCGCAATTGGTCTCACCACTACCAAACTTTCCACTGATCCAGCGACCGCGCAAGTCGCCTGCCCCAGTCATGATGGCCAGACTGAGCGTGATGGCGGGCAATCTGCAGCGCACAAACCGCGCGGAGCCACCGCAGCCGTTCAGGAGCCTCCGTATCCATGCTTTGAGAAATCTCTGAGATTGCCGCCTCGGCTTGCTGCCGCGAACACCGGCCAGTACTGGCCAGATCCGCGATCCGTGCCTCCAGCATGACGATATCGTAGGCTTGGTCGCCCATCGCCATGCTGTCTAGGTCGAGGATCGTAACGCTTCGATCGGAAACCACCAGATGTTCAGTCTTCATATCCATATGAGCCGGTGCAACGTCGGTAGATCGTGCTGTGCGTTCCACCCATCTGGATATTTCTGCGGCGCGGCTACCTTGTTCGTGAGAAGCTGAGGAAACAATGTCGGCGGCCCGCTTTGCCCGTCTAACCATTTCGTGGTGATCTTTGTGTTTGGTTGGCTGGGGAACTTGCCGATGGAACTGAGAAAGAGCACGGACTGCTTTTCGCGAAGCCCGCCTCACCTCGCATTTGGTGGACCCAATGAGGATTTTGTCAAAACTCACGCCGGCAGCCGCTTCAAACGCGACTGCCGAGATCGCTGGGCACCGACCGACCAGTCGCGGGAGCGCAAACTGTCTTGCGGTAGGGAGCGAGGAAAAGGGAGTCGACTCGTCGACTATCGGGGTCGCAACATCCCCATCAAAAACCTTGACGTAAACATCCGAACATTCCTTTCGCTTCCATCGGAATGTGGCGCCAAGCCCCGGTCGAAATCGGGCGAGTTCAGGCGCACCGTTCGGCTTGGCATACTTCGATAGTAACTGGGGAGCCATGCGTTTGTGACCGCCTACAAAGCGAGCGATCTGCGGAACTCTGTGATCGTAGGGAAAAAACTGCAGCAGAGCGGATGTGCGCGGCTCCAGAATTCTGGCTGGGGGCCGGTGGTGCGACTGGGGCGGTAACTTGCTGCGCTGTAAAATTTTGGCAGACTTTCCGCCCGCGTGGAGCCAAATGGAAGCGGGTAGAGTCAGGTCCCCCATTGGACCGGACAGGCAGACTTCAACCTGCAGGACAGCGCGCTTGCCCGGACGGTGTCGATAGCGAACCAATCGGGAATCGGTCACTGACCACTCTCCCTGTGTGGAAGTCTCGAGCGCGCGGGAGAGATCTGCCATGCCCTCAGGCCGCATCATTCGTTCAAGGCCGGGCAAACCCGGGTCGGCATTCAACGACCTGTTCATGTGCCAATTTCACGCAACAACGCCCGTGCCAAAGGCTGGCCGTTGCTGGTGAATCCCCATATGCCAGCCAACCTCAGCAGTGCCGCGTCGATCCAAAGCCTTAATCGCGCTTCGGGCACTCTTTTCAGCGCATCAGAACCTATCGCTCGCTCAGACTGTGAGAGCGAAACGCCCGTTTTGATTGACCGCAGGCGTAGGTGGGCCATCAGGTTGCCGGCATCCAAGGCCGGATCGGCCAATCTGAAAGTGTCAAAGTCCAGAATGCCGACGTGGTTCGATCCCACCAGCAGTTGTCCCTCGTGAAAGTCTCTATGACACGGAGCGAACTCGGTATCGGTTGCAAGTCCTGGTTCAACTTTGTCAACTGCGCGCGCAATCGAATCCCTCAAGTCCGGGCAAAGCCGCGACAAACGTTCGGACCAATCGCGAATGAGAGAGAGTTCATCACTTCCTGTGTAGATAGTTTCTGATCGAGGGCCGTGTCTGAAGATTGCATTCAGGGCGCGCGCAGCTGCAAGCGTATGAGCGTTGGTTTTTGAGGGACGAAAATCCAGTTGGTGACCTGGAATATTGCCGTAGACTGCAGCACCATATTCTGCATCGTAACAGTGTGCTTTGGGAACGAAAACAGTCTTATCGGCCGCAAGACACGCCGAAACCCTCTGGTGTCTTTTAAAGGCCTCCAGTCCCGAAGAGCTGGATATCGGGCGGATTCTCAAATACAGGCGCCCTGCAAAGCTGCCGGAGATATCTGCTCGAATGACCGCCCGCTTTCCCAATCGATGTGCCATCAAGCTGGTATGGACAGCAATTCTTTTGGTTGAGATCCCTAATGCTCGAGCGCAGACCTCAGCGGCTCTGCGACGGTCGTGAAGGAGGCGCAAACCGGGTAATTTGGCATCCAGTCCAGCTCTGCGGAACACAAGGCCCAGTTCCGGCACTTCAAAAACTGACCGATCGTCGGTTTTTTCGAGCTGGGCGCGTCGCGACTTGGAAAGCTTCCGGCGCTCGCGTGCACAATGCTCGGCCGACGAATCGCCAGAAAGTTCGGCCAGATAAGGTTTGCGCGCACTTTGCCGATCATTCGCCAGTAACGCATGAAATACGACATGACGTCGTCGGCTGAACAGCGTTCGTGTTACGGTTGCTGTTTCGGGAGCAAGTTCAGCGCTCATATTTTGAGTGGCCGCCAGGCTTTCAGCGAGCGTAAAGGGATCAAGTACCCGTTTCATGAGAGCGGGATTAAACGTGATTTCTGGCACTGGTTGAGATGTTTTTGAAAACCGGGTCATCACGCGACCTTCGCCGACGCTTCCAGCAGTTCAGCATCGTTTTCAACAAAGCGGCCGTTTTCCAAGCGCACAACCCGGTGCTCCATCGCCACCGATTCCGGATCGTGGGTAATCAGTAACGTTGTACGGCCAACCGCCGCTCGACTTATTGCTTCCAAAACTGTGGTTGCGTTGTTCTTATCCAGACCGGTAAGCGGCTCATCCAAAATGAGAATGGACGCGTCGCGGACGATGGCTCTGGCGATTGCAATGCGCTGGCGTTGTCCCCCTGACAAAGTGGCACCGCGCTCGCCCAGAACTGTATCGTAACCATCGGACAGTTTCAGGATGAAATCGTGCGCGCAAGCCACCTTGGCTGCGTCGATAACATCTTCCAGACTTGCGTCCAGCCGCCCATAAGCAATGTTTTCGCGGACCGTCGTGGCGAAGAGGACGCTTTCCTGAAGGACCACGGCGATTTGTTCCCGAAGGCTGTCCAGTGTGAAACTGGTGATATCGCGGCCATCGATCATTACTTGCCCGGCGATGGGATCGTAAAATCGCAAAAGAAGCTTTCCGATCGTCGACTTGCCGGCACCGCTTTCGCCGACAAGAATTACGTTCTCGCCGGCTTCCACATTCAACACTGCTTTGTTCAGTACGGCGCTGCTGTCACCATATGAGAAGTCAACCTGATTGAGCCGGACAGCACCTCGAAATTTTGGTGCAATCAGCGCGTTGGATTTTTCGAGAACGTCCGGCTGAAGATCAAATATCTCAAGCAGGCGCTCCCCGCTTGCCGCGGCCTTGGCAATTCTACTGGTCATGGCAGCGAGCTTACGCACGGGTTTGTAGAGGGCAGCCAGATACGCAATGAATACGAGAAGGTCGCCGGGCGAAATGGCACCCTCCTGAACTCGGGAAACCCCGTACCAAAGCACGACGCACGACCCCAGCGCCAAAAGCACTTGAACAATGCGATCCATGTGGCCTTCTAACCGAGTGGCAACCAGTCCGGCCTGGAGCGAGGAGTTGTTCTGCTTTGCAAACCTTGCTTCCTCGTGAGCCTCACGAGCAAACCCCTTCACCACGGTAATGGCAGATATGCTCTCTCCCATCACTGTTGCGATTTTGCCCTCTTTACGGCGTTGCCTTCTTGCTGCACTTCGGATCTTGACCGCAAACCAGCGTGATACGAAAAACAGCCCAGGCAGAACGAGAAGTGCTGCCAGTGCCAGTCTCCAGTCCATGACGAACATAACAATCAGTGTTCCGGCAATGACGAGGATGCGCGCTGCAAAATAGACGATTGCATTCACCAAAAGGTCCCGCATCATGCGAACGTCGCCCGTCAGTCGTGATAGAATATCGCCCAGGCTGGCCTGATCATGAAACGAATGGGACAGACGCTGGATATGTCGGTAGAGATCGAGTCGGACTTTTGCGACCACCTTCTGCCCGACGCTGGCGATCAAATAGGACTGCGCAAACGCCAGCGCGCCCCCAACGACTGCCATTGCCAGAATCGACAAGGAGGCCACTCCCAGCAACCAGTCACCACCGCCCGTAACCTCAATGGCAGCTTGCGTAATTGCGTCAGGCGATTCAGAGGGAATAAGTAGGCCGTCAAAAATGATCTTCATCGGCCAGGGCCGCAATATCTCCATGGCCGTTGCGCCTATCATTGCAAACGACGCAAGCACCAGAGTGCCGCGAAACGGCGTCAGGTGCGGATGCATCTTTGCAAACAGTCTTCGCACAATTGCTGTATCGATTTGGTCGCGTTTAGCTGCCACTACGCTGCCCGCCTCGACGCTTTTGAAAGTGCCAGCACAGCTTTTGCATTACGTATCCAACTGTGACGCTCGCCCTCTTCTGCTGCGTTTCTGCTGAGTTTCCGAGCCAGATTTTTGTCACGATAGAGTTCCAGCAGTCCGGCCGCTAACGCTTGATGATCGCCGGGAGGGACAAGAAGACCCGACTGACCATGCCTTATCAGCGCACCGGTCTGCCCAATGTCTGATGCTACGATGGGCCTTCCAAGGGCGAGGTATTCATAAAGCTTCAGAGGGGAAAAATAGGAGTCTTCGGCTGCAGGATAAGGCGCTGTTGCAACGTCCATTGAAGCCACAAGTTGCGGCAACTTGTCATG